>JAEUJO010000034.1 GCA_016794615.1 Pseudonocardia sp. | reverse complement strand
CACATCGTCAGGTTCTCCCGTGCGGCCGCGACCTCCTCCACCCGCCGCAGCGCCCGCGTAATCGGCAGGAGGGCGGCGAGCAGGTCGCGGCGCGGAGTCAGGTCCACGGCGACAGTCCATCACCACCTTGAAACCGTCACCTAAAGGTGATTATCTAGGTCGATGTTCGACGATCTCCGTCCCGCCCATCGCCGGGCCCTGGCCGCGGCGGACGCGCTTGTCGCCCGCGTCGGCCCGGATGACCTCTCCCGCCCCACGCCGTGCGTCGGCTGGGACCTCGGCACCCTGCTCGCACACATGGTCGGCCAGCACCGCGGCTTCGCGGCCGCCGTCCGCGACGGCGACGCACCCGCTGCCGCCTACGCGCCGGTGTCGTGGACGCCGGCGGCGTGGGCGGCCTCGGCGGCCGACCTGCTCGCTGCATTCGCCGCCGCCGACCTCGCTGCCGAGGTCGTCGAGGTCGAGCTGCGAACCCACCCCCTGCCTGTCGCGTTCCTCGTCGAAGCCCATCTGCTCGACACCGTGGTGCACTCCTGGGATGTCGCTACAGCGCTCGGCGAATACTACGAGCCCGCCCCTGACCTCGTCGACCACGTCGCTCGCGCGGCGGCGCGCATCCCGGAGAGCGCCCGTACCCGACCGGGTGCGCCGTTCAGTCCGTCGCTCTCCGCGGGTAGCAATGCCTGGGAGCGGACTCTCGCACTGCTGGGCCGCCGCGTCCCAGCGGTCCCCACATAACGTTCGTTGACGGCGGGGTGGGCGTGGCGGAAGGCGGAGCCCGACGCGGGTTCCGGCAGCGCCGTGGCTGGCTGCAAGCTGCGTTCAACCGTGGGCAAGGTCCGCGAAGCGGCTGTAGTGCAGTTGGTGGGCGACGGTGATGGTGCTGGTGGGACCGTTGCGGTGCTTGGCGAGGATGAGGTCCGCCTCGCCGGCGCGGGGGTCGTCGCGCTCGAATGCGTCGGGCCGGTGCAACAGAATGACCATATCCGCATCTTGTTCGATCGAGTTGTGCATAATTATACCGTTAGCCGTGAAATTATGCACGGCGTCTACCGTGGCGTCGTAGGCCTCTTGATCGCCCAAACTCTGCACCTCGACGATCTTGTCCCAGAAGACGTCGTTGGTGGCGAGCATGTCCAGTTCGGCGTCGTGCAGCACGGCGGCAGCACGCGCCAGGCGCGACCGGCTCGGGGCGTGCTTCCACATCCTCGATCCGCAGAACCGAGAACCCATCGCGGCCGCGAAGTCGCGGTGCGTCATCTGCTGGGCGGCCAGCAGATGACGCACCTTGTTCCACACCTCGAGGGGAACCGTGTCGGCGTTCACCCGCCCGACGATTCCGTCGAGCCGGTCGGCCAGCTCGCGCGCCGCATCTCCACGGAGCCCGTGCACACCGATCTCGCGAAGGAATACGAGCTGGTTCTCGTTGCCGGTGACGTACAGGTGCCAGCAGTGCCGGTAGCCGGACTTCGTCGTGCGCTGCAGGCGACTACGTACACCGAGCCGCAACAGCAGTCGCGCCACGTCCTCAACGAGGCGCCGGCTCGTCGAGGCATAGTAGATCTTGCCCATCGACGCGTACTTGTCCCAGCTCACCGAGCCATCAGTCGCCCACAGGTGCCGCAGGAACAGGGCTACCTGCTCGTCCGGAAGCGAGAACACCCGGGCCGGCACGAACTTCTCGTGGCTGCGCAGCCCGAACAACCCCAGCTCGTCCAGCCACTCGGCGATCGGGTTCCGCCTGCCGCGCGCGAGCCGGTACGGCGCCGGCAGCCGCAGGCTGGTGCAGCGTGCTGCCGCGTGGTCGTCACGGATCGCGGCGATGCCGAACTCGTTCCACGCGGCTGCGCCCACCGCCTGCAGGTTCGCCTCGTCCGTGCTCGCGTACCGGAGCGGCTGCCGCTTCACGAACGACCCGTCGCCGATGAGGTGCGCCAGCAGCACCACCCGCTCCTCGGGCATCGGCACGCTCTCCAGAGGCGCAGGGATGCGGCGCGGGGTCGCGACTCGATCGCCGACGGTCAGATCGCCCAGCGCGCACCAGCCGTCGACGGTGAGAAGCGGGTGGTTCGCGGTGGCCTCGACCTCCCGGCCAGAGGCCAGGCGGACGCGGAACACCTCCTTGACCCCGCTCGGGAACACGTTGGTGACCTCGCGGGCCACCATCCGCATCCGCTCGTCCACCGACCACAGGCGCACGCCGCGTTCCCCGGAGGCGAGCAGGTCGCCGATGGTGATCTCGGCGCCGGTGTCCGCGCGCAGCAGGCGCGTGCCGGCTGTGACACAGCCGGACTCGCGCAGGTCCGAGATCATCGGTCGCTTGTCGGTGCGCTGTTCGGGGCCGCGGTTCAGCTGGCTGATCGCCACGACGGGGACTTCGAGCTCCTTGGCCAGCAGCTTGATCTGCCGGGAGAACTCGCTGACCTCCTGCTGGCGGGACTCGACCTTGCGGCCCGAGGTCATCAGCTGCAGGTAGTCCAGGATCAGCAGCTTCAGGTCGTTGCGCTGCTTGAGCCGGCGCGCCTTCGCGCGGATCTCCATGAGCGTGAGGTTCGGCGAGTCGTCGATGAACAACGGCGCCTCGCTGATCTCGCTCATCCGCCGCGCCATGCGCGTCCAGTCGTCATCGCTCATCCGCCCGGCGCGCATGTCGGCGAGCCGGATCCGCGCCTCGGCGGACAGCAGCCGCATGACGATCTCACTCTTGCTCATCTCGAGCGAGAACACCGCACTCGTCATGCCGTGCTTGACCGAGCAGGACCGCGCGAAGTCCAGCCCCAGCGTGGAGTTGTGCGTGGGCACCATGGAGTGTCCGGCCAGGTAGAGGTGGTCGGAGGCGTCGACCTCGACACAGCGCACGGGCACGCTCGGCACCGGACGGACGTCGACGATCAACCGTGGCCGGGGGCGGCGGAGGGACATGGCTGGCGCGGCCGTGCACACCGCGGGGGCGCCGTGCACATCGCGGACGGTGTGCACGAGCGGCGACCGGTGTGCACGGGCGACGGGCGCGGCGTGCACGAGCGGGGCAGGGTGTGCACGGGCGACGGGCGCGGCGTCGACGACGTGGTGGGGCCGCCCGTCGGGGCTCCGCAGCGTGGCGGCGAGCACCTGGGTGGTGCGAACGGCACGGCGATCGGCACCGTCGACGGTGACCCACTGGTGCTCGGCGTCCGCGACGATGACCGTGCCGTCCGAGAAGGCGACCTCGTAGCAGGGCCGCCCGAGCATCACCTCGGTGGCGGCGACGACCTGCGTGGGCCGACCGTCCGCGCCCAGCAGGAAGTCGCCTGCAGCGACGTCACCCATCGTGGTCCAGCCGGCCGGGGTGGGCAGGGGAGTGTCGAGCGCCAGGGCCTTCCCCAACCCCGGGCGGGCCGCCACGACGATCATCTGGCCCGGGTGCAGGCCGTTCGTCGCGGCGTCGAGGTCCACGAAGCCGGTGGGGACGCCCAGGGAGACCCCGCCGCGGGAGGCGATGGCGTCGATCTCGTCCATGGTGGGCTGCAGCAGCTCTTCGAGGGCGACGTAGTCCTCGCTCGTGCTGCGCTCGGTGACCTCGTAGATCGCGGCCTGGGCGCGGTCCACGATGTCGTTGACCTCGCCGCCCTCCATGCCGTGGTAACCGAGCTGGACGATCCGGGTGCCGGCCTCGACGAGCCGCCGCAGCGTGGCCTTCTCGGCGACGATCTCGGCGTAGTAGGCGGCGTTCGCTGCGGTGGGGACGGTCGCGATGAGCGTGTGCAGGTACGGGGCACCACCGAGGCGGATCAGGTCGCCCCGGCGCTGCAGTTCGGCGGACACGGTGACCGCGTCGGCGGGCTCGCCGCGGCCGTAGAGGTCGAGGATGCACTCGTAGACGGTCTGGTGCGCCGGACGGTAGAAGTCGTCGGGCCGCAGGACCTCGACGACGTCCGCGATGGCGTCCTTGCTCAGCAGCATGCCGCCGAGGACCGACTGCTCGGCCGTGAGGTCCTGCGGGGGCTGGCGGTCGAACGGCGACAGGTCGGCCCCGGGCCCCGGGCCGTCACCTGCGGCGCGCACCGGGCGGGGGCGACCCGCCGCGCGATCGTCCGTCACAGCCATACGCAGCGTCACCCCCGGTCGACAGTGTATCGAACATGTGTTCGATGCGCTCGGGGAAGTCACCGACGCCGCAGTTCGGGCGGCAGGCGGCGCGCACCACCCGCGCGACCCCGTGTGCGGCGAGGTTAGGCGCCCGGACCCCGGTGTCCAAGCCGGCCTGCGGGACCTCCTGTGGACAACATGGGGATGGTGGGGACGACGCCCAGCAGGCTATCCCGACCGCCCTGTGGACAGAGTGGGGACAACCCCTGCTTCATGTCCGTTGGCGCAGCTCAGCGCCGGGTGCCCAGCTGTGGACAAGATTGGGATGACGACACGCCGAAAAGATCGACTTCTCGGCGTGTCGCGCTCACGGACCGTGTGTCCACACGGCGCGTCCACAGGCCCGCTCGGCGACAGCGACGCAACCCCGACGCAACCTGGCACCCACCAGGCACGATGCTCGCCAGACACGACACGAGGTCACCGGAGACACCAGAGGGGCGGGTGGGGATCTGTGGACCCTCACCCGCCCCTCACGCAGAGTGATTGCCGGGGTCAGCCGGCGACCACCGCGACGTCCAGCTCCGTGGTGACCTCCGGGTGCAGGCGCACCGTGACCGGGTGCGTGCCGACGGTCTTGATCTGGCCGAGCACCTCGACCGCACGGCGGTCGAGTGCCGGGCCGCCCGCGGCCCGGACCGCGGTGACGACGTCCGACGCCGTCACCGAGCCGAACAGCCGGCCCGAGTCACCCGCAGCCTTCGCCGTGACGGTGATATTCAGGTCGCCCAGCTGCGCGGCGACCTCGCGGGCGTGCCCGAGGTCACGGATCTCGCGGGACTTGCGGGCCCGGCGGATCGCGGCCACCTGCTTCTCCGCGCCTCGGGTGGCCACGATCGCCATCCCGCGCGGGAGCAGGTAGTTGCGGCCGTAGCCGTCCTTGACCTCGACGATGTCGCCGGGCGCGCCGAGGTTGGGCACGTCACCGGTGAGGATGAGCTTCACGATGTTCCTTCCCCTCAGCGTGCGGTCGAGGTGTAGGGCAGGAGGGCGACCTCGCGCGAGTTCTTCACGGCGACCGCGACGTCCCGCTGGTGCTGGCGACAGTTGCCACTGACCCGACGGGCCCGGATCTTGCCGCGGTCCGAGACGAACTTCCGCAGCAGGCCGGTGTCCTTGTAATCGATGTCCTGGGCCGTGTCCTTGCAGAACGCGCAGACCTTCTTCTTGACCTTGCGCAGGATGGGTTTGGCCATGGGGTGCTCCTGGTGGTTCTGGTGTGGGGAAGGTGATGCGGCGCTTGAGAGGATCTTGATCTTGAGACACCGGGTTCCGCGCCCCGGCGCACCTGCCGGTGTCGAGGGACCCTCTTAGAACGGCGGCTCGTCGTCGGCCGCGGGGGCACCACCGGCAGGCGGCGCGGAACCCCACGGGTCGTCGTAACCGCCGGTCGGCGCCGACCCACCACGGCCGCCGTTGCCACCGCCACCGCTGCCGTAGCCGCCGCCACCGCTGCGGGCGACCTTGTTCACCTTCGCCGTGGCGTAGCGCAACGACGGGCCGACCTCGTCGACCTCGAGCTCGACGACGGTGCGCTTCTCGCCCTCACGCGTCTCGAACGACCGCTGCCGCAGCCGCCCGGACACCATGACGCGCATGCCGCGGGTCAGCGACTCGGCGGCGTTCTCCGCCGGCTGCCGCCACACGTTGCAGCGCAGGAACAGCGCCTCACCGTCCTTCCACTCACCGGACTGGCGGTCGAAGGTGCGGGGCGTGGAGGCCACGGTGAAGTTGGCGACCGCCGCACCCGACGGGGTGAAGCGCAGCTCGGGGTCGGCCGTCAGGTTGCCGACCACGGTGATGACGGTTTCACCAGCCATGATCAGCTCGCAGCCACGGGGACGCGCTTGCGCTCGATGCGCAGGACCTTCGTCCGCAGCACGGACTCGTTGAGCCCCAGCTGGCGGTCGAGCTCGGCGACCGTGGCCGGCTCGCAGGTGACCTCGACGACGGCGTAGATCCCGTCGGCATTCTTGTTGATCTCGTAGGCCAGTCGGCGCTTGCCCCACACCTCGACCTTCTCCACCGAACCGCCATCGGTACGGATGACGTTGAGGAAGGTCTCCAGGGACGGCTGCACGGTGCGCTCGTCGAGACCCGGGTCGAGGATGACCATCAGCTCGTAGTGACGCATGAGAACCACTCACCTCCTGTGGACTGGTAGCGGCCGCGGTCGGTCCGCGGCAGGAGGTTCTCACCCCACCCCGACAAGAACGGTCCGCCGCGAGGGCGGACGTCGGCGACCGCGCCTGGGCGGCCGATCGGGGCAGTACCCCAGAGTATCAACCGGGTGCGACCACCCCGACGGCGCGGCCCCGAGGCGGCACCGGGGAACTGTCGGGGGCGGTCACTACTCTAAGGGCCATGCTCATCGGTGCCCACGTGCGCGAGGCCGACCCGGTCGCCTCGGCGGCGCAGTGCGGGGCCGAGATCGTGCAGATGTTCCTGGCCGACCCACAGGGGTGGAAGAAGCCCCCGACGCACCCGCAGGCGACCGAGCTGCGCGAGGGAGCGTTGACGGTCGTCGTGCACGCGCCGTACGTCGTCAACCTCGCCTCCCCGAACAACCGGATCCGCATCCCCTCCCGCACGTTGGTGACGCAGCACGCCGCAGGCGCGGCCGAGGTCGGGGCCATCGGGCTCGTGGTGCACGGTGGGCACGTCACCGCGAAGGACGACGCCGCTGACGGCGTGGCGAACTGGCGCAAGTTCCTCGTTCGCCAGGCGGACCAGGGCGGTTTCCCGGTTCCGGTGCTGATCGAGAACACCGCGGGGGGCGAGCACGCCATGGCTCGGCGGTTCGACGCGCTGGCCCGCCTCTGGGACGCCGTCGGCGAGTTCGACGTCGGCTTCTGCCTCGACACCTGTCATGCGCACGCCGCAGGTGAGGAGCTGGTCGACGCGGTCGACCGGATCAAGGCGATCACCGGGCGGATCGACCTCGTGCACCTCAACGACTCGCGGGACGCGTTCGGGTCGGGCGCCGACCGGCACGCGAACGTCGGGCAGGGCACGATCGACCCGGACCTCCTGGTCGGCGTGTGCGCCGCGGCCGGGGCACCGGTCGTGGTCGAGACCCCGGCGGAGGGCCAGGCGGCGGACGTCGCGTTCCTGCGCGAGCGGCTCGGTTCGTGACCCCATGACGGGTGTGGCCGCCGACCCGACACCGGACGTCGACAGCGACGCCCGGGCGTCGACGAGGCGCCAGGCCGGCGCGGGCAGGCTGATGCTCGCGGTGATCGTGCTGCTGACCGGGCTCACGCTGATCGCCGGGTACGCCAACAAGGCCCGCTGTGTCGGCCCGGAGTTCGACACGCAGGGTCGCAGTACCCCGGACTTCACGGAGCGGGCCAACCGCGACGTCTGCTACTCGGACATCCAGAAGCTGTGGTTGGGCCGCGACATCGATCAGCACGTCTTCCCCTATCTGACCGGGTCGATCACGCCCGAGGGTGAGCTGCGCGGCGGCACGGTGGAGTACCCGGTCCTGTCGGGGCTGCTGATGTGGGTCGCGGCAGTGCCGTCGCACACCGACGGGGAGTTCCTGGCGTGGTCGGCGCTGCTCATGGCGCCCTTCGGGCTGCTCACGGGCTGGCTGTTGGGCCGGCTCGCCCGCTGGCGGGCGTTGCTCTGGGCCCTCGGTCCACCGCTGGTGCTCTACGCCTTCCACAACTGGGACCTGCCGGTCGTGGCCTGCTCGGTCGGCGCGGTGTACGCGGTGCACGGCTGGCGCACCGCCCGCCCGCTGACCGACCGCGCCGTGGTCGCCGCGGTGCTGCTCGGGCTCGGCTTCGCGTTCAAGCTCTACCCCGGCGCGTTCGTCGCCCCGCTCGCGCTGCTGGTGCTCACCGCACCCGGTCGCGGCGCGGCGCCGGACTGGCGGGGCGCGCTGCGGGTCGTCGCCGCAGCGGTGGTCACGGTCGTGCTGGTGAACCTGCCGTTCATGATCGCGGGCTACGAGGGCTGGCGGGCGTCGTTCACCTTCCAGGAGTTGCGGAAGGTCGACATCACCACGAACTCGATCTGGTATTGGGGCTTCCGGCCCTGGTCGGAGCCGGCGAACCTGGAGTTCCAGGCCGCGGTGGACCGGCTCTCGCCCGTGCTGGTGCTGGCGTCGTTCACGGTCGCCGTGGCCGTCGGCTGGTACCGCTGGCGGCGGGAGGGGAGCTACCCGTGGATCGGGGTCAGCGCAGCGATGCTGTGCGGGTTCCTCCTGCTGCACAAGGTGCACTCGCCGCAGTACACCCTGTGGCTCCTGCCGTTCTTCGTCCTGCTGCGGGTGCACTGGGGCTGGATCGTCGCGTACCTGGTGGCGGACCTCGCGATGTACGTCGGCATCTTCCGGCTGTTCTACCTGTTCAACGCGGGCCTGGACGCCGGCATCGGAGGCGGGTTCGCCGCCCAGGCCGTCGTGATCGGGGTGTGGGGCCGGGCAGCCCTCCTGGCGGGGCTGTTCGTCGTGGCGTTGCGGGTGCCGCCAACGCGTGCTCTGTCGGTCCCCCCCACTACCGCGGTGCGGACGAGCTGAACGCGGGCAGGCGGTCGGCGGCGTCCGCGCTCGTCGGCACCGCGGCCGGCCACTCCGGGTCGTCGACATCCGACGCGCTTCCTGTCACAGCACGGACCGGGTCCGTCGCCGGCTTGAGGACGCTGCGCACCACCAGCACCATCAACACCACGACCAGCACGTCCCGGGCCACGACGGCGCCGAGGAACCAGTCGGGCTGCAACCCGCGGCCGCCCGGGCCGACGTAGTAGGACATCCGCGGCACCCAGACGAGCGCGTCGAGCGTCATCCATGCCAGAAGCAGCCGCCATCGGGGCAGCGCGAGCACCGCGAGCGGCACGAGCCACAGCGAGTACTGCGGGCTCCACACCTTGTTGACCAGTAGGAACGCCGCGATGGCGAGGAACGCCAGCGACGCGAGCCGCGGGGGCTGCGGGGCGCGGCGCACGAGCATGACCAGGCCGATGCCCACCACGACGAACAGCGCGGCGATCACGGCGTTCAGCACCGTCGGACTCTCTCCCGCGACGAGCTCGCCGTCGAGCCCGGGCCAGCCGGTGAAGTAGGAGACGACGTACCAGAGCGAGTCGGGGTCGGCGGAACGGCTCGCGTTGAGCCAGAAGAACTCCCACCAGCCGGGTGTCCAGACCAGCGCGACCGGCCCGTTGATCGCCGCCCACGTGCCGAGCGCCACCACGGTGGTGACCACCACCGGGCGCGGCTCGCGCCTGCGGATCCCCACGAGGATCAACGGCAGCAGCAGGATCAGCGGGTACACCTTCGCCGCGCCGCCCACACCCAGCAGGAGGCCGGCGAGCACGGGCCGGCGCCGGGCGAAGGCGAGCAGCGCGGCGGTCGCGAACGCGACCGCGAGCGCGTCGAAGTTGGTGAACACGTGCAGCGCCGCCAGCGGTGAGCAGGCGACAAGCACCGCATCCCACGGACGGGCGGGCCGGAGGCGAGCCACCGCCCATACGGTGACCAGCCACGCGAGCGCGAGCCAGAATGCCGAGAAGGTGAAGTACACGACGACCGGCAGTGCCGTCGGCAGCCACGACTGCTGCCCGACCAGCACGAGCCAGGCCGCGGCCAGCCGCGCGTTCGCGTACTGGAAGAAGCCGGTCAACACCGGGTACTCCATGTAGCGGATCTGCTCGGTGGGCGTGCCCGGGTCCTGCACCCAGGAGTCGCGATAGGGCACGGCCCCGCTGTCCAGACGCTCGATGCCGAAGAGGGGCACGGTGTCCGAGTAGCACATCGCCACGTACTGGCGGTTGTTGCGCCAGTCGAGCGCGAGCCCGTCGTCGGTCTTGTACTGCTGCAGACAGGGCGCCTTGCCCAGCCAGCCGAGCGCGACGACGGCGACGGCGACGAGCAGGACCACGCGCAGCGGCGTCCAGAACCGGCTCCGCCCGACGACGGCATGCATGCCGAGCGGGCCGCCGACAACCCGGCTGGCGGCGACCGCGAGCGGCTCGGCCCAGCTCGGAATGACCCGGCCGACGGGGTCCGGGGAGACATCCGGTCCCGGGGGCCGACTCATCCCGCGGCCGGTGTCCCGGCCGCCAGCTGCTGCTGCCCCGATGCCTGCCCCACCGGCCGACTGTCGGGCAGACTCGGGACGGTGAACCGCGGCACCTGGAACGCGGTTCCCTCGTCCGACGAGTCGTCGCTACCGGATCCGCCGGACCTGCTGCCGGAGTCGCGACTGCGCGAGCTGTCCGAGCCGCTCGAGCCGTCCGACCCGTGATCCGAGTCGCTGCTGTCGCTGTCGGACTTCTTCTTGTCCTTGTCCTCGTCCTCGGAATCCCCGTCGGACTTCTCGTCGGACTTCTCGTCGGTTCCGGCCGTCGACCCGCCCGTGGCGGTGCTCGGCGGGGTGCCGAGGGCGACGAAGGGTGAGAACTGCTCGACCGGGGTGCCGCGCAGCGCACCGGTCATGAACGCCTGCCAGATCGAGCCGGGCAGCATCCGCCCGAACACGGGGCGTCCGGCGGAGTTCTTGATCGGATCGCTCTGGTCGGTGCCGACCCAGACTGCGGTCGAGACCGACGGGGTGTAACCGACCATCCAGGCGTCCTTGTTCTGCCCCTTCAGGGTCGGGTGCTGCACGGTGCCGGTCTTGCCGGCAACCGCCCGGCCTGCGGGGGCGATCCCGCCGGAAGACGCGACATCGGTCATCGCCTCGGTGACGTTGCGGGCGACCGGCTGCGGCACGGCCTGCTGCCCGCTCGCCGTGCCGTGGTCGTAGATCACCCGGCCGTCGGCCGACGTCACCTTCGCCACCACAAAGGCGTCGCGGTGGATGCCGTCGGCGGCGAACGTCGCGAACGCCGACGCCATGTCGATCGGGCGGACCTCCTTGTCGCCCAGCGCGATGCCCGCCGTGGGGGTGGGCAACTCGTCCGACGGGATCCCGGCCTGGTGCGCGGCGTCGACCACACGCTGCGGGCCGGCGTCGATGCCCATCTTGTAGAAGACGGTGTTGACCGACTTGGTCATCGCCTGCTGCACCGTGCACGGGTTGCAGCTGAAGCCTTCGGAGTTGCTCACCTGAACGCCGAGGAAGGACTGCGGCGACGACCCGTCGTAGGTACTCCCGAGCCCGACCTTCTGGCGGGAGTCCTGCAGCGCCGCGGACAGCACGAACGGTTTGAACGCCGATCCGGGCTGGCGGCGGGCCTGCGCGTAGTCGACACCCAGGCCGTTGGTACCGCCGTAGTAGGCCAGGATCGCCCCGGTCTTGGGGTCGACCGACACCAGCGCGCCCCGCAGCTTCGCCGGCTGCCCCTTGAGGACCTTCGTCACCGCCGCGACGGCCTGCTGCTGGCGCTTCGAGTCGATCGTGAGATCGATGGTCAGCCCCTCGGTGTTGATCTCCTGGTCGGTGATCCCGCGGGCCGCGAGCTCGTCCATCGCGAGCTTGTAGACGTGGCCGCCCGCGTCGCCGGGGATCCCGCCGCCCTGCGGCGCCTCCGGCAGGAACGCGGGGAACTTCTCCTGAGCACGGTCCGCGGCCGGCAGCCAGCCCTGGGCGACCATGCCGTCGAGGACGAAGTTCCAGCGCTCGTTCGACTTCTCGAGGTTCTTCGCCGGGTCCCACCGCGACGGCGACTGGATCGTGCCGGCGAGCATCGCGCCCTCGGCGACCGAGAGGTCCTTGACGTCCTTGCCGAAGTAGGCCTGGCTGGCCGCCTGGATGCCGTAGGCGCCGCGGCCGAGGTAGATGACGTTCAGATAGTTCTCGAGGATCTGGTCCTTGCTCTGTTCCTGGGAGGTCTTGACCGCGAGCACGACCTCCTTGTACTTGCGCCACAGCGACGCGGAGTCCTGCCCGGTGGACACCTTGACGTACTGCTGGGTGATGGTCGAGCCGCCGCCGACCCCGCCGGTCGCCTGGTTCCACAGCGCCCGGCCGATACCGGTCAGATCGAAGCCGGGGTTGGAGTAGAACGACCGGTCCTCGGCCGACAGCACGGCGTGCCGGACGTGCTCGGGCACCTGGTTCAGCGTGACGATCGTGCGGTTGACGTTGTCCGGCCGGATGGTGGCCAGCGCGGCGCCGTCCGCGTACTTGAACGTCGCGACCTGCGTGACCTGGGTCTGATCCGCCGAGGGCACGTCGAACATCACCCAGCCGACGAGGAACGCCACCACCGGGGCGAGCAGGCCAAGGCCGAGCAGCGCCACCAGCGACCACAGCAGGCGGCGCGGCCAACGGCGGCCGCCCCCACCGGATCCGGCCGGGTGGCGGCGGCCGTCACCGGCCGGGAGACCGCTCCGAGCGGGCGGCGGACCGGGGGGAGGGCCGTACCCCGGTCGCTGCCGCGCGGTGGCCGTCCGGGCGGCATCGCCGGCGGGTGGTGCGGCCGGCTCGGGGGGGTACCCCGACGACGGCCAGCCGCCGACCGCCGCCTCGTGGGTGAGCAGCGGGACCGCACCGGCGGGTTGAGGACGCGGACCCGACGGCCGGGCCACCGGCACGGGCCAGCGCGGGGGTGGCGCGGCAGGCGGAGCGGGCGGACCCGGGCGGACCCCGGGATACCCCGCCGGCACTGCCACCTGCGGATGGCCGACGGGATGCTCCGGACCGGGGGGGTACTCGCGCTGGTCACTCACCGCACACTCCGGGGGGAGTCGAAAGGTGGGGGGTCACTCGGCGACGGTCCGGCGTCGGACGCGGGCCCGGCCGGTTCCGGTGTCGGGGGTGTCACCGGTACCCAGGACGTAGGAGAGCACGAGATGGTTCCACCGACAGGAGCGGCAGACCTCCACCTCGTGGACGGAGAAGTCGGCGTGCAGTGCCGCGAGCCGCTCGAGCTCGTCCGGGCGCCGGGCCGAACCCGCGGCCTGCCGCAGGGCATCACCGAAGACCCACGACACGAGGGTGAGCCGCTCCTTGCGGCAGACCGGGCACGTCTGCTCCGTGGCCTCGCCGTGGAAGCGGGCGGCGCGGAGCAGGTAGGGCCCCGCATCGCAGACCTCCTCCAGGGCGACGTGACCCGCGTGGACGTCCGCGAGCAGCACACGGCGCTGCAACGCGTAGTCGACCACCTGTCGCTGGGTCCGCACCCGCGTCAGAGTACGCGGGGTGGGCCATACATCCGTTCGGACCGCCGGCACGTCCTGCGGCCAGCCGGGTGACGACACCCGTGGAGTCAGGCGCGGATGTATCGGCTCGATATACTGAATCAACCGATCGAGCGAACCGTGAGGAGGGTCGCCGTGCTCGAGCTGGCGATCCTGGGCCTGCTCTACGAGGCTCCGGTGCACGGGTACGAGCTGCGCAAGCAGCTCAGCACCCGCCTCGGCGGCCTGCGGGTCATCTCCTACGGATCCCTGTACCCCGCGCTGCGGCGTCTCACGAGAGCCGGGCTGATCGTCGAGGACGCCGCGACGCCGGACGGCACGTGGACCCGCCGCGCCCGGCGCGTGTACCGGATCACCGCCGAGGGCAAGGAGCGCTTCGCCGAGCTGCTGGCGGACTCGGGGCCGCAGTCGTTCGACGACGACGGCTTCGGCGTGCACCTCGCGTTCTTCTCCCGCACGCCCGCCGAGATCCGGATGCGCATCCTCGAGGGCCGTCGGCGGGCGGTGGAGGAGCGGCGGGAGGGCCTGCGGTCCGTGCTGGCCCGTGCGGGGGAGCAGATCGACCGCTACACGCGCGAGCTGCACCAGCTCGGCCTCGACGCCAGCGAGCGCGAGGTGCGGTGGCTCAACGAGCTGATCCAGGAGGAGCGGGCGGCCCACGAGCCGGGCCGGAGCGGGTCCGACCGGAGCCGGTCGAACCCGACCGAACCCACACCGACCGAACCCACACCGACCGAGCCCACACCGACCGAGCCCACACCGAAGAATCCGGGAGAACAATGACCAGCGAACCGACCGTGCGCCCGCACCAGGTCAGGGTGGCGATCGCCGGCGTCGGCAACTGTGCCGCGTCACTCGTGCAGGGTGTGCAGTACTACCGGGACGCGGATCCGTCGGCCCGGGTTCCCGGGTTGATGCACGTCGACTTCGGCGGGTACCACGTCCGCGACGTCACGTTCGTCGCCGCGTTCGACGTCGATGCGAAGAAGGTCGGCCGCGACCTCGCCGAGGCGATCTCCGCCAGCGAGAACAACACGATCAAGATCGCCGACGTGCCGCCGTCGGACGTGCCCGTGCAGCGCGGCCCCACCCTCGACGGGCTGGGGCGTTTCTACCGCGAGACGATCACCGAGTCGGACGACGAGCCGGTCGACGTCGCGCAGGTGCTGCGGGACACCCACGCCGACGTGCTGGTGTCCTACCTGCCGGTGGGCAGCGAGGCAGCGGACCGGCACTACGCACAGGCGGCGCTGGACGCCGGTGTGGCGTTCGTCAACGCGTTGCCCGTGTTCATCGCATCGGACCCGGAGTGGGCGGAGAAGTTCCGCGCGGCCGGCGTGCCGATCGTCGGCGACGACATCAAGAGCCAGGTCGGCGCGACCATCACCCATCGGGTGCTGGCCCGGCTCTTCGAGGACCGCGGCGTGCAGCTCGACCGCACGATGCAGCTCAACGTGGGTGGGAACATGGACTTCCTCAACATGAAGGAGCTTGAACGGCTGGAGTCGAAGAAGGTCTCGAAGACCCAGGCGGTCACCTCCCAGGTCGACCGCGACCTGGGCCGGGAGAACGTGCATATCGGGCCGTCGGACTACGTCGCCTGGCTCGACGACCGCAAGTGGGCCTACGTGCGGCTCGAGGGCCGGGCATTCGGGGATGTGCCGCTCAATCTGGAGTACAAGCTCGAGGTGTGGGACTCGCCGAACTCGGCAGGCATCATCATCGACGCGGTACGGGCGGCGAAGATCGCCAAGGATCGGGGGGTCGGCGGCCCGATCCTGTCGGCGTCGAGCTACTTCATGAAGTCGCCGCCCGAGCAGTACAGCGACGACGAGGCACGGCGGGCCGTCGAGGAGTTCATCCG
This sequence comes from Pseudonocardia sp., assembly GCA_016794615.1. Classification (GTDB taxonomy): domain Bacteria; phylum Actinomycetota; class Actinomycetes; order Mycobacteriales; family Pseudonocardiaceae; genus Pseudonocardia. The sequence goes on along the minus strand of JAEUJO010000034.1, from coordinate 57 downwards.
CGGGGAGCGCGCCCGGTAGCCCCGGGCACCTCGAATCCACAGTGGATTTCCTTCCAT
>JAEUJO010000017.1 GCA_016794615.1 Pseudonocardia sp. | reverse complement strand
CCGCTTCCTCGTGCGTGCCGACCAGATCGCGTACGTCGAGATCGCGCCCGCCGAGCGGCGGGTCGGGTTCGGCCTGGGCTCCTGACGGGCTCCGGCCGCCGTCCGGTCCGTGCTGTCACGGCCGGGCGGCGGTCATGACCGCTCCGCGCGTTCGTGCACCATCGGGAATCCGGCCAGGCCGCGCCACGCCAGGCTCGCCATCAGCGCGACGGCCTCGTCACGCGGCACCTGCCGCTCGGAGTCGAGCCAGTACTGCGCGGCGACCTGGCTCAGCCCCACGAGGCCGACGGCGAGCAGCCGGGCCCGGCGCGCGTCGAGACCGGCGTCGGCGGTGACCGCTTCGGCGACGGTATCGATGCAGCGGGTCAGCGCGCCGTCGACGACCGCGGCCGCCTCGGGCTCGCCCCGCAGATCCGACTCGAACACCAGCCGGTAGGCCTGCCCGTCGCCGGCGACGAAGTCGAAGTAGGCCGACACCGCCGCCTCGACCCGCTCCCGGTTGTCCGAGGTGTGCCCGATCGCGTCGCGCACCCGTTCGACCAGGTCGTCCGCGCAGGTGGTGAGCAACGCCCGGTAGAGTTCCAGCTTGCCGGGGAAGTGCTGGTAGAGCACCGGTTTGCTCACTCCCGCGCGCTCGGCGATGTCGTCCATGGCCGCGGCGTGGTAACCCTGAGCACCGAAGACGTCGCGCGCGGCGACCAGCAGCTGGGCCCGACGTGCGCTGCGAGAGAGACGGACGCCGCGCGCCGGTGCCTCGGTCATCGCCATCTCCTCTGCCGTGCGAGTGCCCGGCGCTCACCCTACCGGCAGGTAACGTGGCGGCCGGTCGCCATCGGGCCGCGCCCGGTGGCCGTCGCCCTCGGCGGCCTGTGCGAGGGCGCCGGCGCCGCTTCCGGGTACGACCGCAGGCGGGCTCGGAGCCGCCCGGAGCGCCCAACGCACTGAACGCCGCTTTCGCTGCATCCCGGGCGCGGGCGGTGCGCGGTCCACGGGGTTGCAGCAAGGTGGCCTTGGGGTTGCAGCAAGGTGGCCTTGCTCCAATCCGACTGGTGCAGGGCCACCTTGCTGCAACAACGCCCAGCCGCCGACGAACGTGCCGCATCGCCGGTGGATGGGTGATGCTCGGTGTCATGGCCGTCCCTGCATCGCTCCGCCCCTGGGCGCTGTGCCCTCACGTCATGCGCCTCCGGGCGCCGGGTGCCCCACCCGCGGATGCCTCGCGCACCGCAGGCGCGCACGGCGCGGCCGTCGCCGCCGCGCTCGCCGATCCCGCCACGTTCCCGCCGCTCGACCTGTCCTGCCGGCCCTGGCCGGGCCGGGAGGTCACCTCGGGCGGGATGACCCTGCACGTCCGCGAGACGCCCGGTCCCGACGGGTGCCGGGCCGTCTACGTCCACGGCCTCGGTGGCTCGGCGACGAACTGGACCGACCTCGCTGCCCTGCTCGGCACGCGGGCCGCGGGGACAGCCGTGGACCTGCCCGGGTTCGGCCGGTCGCGCCCGCCCGCCGGGTTCGACTTCACCCCGGCCGCGCACGCGGACGCGCTGCTCTGCTTCCTCGCCGGCCGCAACGAGCCCGTGCACCTGCTCGGCAACTCCTTCGGCGGCGCCATCGCGCTCAGCGTCGCCGCCCGACGTCCGGAGCTGGTCCGCACCTTGACGCTGATCTCGCCTGCGATGCCCGACCGCCGCCCGGACCCGCGCCGGATGGCGGACGTGCGGCTCGCGCTGGCGCTGGTCCCCGGCCGGATCGGGGACCGCGCGCGGGCGGGACTCGCCGCCGTCCCGCCCCGCGTGCGGGCCGAGCAGGTGGTGCAGGTGTGCTTCGCCGACCCGAAGCGGGTGCCCGAGCACCGGCTCGTCGAGGCGGCCGAGGACATCGCCTACCGTAGCGGCCTGGCCTGGGCGCAGGAGGCGGGGGAGCGCACCGCGCGGGGGCTGATCGCGAGTTGGTGGTGGGGCGCGTCGCCGTGGGCGACGGCCGCCCGGGTGCAGGCGCCGACCCTCGTCGTGTGGGGGGAGCGGGACCGGCTGGTCTCACCACGGCTGGCCGTGCGCACGGCGGCCGCGATCCCCGGGGCGCGACTGCTCACGCTGCCCGGCGTCGGGCACGTCGCCCAGATCGAGGCGGCCGACACGGTGGCCCGGGCGGTCGCGGCACTGTGGGCGGGGACAGCGGGTGCCACCGGGGATGATGGTGGCCGGGCCTGACGTTGAAGGGCTGAGAACTGACGTCGATCGAGGAGTACCGATGGCGCTACCGCCGCTCGTGGAGCCGGCCGCCGAGCTGTCCAAGGATGAGGTGGAGCGTTACAGCCGCCACCTGATCATCCCCGAGGTCGGGATGACGGGGCAGAAGCGGCTCAAGAACGCGAAGGTGCTCGTGGTCGGGGCGGGTGGCCTCGGCAGCCCGGCCCTGCTCTACCTCGCCGCCGCCGGTGTGGGCACCCTGGGGATCGTGGAGTTCGACGTCGTCGACTCCTCGAACCTCCAGCGCCAGATCATCCACGGCCAGTCCGACGTGGGCCGTTCCAAGGCCGAGTCCGCGCGCGACTCCATCAAGGAGACCAACCCGTTCGTCGAGGTCCGGCTGCACGAGGTGCGGCTCGACTCGTCGAACGTGCTCGACATCTTCCGGGACTACGACCTGATCCTGGACGGCACGGACAACTTCGCCACCCGCTACCTGGTCAACGATGCCGCCGTGCTGCTGGGCAAGCCGTACGTGTGGGGATCGATCTTCCGGTTCGAGGGCCAGGCGTCGGTGTTCTGGGAGGACGCGCCGAACGGGCAGGGGCTCAACTACCGCGACCTCTACCCCGAGCCGCCGCCCCCCGGGATGGTTCCGTCGTGCGCCGAGGGCGGCGTGCTGGGCGTGCTGTGCGCGTCGATCGGCTCGATCATGGTGAACGAGGCGATCAAGCTGATCACCGGTATCGGCGAGCCGCTGCTGGGCCGGTTGATGGTCTACGACGCCCTGGAGATGACCTACCGGACGGTCCGGATCCGCAAGGACCCGAGCACGCCGAAGATCACCGAGCTGATCGACTACGACGTGTTCTGCGGTGTGGTGTCGGACGAGGCACAGGACGCCGCGGCCGGCCACACGATCACGGCGATCGAGCTCAAGGAGATGATCGACGCGGGCAAGGACTTCGCACTGATCGACGTCCGTGAGCAGAACGAGTACGAGATCGTCAGCATCCCGGGCGCCACCCTGATCCCCAAGGGCCGGATCGTGTCGGGCGAGGCATTGGCCGAGATCCCGCAGGACCGGCCGGTGGTGCTGCACTGCAAGTCGGGTCAGCGGTCCGCCGAGGCGCTGTCGGTGCTGCACAAGGCCGGGTTCTCCGACGCCGTGCACGTCGGCGGCGGCGTGCTGGCCTGGGTGAAGCTGGTCGATCCCACGCAGCCGACCTACTGACGTCCCCACCGAACCGGGTCGGGCGCTGCGCCGAGTCGCCCGCCCGGCCCGGTTCGCTGCCCCGGCTCGGCTGTGCAGGTGGTCCCGGCCCCCGGAGTGAACCGATCGGGCGGGCGGTCCGTGGTGCGGGTGCACGGCCGGACGGGCCGGGGCCGGCGGAGCGGGGGCTTCGCGTCGTCGCCCCGGTGGGGCGATGGGGGTCGCACACATGGACGACGGCGGACGGCGATGCGCCCTGCTCGGGTGCGACAGGACGATCACGATCACGGCCGGACGGCCGGAGCGCCGCTACTGCACCGCGGCACACCGCGCGGTGGCCCGGCGGGCTCGCCGGGCCGCGGTGCCGGCCGGGCAACCGGACGGTCCGGACGCGCCCGCCGACGCGTTGCCCTGGGTGCGCGATGCCATCGGGACCGGCGCCGCGCGGGCCGGTGACCCCGGTGAGCCCGCCGCCGAACCGGTCCGGCCGGGCCGCCCCGCCGAGGTCACGCCGGCCCCGGACGTGGCGAGCGGATCCCGCGCCCGGCGCCCGACGCCGCGCCGCCGGCACGCCCTGGTGCTGCTCGGTGTCGCCGGCATCCTCGCCGGGGGGTACTCGGTCTCGGTGACCGACGCAGCACCCGAGCCGCTGCCGGTGCAGACCGCACCGGAGGGGACGGCGGCACCCGACGGGGCGGTCGCGGACACCTGGGCGCAACGCGCCACCGTCGCGTTGGCCTCGGTGAACCGCCAGCTCGACACCCTGGCGCAGATCGAGGACGAGTGGCGGCGGCTCCCCGGGAGCGGGCGCGCCGTGGCCCCCGCGCCGGTCGCCGCCCTCGAGGAGCGTCGTTCGGTGCTCCAGCGGCGGCGCGCCATCCTGCAGGCCCAGCTCGACGACTACCGGTCGCTGCGCCGTACCGAGCAGGAGCTCGCGAACTCCGAGCAGCACCTGCGCGCCGTCGAGACCGCACTGGCCGGCGCGCCGCCCCGACGTCTCCGCAGCGCCGAGCAGGAGGCCGCGATCACGGCCCTCGAGGAGCAGCGCGACCTGCGGATCCGCCGTCGCGACGTGCAGCGCACCGAACTGGCGAGCCTGCAGGACGGCGTCGCGACCGCGACCCGAGCGCCACTGCCGGACGACGGTGCGGTCACGGCGGCGATCACCGGCGCCGTCATGGAGATGGTCCACAACGGAGGTACCGAGCCGGTCCGGCCCGATCCGTTGCCGGCGCGGCCGGAGGTGCCGGCGGGGCGGGAGCCGGGGTACGGGAACCCGCGCCAGGAGGTCGGCACCGGCGGCCCACCCGGTCCGCGCGGCCCGCGCGCCGAGAGCGACGAGCGGTGGGTGGCGAAGGAGAAGCGTGCCGCGAACACGGACGGGGAAGCGCGGAAGCCGAAGGAGCCGACCTCACCGGCCCGCGGAAAGCAGTCGGTCGGCACGCCGGTGGAGGTATCGGTGGGCGGCGACGCGGCGCAGAGCCATGATCGGCGAAAGGACCGGGAGCCGCCGGAGAACGACGCGGTGCAGCGCCGGGCGCAACACCGTCGGGCCGAGATGTCCGAGCCGTCAGAACGAAAGCCGGCGGGCACGGATTCGGCGGAGTGCGGATCGCAATACCGGCACACCGACAAGAGCGGCTCGAAAGACGGTGACGTCCACGGGCGCCACGCCACGGAACACCGCGCCGAGGACCGTGACTCCCGGCAGCACGGCGAGGTGGAGAAGCGCACGTCCACGGATCGCGAATCCGAGGACCGCGAGCCCACGAGCCGCAGAAAGGCCCATGATTCCAAGGGTCACGATGCCACAGGCCGCGGCGTGGCGGACCGCGACTCCGAACGGTGCCGCTCACCGCAACACGGGTCCACGATGCGAAACTCGGAGGACGACGACGCCCACCACCGACACGCCTCGGATGTGCACCGAGCCGACACGTCCAGGGACCGTGGCGACGGCGGTTCGCACCGCGGCGCGGCCCGGTGATCCCGACCGCGCAGGTCCTCCGGGTGCGAAGCCGGTGGCCGACATGTCGGTTCCGGCGCCGTTGTCGCCGCGTGGCGACGACGTTCCGTGCCGCGCCACAGGTACCGTCGCCCGTTGTGACCGCTGCTCCTGTCATGGCACTCCACTCGGAGAACCCACTGCCGCCGCACGTGCGGACGGCGTTCGGGGTGGCCGAGGCGGAGCCACGGCCGGTGTTGTGGGCCGGCAGGCGCGCGTGGCACTGCGGTGACGTACTCATCCGGCCGGTCGCCGACAACGCGCTCGCTGCGTGGTCGGCCGGTGTGCTCGACGGGTTGCAGGTCGAGGGCCTGCGGCTGGCGCATCCGGTGCGCTCGTCGGACGGCCGGTGGGTCGTCGCAGGCTGGGCGGCCTGCCGGTTCGTGCCGGGGACGCTGGTTCCGCGCTACGACGCCACCGTCGAGGCGTCGCTCCGGCTGCACGCGGCCACCGCCGGACTGCCCCGTCCCCGGCTACTCGACGACCGCGACGACCTCCCCACCCGCGCCGCGGCCGCCGCGTGGGGCGAGCGGACGCCGAGGCTCGACCCCCGCGCGGGCGGCGTGACCTTCGACGAGCTCGCCGGCCGGCGCCGTCCCGTCGAGCTGACGTCGCAGGTGGTGCACGCGGAGCTGTTCGGTGCGGTGCTGTTCGACGACACCGGCGTCCCCGCGCTGATCGACCTGGTGCCCGCGTGGCGCCCGAAGGAGTGGTCGGCCGCCGTCGTCATCGTCGACGCCGTGGCGTGGGGTGGCGCGGACGAGGGGCTGATGGACCGGTGGGCGCACCTCGAGGCCTGGCCGCAGATGCTGCTGCGGGCCGTGCTCTACCGGCTCGCGCTGCACGCCCAGCACCCTGAGGCGTCGGCGCGCACGCTCGCCGGCCTCGAGCGGGCCGCGGACCTCGTCGGCACCCGGCTGCCGTGATCGGCCGCCGATGTGAGCGCCCGTTAGCACGAGCGTCGCACAAGGCGACAAACGAGTAATCCTTCGTGTCCTACCGTCGGTTCGGAATGGAATGTCCCCGAACTCGGAGGTGGACAGGCGTGACCGCGACGGCAGGTCCTGATGCGACCGGCACGGCCCGAGGCAGCCTGTTGGCCGGGCGATGGATCGATCAGTGGGAGCCGGAGGACGAGGGCTTCTGGCAGCGGACCGGCCGGAAGGTCGCAAATCGTAACCTGTTGTTCTCCGTTCTCTCGGAGCACATCGGTTTCTCCGTATGGACCCTCTGGTCGGTTCTCGTGCTGTTCATGGGTCCCGAGTACGGTATCGACGCCGCCGGGAAATTCCTCCTGGTATCGGTGCCGACGCTGGTCGGGGCCGTGCTCCGGCTGCCCTACACGTTCGCGGTCGCGAGGTTCGGTGGCCGCAACTGGACGATCGTCAGCGCGGCGCTGCTTCTCGTCCCGACGATCCTCGCGGCGATCGTCATGCACCCCGGAACGTCGTACCCGACGTTCATGGTCGTGGCGTGCTTCGCCGGCCTCGGCGGCGGCAACTTCGCGTCGTCGATGACCAACATCAACGCCTTCTTCCCCGAGCGGCACAAGGGCTGGGCGCTGGGGCTGAACGCGGGCGGCGGGAACATCGGGGTCCCGGTGATCCAGCTGGTCGCGCTGCTGATCATCGCGACGACCGGTGCCGGCCACCCGCGGATCATCCTCGCGATCTACATCCCGCTGATCGTCGTCGCCGCGACACTGTCCGCGATCTACATGGACAACATCTCGTCGGTACGCAACGACACCGGCGCGTTCACGGAGTCGATCCGGGAGCACCACACGTGGATCATGGCGTTCCTCTACATCGGGACGTTCGGGTCGTTCATCGGTTACAGCTTCGCGTTCGGCCTCGTGCTGCAGAACCAGTTCGGCCGCACCCCGCTGCAGGCCGCGTCGATCACGTTCATCGGCCCGCTGCTCGGCTCGCTGGTCCGCCCTGTCGGCGGGAGGCTCGCCGACAGGTACGGCGGTGCCAGGGTCACCTTCGTCAACTTCATCGGCATGGTCGCCGCCTCGTCGATCGTCCTCATCGGGTCGGCCGCGAAGTCCCTCCCCGTCTACGCGCTCGGCTTCATGGTCCTGTTCGTGCTGACCGGCGTCGGCAACGGCTCGACGTACAAGATGATCCCGGCGATCTTCCGGGGCAAGGCGACGGCGGCCATCGCGCGGGGCGGCGACGAGCGCGCCCAGCTGATGCGGGCCCGGCGCATCTCCGGAGCGGCGATCGGGATCATCGGCGCGGTCGGCGCGCTCGGTGGCGTGCTGATCAACATGGCGTTCCGCCAGTCGTTCCTCACCGCCACGACCGGCGACCCGGCATTCTGGGCGTTCATCGCGTTCTACGTGGTGTGCATCGCCGTGACCTACGTCGTGTACCTGCGGCCCGCTCCGCTCGACGTCGCGCATCCGCGCGCCGCACACGCCCGGGTCTGACCGGTCGCTCCGCCTGCGGACACGCGTTGGCGACATCTCGCGGAAACACGGCCGACTCGGCGCGGTCACCGGCGGCGACCACCATGGAGGTCGCCGCCGCACCGCGTTCCGGCCGTTCGGTCGGCGCGGGTGTGCGGCGGGATGTCTCCGCCGGCGACGACGTCGGCGCCCCTTCGAAACGGACGAGTGGGACGGATCCCGTGATGACCACCGCATCCTCCAGCGCCGCATCCTCGAGCGCCGCTTCCGCAGCCGTCCCCGCGCTGGCCGGCTTCACGGTCGGGGTGACGGCGGCCCGTCGGGCGGAGGAGCTCGCGACGATGCTCGAGCGACGGGGCGCGGCCGTCGTGCACGGACCGGCGATCCGCATCGTCCCCCTCGCCGACGACGCCGACCTGCTCGCGGCGACGAAGACGCTCGTCGCGCAGCCGCCGGACATCACGGTGGCCACGACCGGGATCGGGTTCCGCGGCTGGGTCGAGGCGGCCGAGGGCTGGGGGCTCGGGGCGGACCTGCTCGACGCCCTGGGCTCGGGCACGCTGATCGCCCGCGGTCCGAAGGCACGCGGTGCGATCCGGGCGACGGGTTTGAGCGACGCGTGGTCGCCGGCGTCGGAGTCGTCGGCGGAGGTGCTGGAGCACCTGCTGGCCGAAGGGGTCGAGGGCAGGCGGATCGCGGTGCAGCTGCACGGCGAGCCGCTGCCGGACGTCGTCGAGGCGCTGACGATGGCCGGAGCCGAGGTCGTCGAGGTGCCGGTCTACCGCTGGGAGCCGCCCGCCGACATCGGGCCGATGGACCGCCTGACCGACGCCGTGCTGGCCGGCGGGGTGGACGCGTTGGCGTTCACCAGCGCTCCCGCCGCGGCGAGCCTGCTCCGGCGGGCCGACGAGCGCGGTGTGTGCGCGGAGCTGCTGCGGCTGCTGCGCGGTCCCGTGGTCGCGCTGTGCGTCGGGCCGGTCACCGCGGCGCCGCTGGAGGCACTGGACGTGCCCACCGTGCAACCTCACCGATCCCGGCTCGGGGCGATGGTGCGCAGGCTGGAGGCCGAGATGCCGGCGCGGGCGCGCAGCCTGCCCGTCGCGGGGCACTGGCTCGAGCTGCGCGGGCACGCCGTGCTGGTCGACGGGGACCTGCGGGTGCTGCCGCCGAACGGCATGACGCTGCTGCACGCGCTGGCGCGCAGGCCGGGGCGGGTCGTCCCACGGTCCGAGCTGCTCGCCGCACTTCCCGGCCGGGGCAACGACGAGCACGCCGTCGAGACCGCCATCGCCCGGCTGCGTGCGGCGTTCGGCAATCCGAAGCTGGTGCAGACGGTGGTCAAGCGGGGATACCGCCTGGCCTTGGACCCGGCCGCGGGCCCGGTGCCGGTGGGTGGGCACTGCCTGCACGGGGACGCCGTCTGAACCGTCCGCCGCTCGGCGTGGCGCCCTCCGACGGCCGTGCGGTGTTCAGCCCGTCGGCGTCGCGAGGCGATCGCGTACCGTGATCAGATGGACGGTGTGACCGCGCCGCTGGTGCTCGTGACACACGGCAGCTGTGACGACGCCGCGCACGCATGCACGGGGGACATCGTCGACGCCGTGCGTGTCGCGTTGCCCGGGGTCGAGGTCCGGTTGGGCTACGTCGACGTCCGGAGCCCGAAGGTGGTCGACGCCGTCGCGGGCCTGGACGGAGCGGTGGTCGTCCCCGCCTTCCTGGCGTCCGGCTACCACGTCCGCACGGACCTGCCCGCCCAGCTCGCCGCGTGCGGTGTCACGCCGGACCGGTTCCGGGTGACTCCGGCGGTCGGCCCCGACCCGCTGCTGGCCGGCGCCGCACGGGCGCGGCTGGCGGAGGCGGGTTGGACCTACGGTGACGCGGTGGTGCTCGCCGCGGCGGGCTCCTTGGACGCGGCGGCGCTCGCGGAGGTTCGGGCCGCGGGGCGGCTGCTCGCCGCGGAGGTCGGGCGCAAGGTGCGGGTCGGGTTCGTCGCGACGGCCGTGCCCCGCGTCGATGCGGTCGTCGCCGGGCTGCGCGCAGCCGGTGAACGGCGCATCGCGATCGCCCCGTGGCTGCTCGCGCCGGGGATGTTCCACACCCGTCTGGCGGACGCCGGGGCGGATGTCGTGGCCGCACCGCTGGGTGCCCACCCGGACGTCGTCGCCGCGGTCGTCGCCCGCTACCGCACCGCGCTCCACCCTGCCGCCACCTGACCCGAGCTCAGCGGCGCCGGGGGCGGAGATCGGGCGGCACGCGGCCGTCGTGCGCGAGGACGCCCTCCACCCGTAACCGGGCCGCCTGTTCGGCGGCCAGGTGCGGCGCGAAGCTGCCGTCCGCGCGCACCACGCGGTGCCACGGCAGGTCGTGGCCGTCCACCGCGAGCACGCGGCCGACCAGGCGGGCGGTACTCAGCCCCACCTCCTCGGCGACCTCCCCGTAGCTGCGCACCTGCCCGGGCGGGATCGCCCGCACCGCGGCGCGCACCCGCTCGACCGTCTCGTCGTCCATCCCGTGATCGTGCCTCCCACCCACCGGCGCCGGAAACCGTCGGGGGTGCGTGGTCGAATCGTCGTGTGCCCGGACCGCAGGTTCTCGACGACGCGAGCGTGCCCCTGCTCGTCCGGCCCCCGCGCATCGTGGAGGCCGAGCCGGAGTGGGAGCCGGCGGCGCGCCGGGTGCTCGAGCACGACGCCGGCCCACTGCGGGTCGTCGGCGGCCCCGGCACCGGGAAGACGACGCTGCTCGCCGCCGCTGCGGCCCGGTGGATCCGTGCGGGGGCCGCGCCGGGCCGGGTGCTGCTGCTCGTCGGCAGCCGCCGGGCCGCGGGGGAGCTGCGGGCGCGGCTGACCAGGCTCGTGCACGGTGACAGCGGCGTCCGCACCACCCGCGAGCCCCTCGTCCGCACCGTGCACTCCTACGCCTTCGGCGTGCTGCGCCTGCACGCCGCCCACCACGGCGACCCGCCGCCCCGGCTCCTCGCCGGGGCGGAGCAGGACGCCGTGGTGCGGGACCTGCTGGACGGCGAGCTCCACGGCTGGCCCGGCGGCACGGTGCCCGGATCGGGCTGGCCGGAGCGGTTGCGGCCGGCGATCGGCGTGCCGGGCTTCGCCGCCGAGCTGCGCGAACTGCTGCTGCGGGCAGCCGAACGCGGGCTCGGGCCGGACGAGCTGCAGGCGCTGGGGGAGCGGCACGACGTGCCGGAGTGGGGCGCGGCCGGTCGCTTCTTCCGTACGTACGAGCAGGTCGTGCTGCTGCGCGGGGCGGTGGGTCGGGGCGCGCCGCAGGTGACCGCCCCGGCGCTGGACGCCGCCGAGCTGGTCGGCGCCGCGCTGGACGCGTTGGCGAGCGATCCGGACCTGCTCACGGGCGAGCGTGCCCGGGTGCGGCACCTCCTGGTCGACGACGCGCAGGACCTCGACCCGCAGCAGATGGAGCTGGTGCGCGTGCTGGGGCGCACGGCCCGCACCGTCGTCGTTGCGGGCGACCCGGACCAGGCCGTGCTCGGCTTCCGCGGCGCGGACCCGTCGGGCCTTGACGCCGTGGACGCTCCCCTCGTGGTGCTCGGTGTGGACCGTCGGGCCCGGCCGGTGATCCGCGCCGCCACCGCCCGGCTGGCCGCGCGACTCCCCGGAACGGGTCCCGGGCGGGCGCGGGTCGGCCCGGGGGATCGCCCCGGCCTTCCCTCCGACCTTCCCTCCGACGGTCCCCCCGACGGGGCGGACGGCCAGGTCCACGTGCGTGTGTTCGGCTCGGCGGCGCAGGAGGCGGCCTGGATCGCGGACGGGCTGCGGCGCGCGCACCTGCACCACGGCGTGCCCTGGTCGCAGATGGCGGTGCTGTCGCGCTCCGCCCGCCGCTCGCTGCCCGTGCTGCGCCGTGCGCTGCTCGCCGCCGGGGTGCCGATCACCGTGCCGCCGGACGGGCTGCCACTGGCCCGCCGGCCCGCGGTCGTGCCGCTGCTCATGGTGCTGCGCTACGCGGCGCGCCCGGACGACCTCGACGCGGACGCCGCCACCGCACTGCTCACCTCCCCGCTGGGCTCGGCGGATCCGTTGCGCCTGCGCCGCCTGCGCCGCGGGCTGTTGCGCCTGCATACGGCCGGCGCGCAGGACGGTGGGCCTGCGGAAGCCGACGCGGTGCGCGGCAGCGGGGACGAGGGGCCGGCCCCCGCACGATCCGGGCCCGTTGCAGGCACGGTGCTCGCGCCGACGGCGGGCGACGAAGAGCGCATCGGCAGCGACCCGCTGCTGGTGGCCGCGCTGCGCGCCGCCGCCCGCGGGCAGCTGGACCCGCTGGCCGCGCTGCCGCCGGTCGAGACCGCGCCGCTGCGTCGGGTCGGGGCGTTGCTCCACGGGGCGGGAGCGGCCATCCGCGAGGGCGCCGGTGCCGAGCAGGTGCTGTGGCGGATCTGGCAGGCCACGAACCTGGAACAACGGTGGGTCGACACCGCGGCTGTCGGTGGCCCGGTGGGCGCGGCGGCGGACCGTGACCTGGATGCCGTTCTCGCGCTCTTCGACAGCGCCGCCCGGCACGCCGACCGGCTGCCCGGCGCGGACGTGTCCGCGTTCGTGGAGTACCTCGGCGACCAGCAGCTACCGGCGGACACCCTCGCCGCCCGGGCACCGGACGCGGACGCCGTCGCGCTGCTCACCGCGCATGCCGCGCGCGGCCGGGAGTGGCGGGTCGTGGCCGTGCCCGGTGTCCAGGAGGGCACCTGGCCGGACCTGCGGCTCCGGGGGAGTCTCCTGGGCAACGAGCGGCTGGTCGACCTCGTCGCCGGCGTGGCCGAGCCCGCCGCCGCGGTGTCGCGGATCGCGCCGCTGCTCGCCGAGGAGCGGCGGTTGTTCTACGTCGCGTGCACGCGCGCCCGGGAGACGCTGCTGGTCAGCGCGGTTCAGGCGGACAGCACATCACTGACCGGCGGGGAGCAGCCCTCGAGGTTCCTCGACGAGCTGGACCCGGCCTCGGACGACGGTCGCGACCGCGCGGACCGCCCCGTGCACCGGCCAGGTCGCGCCCTGGTGCTCGCGGAGCTGGTCGGTGAGCTGCGGCGGGCCGTGTGCGACCCGGACGACCCGGGCGAGGGCCCGGACGTGCGCTCGGCGCGCGACTCACGCCGCCGCCGGGCGGCGGTGCAGCTGGCCCGGCTGGCCCGGGCGGGCGTTCCGGGTGCCGCACCCGACGACTGGTACGGCCTCGCTCCGCTGTCCACGGAGGCGCCGCTCCGCGCCCCGGGTGAGGTCGTGCCCGTTTCACCGTCGGACGTCGAGAAGATCCTGCGGTGCCCGCTGCGGTGGACGTTCGAGCGACACGGCGGCGCCGAGGTCGGTGCGCTGTCGGCCGTCACGGGCACGCTCGTGCACGCACTGGTCCAGGCAGGTGCGGCGGGAGCGGACGGCGCGGAGCTCGAGGGCGCCCTGCACACCGCCTGGCAGCGGCTCGACCTGGGAGCGCCCTGGTTCGGGCGACGTGAGCTGGCCCGGGTGCGCGCGATGCTCGCGGCGTTCGACGGGTGGGTCCACCGGAGCCGGGCCGACGGGCTGCGGCTCGTCGCGGTCGAGCACCCCGTCCAGCTCGACCTTCCGGATCCGGGGGGTCTGGAGTCGGGGAGGCGGCCGGTGGTGCGCCTGCGCGGGCGGGTGGACCGCCTGGAGCTGGATACCGCCGGACGTCCCGTCGTCGTCGACGTGAAGACGGGGCGCACCGCGGTGACCACCCGCGCCGCCGCCGAGCATGCGCAGCTCGCCGTCTACCAGCTCGCGGCGGCGCTCGGCGCGTTCGCGGAGCTGGTCGGCGCGGTCGCGGACCCGGGTGGCGCCCGGCTGGTCTACCTCGCCGACCGGTCTGCCTCGGGCGAGGCCAAGGTGCCCGAGCAGCCGCCGTTGGACGCCGCCGAGGTGGAGCGGTGGAGGCAGCTGGTCCGGGCGTGCGCCGAGGCGACGGCCGGTGCGCGCTTCCACGCACGCGTCGGTCCGGACTGCGACCGGTGTCCGGTACGGGCGAGTTGTCCGGTGAACGGGTCCGGGCGGTCCGTCACGGATGGATGAGCCAGTGACGGAAAGTGACGAGCATTAAGCTATTCCGGTGTAGTCGGCTCGGCGAAACGCCGCCGACGGGGTGAGTTTCCGGTCGATCTCGCTTACCGGTACCGTCGCGGGAACGCACCGGGTACTCCCCCGCTCCCGTCGGTGCGAACAGGAGGCCGGAGTGCTCGACGGACGAGTCCGCGCGCGCGCAGTGGCCGTGTGCGGCGCGCTCGTCCTGACGCTCACCGCCTGCGGGAGTCTGGGCACCGGTACCGGCTCCCCGCGCTCCACCGGCGACCTGTTCTCCGCGCTGCCCGGCACGGTGTCCGCCATCCCCGCCCCGCCCTCGGCGTCGCAGGACGACAAGGCGCGCTCCGCCGTCCCCACCGATCCCGGACCGGAGTGGAAGCGCGTGGCGGCGGACGACTTCGACTCGTTCCGCTCGGACGCCTACGGGACCTACGACAGCGTCGGAGCGTTCGGCAACGGCCTGCGCCGCTCGTCGGCGATCAGCGTGTCCGGCGGCACGCTGAACATCACCGCCCGCAACGGCAACGTCTCGGGCGGTATGGCCCACAACCTGGACCGGACCTACGGCCGGTGGGAGTTCCGCGCCCGCACGGACAAGGGCCGCGGCTTCGGCTCGGCGATCCTGCTCTGGCCCGAGTCGGAGCGCTTCCCGCAGGATGGGGAGATCGACATCATGGAGGTGCCGTCCGAGACCCGCGACCGGGCGCACTTCATCGTCCACTTCGCCGGTCCGGGCGGCAGTGACAAGATGTACGGCTCCTACGCTGAAGACGACTTCAGCCAGTGGCACACCTTCGCCGTCGACTGGCTGCCCGACCGCATCGTCTACTACGTGGACGGCGTGGAGCGGCTCCGCGTGACGGACCGGAACATCATCCCGGACAAGCCGATGCACCTGGCCATGCAGTTCGACCAGGGGCCCAAGAAGGACTGGATCCCCGCGCCGGACACGACCACGCCGACGGCGTTCTCCCTGCAGGTCGACTGGCTGCGCGTCTACGCGCCCGCGTCCCGGTCCTGAGACGTCCCGGTCCTGAGAACTGTCGGACCCCTGCGGTAGGACTGGGGAATGCTGAGTCCCCGGTCCCTCGCCGCCGCGCTCGGCCTGCCGCCGCCCACGGACGAGCAGGCCGCGGTGATCGCCGCGCCCGCGCGCTCGGCCCTCGTGGTGGCCGGCGCCGGGGCGGGCAAGACGGAGACGATGGCGGCCCGCGTGGTCTGGCTGGTCGCCACCGGGCAGGTGCTCCCCGAGCAGGTCCTCGGCCTGACGTTCACCCGCAAGGCCGCCCAGCAGCTCGGGGTCCGGGTGCGCACCCGGCTCCGGCGCCTCGCCGGGTCCCGGCTCCTCGACGACCTCGATCCCACGGGCGCGCGGCGCGCGGCGGTGCTGGCCGGGGAGCCGACCGTCGCGACGTACCACGCCTACGCCGGCCGTCTGGTCGGCGAGCACGCCCTGCGGCTCCCCGCCGAGCCCGGTGCCCGGCTGCTCGGCGGCACCGGTGCCTGGCAGCTCGCCCACCGGGTGGTCACGACCTGGGCGGACGACCTGGATGTCGACCGGGTGCCCGCGACCGTCACCGGCTACGTCCTCGCACTGGCCGGCGAGCTCGGCGAGCACCTCGTCGAGCCTGCCGCGGTGCGGGCGCACGCCGCGACGCTGGCCGCGCTGCTCGACCGGGCGCCCCCCGGGCCACGGCAGAAGGCCGAGCCGTCGCAGCGCTACCGGCGGTGGCTGGACGCGCAGCGCATGCGGCACGCTCTCGTCCCGCTCGTCGAAGCGTTCGCGGCCCGTAAGCGGGCGGAGCGCGCGCTCGACTTCGGCGACCAGCTCGCGATCGCCGCCCGGGTGGCCGCCGAGCACCCCGAGGTCGGCGCGCAGGAGAGGGCGACGTACCGGGCCGTCCTGCTCGACGAGTACCAGGACACCGGGCACGCGCAACGGGTGCTGCTGCGCGCGCTGTTCGGCGCTGCCCCCGGGGCCCCGGCCGGGTCATTGATCCGGCGTGACGGCCGCGTCGAGGCCGGATCGGTCACCGTCACCGCCGTCGGCGACCCGTGCCAGTCGATCTACGGCTGGCGCGGCGCGAGCGCGGGCAACCTCCCGCGGTTCCGCACCGACTTCCCGGGCCCGGACGGCGCTCCCGCCGACGAGTACGGCCTGCTCACGAGCTTCCGCAACCCGGCGGAGGTGCTCGCGCTGGCGAACGCCGTGTCCGCGCCGATCCGGGCGGCTCCCGGTGCGGTCGGCGTGGGCGCGCTGGCGGCCGGGCCGGGTGCCGGCGCAGGCGACGTCCGGGTCGCGCTGCTGCCGGATGTCGCGGCGGAGCTCGACTGGCTGGCCGACGCGATCGCTGCGTGCTGGCAGGCGGCGGCGGACGTCGGTGCGGAGTCACCCACATCCGCCGTTCTCGTGCGCCGCCGGGTCGACATGGACGCCGTCGCCGCCGCGCTCCGGGCGCGTGACCTTCCGGTGGAGGTGGTGGGCCTGGGCGGTCTGCTCGACACCCCGGAGGTCCGAGACCTGGTCAGCGCCCTGCGCCTGGTCGCGGATCCACTCTCCGGGCCGGCGGCGGTACGGCTGCTCACCGGGCCGCGGTGGCGGCTGGGCGTGGCGGACCTCGCGGCGCTCTGGGCGCGGGCGCGGGAGCTCGCACCGGGACCGTCCGCTCCCTCGGCACCGCTATCCGCCGCAGAGCTCGCGCTCGGTGCGCTGCCCGGCGAGCACGCCGAGCAGGCCGGCCTCGTCGACGCGCTGGACGACCCGGGGGCGCCCGGCCGCTACTCGCCGGCGGGCTTCGCCCGGATCCGCCGGCTCGCGGCGGAGTTGCGCCGGCTGCGGGCGCGGGCGTCGGTGCCGCTGACTGATCTCGTCGCGGACACCGAGCGCCTGCTGCTGCTCGACGCCGAGACCGCCGCCCGTCCCGGCCCCGTCGGCCGCGCGCACCTCGACGCGTTCGCCGACGTCGTCGCGGACTTCACCGCCGGGGCCGAGGTCTCGACACTGCCCGCGCTGCTCGACTACCTCGACACCGCCGAGCGCGCGGAGGACGGGTTCGCCCCCGGCGAGGTCGAGGTGGCGCCCGACCGCGTGCAGGTCCTCACCGTGCACGCGGCGAAGGGCCTGGAGTGGGAGATCGTGGCGGTGCCGCACCTCGTGGGCCAGGTGTTCCCGGGCCGTAAGATCAGCGGCAGCTGGCTGACGGATCCATCCGCGCTGCCCGTATCGCTGCGCGGCGACGCCGCGGACCTGCCCGGGCTCGACCTGCCCGCGCCGGGCGCCGATCGCAAGGTGATCGAGGCCGCGCTGACGGCGCACGACGAGGCCCTCGACGACCGCAGGCTCGTCGAGGAGCGGCGGCTGTTCTACGTGGCGCTCACCCGGGCCGAGCGCGTGCTGCTGGTCTCCGGGCACCGGTGGGGGGCGACCGGTGACCGGCCCCGGCAGCCGTCGGTGTTCCTCCAGGAGGTCCGCGACGAGGTGACGACCGCCGGCGTGGGGCGCGTCGAGCACTGGGCCGAGGAGCCCGAGTTCGGCACGCACAACCCGGCCACCGCGGAGCCCGTCACGGCCGAGTGGCCGGTGGATCCGCTCGGCGCGCGGGCGGCCGCGGTGCATGCCGGGGCCGAGCTCGTGCGCGCGGCGCTGCGGGATCAGCCCGCCGTCGACGACGACCCGGCCGCCGTCGATGATCCGCCCGAGCGTGGCGACCCGGCTGCCGTCGACGACCCGGACGACCTTGGTGGCCCGGTTGCGGTCGATGATCCGCCCGAGCGTGGTGGCCCGGCTGCCGTCGACGACCCGCCCGACCTTGGCGACCCGGCTGCCGTCGACGACCCGGACGACCCGGAGGGCTGGGCCGCGGACGTCGACGTGCTCCTCGCCGAGCGCGCCGCCTTTCGGGAGCGGCCCGCCGTGGTGCTGCCCGCACAGCTGTCGGTGAGCAGGCTCGTCGAGCTCGCCGCCGATCCCGGGGCGCTCGCCGCCCGCCTGCGCCGCCCGCTGCCACTGCCCCCGAACCCGCACGCTCGCCGCGGCACGGCGTTTCACGCCTGGCTCGAGCAGCGGTTCGGCGCCGCCCAGCTGCTCGACGTGGACGAGCTGCCCGGCGCCGCAGACGAGGGCGCCGCGTCGGACGAGCTGCTCGAGGAGCTGCAGGAGGCGTTCCTGGCGTCGCGCTGGGCGGAGCGCGAGCCGTACGAGGTGGAGGTGCCGTTCGAGACAGTGATCGACGGGATCGCGGTGCGCGGTCGGATGGACGCGGTGTACGCCGAGGCGGACGGCGGCTGGACGGTCGTCGACTGGAAGACCGGTGCGTTGCCCGACCCGGGCCGCCGGGCAACGCTGAACGTACAGCTCGCCGCGTACCGCCTCGCGTGGGCCGCGTTGATCGGCTGCCCACCGGAGCGCGTGCGGGCGGCGTTCCACTACGTCCGCCAGGACGTGACGCTGCGCCCCGTCGACCTGCTCGACGCGGACGGCCTGCGCGCGCTGTTGGCGGCCGTCCCCGAGACCGGCTGACCGCAGGGATCGCGACTGTCGCACCCCTTGCCCGCCGTCGCACGGCATCGACGACCGCCGCACTCCGTCCAGCAGGTGCGGCAGCCGCACGACGTGTGCGACGGTCGCCGGAGGGGCGCGCCGGCACGGACGTCGGGGGCAGCGCGATCAGTGCACCAGCGCCTTCGCGGCCGGCCCCGGGCTGGTGCCCGTACCCCGCCCGGCCGGCACGTCCTGGGTGCGCTCCGGTGGGATGCCCGGTCGGCACGTCTTGGGTGCGCTCCGGTGGGATGCCCGGCCGTCCTCCACGGCGATCACGCTGTCCACCCTGTGCCTCGGCGCTGACCTGCACCGACCCACCGCCCTCCGGCTGCTCGACGCCGTGCTGTACGGCGTCTCCACCAGCGGCTGCAGCGCGAGGAACGAGGTCGCCACCGGGAGCACCTCGGGCGCGATGCGCACCTGCACCTGCACCCGCAACCGCTCGCCCAGGACCGCGCGCGACAGCGCGGAACTCGCTCGCCGGCGTCGTGCACGGGCCAGGTTGGGCCGGATGCAGAGGGCGAGGTCGAGCAGCAGCGGTACCCATCGCTCCCTCAACTCCCGCGCCGGACCGCCCCGACCCGGCCGGGGTGAGGCATGCGAGGCTAAGGTCCGCGCGTGGAGACCCGCAGGTGAGCGCCCCGAGGCGCGGCCGCTCGTTGGCCGACACGTCCTTGGTCGGGCTCATCCGCATGCCCGCGGCGACCACGACCCCGGTCGTGGCGCTGCTGCTGCGGCTCGTCGTCGCCCTGGGCTCGCTCTTCCTCGCCGCGATGATCGTCTGGCTTGGCGGCGCGGGCTATGTCGACAACAACAGCGACACCCCGATCTCGTTCAACGACGCCTTCTACTACGCGACGGTGTCGCTGTCGACGACCGGGTACGGCGACATCGTCCCCGTCTCCCCGCAGGCCCGGCTGATCACCACACTGGTGATCACACCGCTGCGGATCCTGTTCCTCATCGTCCTGGTCGGCACCACCGTCGAGTTGCTCACCGAGCGCTCGCGGCAGTCGTTCCGCATTTCGCGCTGGAGGTCCCGGGTGCGTGACCACACGATCGTCGTCGGCTACGGCACCAAGGGTCGCGCCGCCGTCGAGACGTTGCTCGGGGACGGGGCCGAGCCCACCGACATCGTCGTGGTCGACACCGACCCGGCGAACCTGGACGCCGCCTCGGTCCTGGGGCTGGTGACGGTCACGGGCAACGCGACCCGGTCGACCATCCTGCGCGTTGCGGGGGTCATCCAGGCGTCCGCGCTGGTGGTGGCGGTGAACCGGGACGACACCGCCGTCCTCGTCACGTTGACGGCCCGGGAGCTCTCGCCGAACGTACGGATCGTGGCGTCGGTGCGGGAGTCGGAGAACGTGCACCTGCTGCGCCAGTCCGGGGCGAGCACGGTGGTGGTGTCGGCCGAGACGGCGGGCCGCCTGCTGGGGATGGCGACGACGACGCCGAGCGTGGTGGAGGTCGTCGAGGACCTGCTGACCCCGGACGCCGGGTTCGCGATCAGCGAGCGCGAGGTCGAGGACTCGGAGGTGGGTGGCTCGCCGCGGCACCTGACCGACATCGTGCTGGGCGTGGGGCGCGAGGGCGAGCTGCTCCGGGTGGACGCATCCGCGGGCG
Organism: Pseudonocardia sp.; assembly: GCA_016794615.1. Lineage (GTDB taxonomy): Bacteria > Actinomycetota > Actinomycetes > Mycobacteriales > Pseudonocardiaceae > Pseudonocardia. The sequence continues at coordinate 20,055 of JAEUJO010000017.1, read as the reverse complement.
ACGCGCTGGAGCAGGGCGACCGCCTGCTCGACGTCCGCAAGGCCACCCTCCCCGCCGCCGGCTGAGGGCGCGCGAGGGCGAGCTGCTCCGGGTGGACGCATCCGCGGTCGACGCGCTGGAGCAGGGCGACCGCCTGCTCTACGTCCGCAAGGCCACCCTCCCCGCCGACGGCTGAGGGCGCGCGAGGGCGTACATCCTGGCGCGCGAAAGGCCCCTCGCGGAACACCTGCCCCTGGCCGGACCCGGGTGTCCCGCGCGCCGCCGCGTTTGGACTCGCGCGAGCCCAACAGGGGTGGCGGGTAGCGTCGGCCCGGTGCGCGTGGCGACCTGGAACGTGAACTCCGTCCTGGCCCGGCTGCCCCGGCTCCTGCCCTGGCTCGACGAGCGTGCCCCGGACGTCGTCTGCCTGCAGGAGACCAAGCTCTCCGACGAGGCGTTCGCGGACGCGCTCGCGGCCCCGCTGGCCGAGCGCGGCTACGCCGTCGCGCACCACGGGCAGGGTCAGTGGAACGGGGTCGCGCTGCTGTCGCGCGTCGGGCTCGACGACGTCGTCCGCGGCCTGCCCGACGAGCCGCGGTTCCCGGCCGCGGACTCCCCGGCGGACGCCCGCGCGGTCACGGCCACCTGCGGCGGCCTGCGCGTCACCTCGGCGTACGTGCCCAACGGCCGCACGCCCGACGACCCGCACTACCGCTACAAGCTGGACTGGCTCGCCGCACTGCGCGCCTCGGTCACCGACCCGGCCACGACGGTCGTCGCCGGAGACATGAACATCGCCCCGACCGACGACGACGTGTGGGACCCGGCGCTCTTCGTCACCTCCACGCACGTCACGCCCGCCGAGCGCAAGGCGCTCGCGGAGCTGGTCGGGCTGGGGCTGCGCGACGTGGTCCGCGACCGCTGGCCGGACGCGCGCGTGTTCACCTACTGGGACTACCGCGCCGGCCGCTTCCACCAGGACCTCGGCATGCGCATCGACCTGGTCCTCGCCGGTGCCGACCCGGCGGGGCGCACGAAGGCGGTGTGGATCGATCGCCAGGCGCGCAAGGGCAAGGCCCCCAGCGACCACGCGCCGGTGATCGTCGACCTCGACACGGCGCCGGACGGTGACATCGGCCCGGTGATCCCGCCGCCGTCTGCGCCCGTCGCACGCCGATCCCGTTCCTGAGGGCGTAGAGCGGGGGCCGTGGCCACTGCGCGCGCCGTCCGGCGCTCCGCGGCACCCGGAGCTCGTGCCCGCCCCCGGACGCCGCGCGAGGTGAACCGCTGCGCGCACCGCGTTGCGGTGGGTGAGCGATCCCCGGCGTGACCGTGCCGGTGCTCGGCATGGCACGCTGGGACGCCGTGAGCACCGTCAGCACCACCGGCAACGAAGCCGTCGACGACACCGCCGAGGCCCCCGAGCACGCCGCCGTCCGCACCGCCGCGCAGCGCGCTGCCGGTGCCGCGCCCGGGGTGCGTTCGGCCGGGGGCCCGGCCGTCGACGCCGCTCTGCGCGCGATGGCGGCGGCGCTGCGCGAGCGCACCGAGGACCTGCTGGCCGCGAACGCCGCCGACGTCGAGGCGGCCGAGCGCGGGGGCATGACCGGCGGCCTGCTCGACCGGCTGCGGCTCACCCCCGAGCGGCTCGCCGACATGGCCGTCCAGCTCGAGGTGCTCGCCGACACCCCCGAGCCTGCGCTGCAACGTTTCGTCCGCACGCTGCCCACGGGCGAGCGGGTGTTCGAGCGGCGCGTGCCCGTCGGGGTGATCGGCGCGGTGTTCGAGGCCCGGCCGAACGTGACGATCGACGTCGCGTCCCAGGTGCTCAAGGCCCGCAGCGCCGCCGTGCTGCGCACGGGTGCCGCCGCGCTGGGCAGCGCGACGGCCCTGGCCGAGCTGGTGATCGCGCCGTCCCTGCGGGAGAACGGGGTACCGGCCGAGGCGGTGCAGCTCGTCCCGACCCCCGGGCACGCGGGCGCGGACGCGCTCGTCGGCCTGCCCGACCTCGTCCCCCTCGTGGTCGTGCGCGGCAGCGGCGAGGTCACGCGCCGGCTCTCGGCCCTCGGCGCTGCCGCCGGCACCCGCGTCCTGGCCCACGCCGACGGCGGGGGCGTGCTCTACCTCGACGCGAGCGCGGACGACGCGGCCGTCGCCCGCATGGTGCACGACAGCACGGACCGGCTCGGCGTGTGCAACCGGCTCAACCTCCTGCTGATCGACCGTCCCGCGCACGACCGGCTCTGGCCCGCCGCCGAGGCGGCACTGCGGGAGCGCGGCCTGACCCCGAGCTTGCTGCCGCACTCCCACCCGCTCGGCCACGAGTGGGCGCTGGACGCCGGCAACGAGGCCCACGTGACCGTGGCGGAGGTCGACGGCCCGGTCGACGCGGCCCTGACCGCCGGCCGCGAGACCTCCGGCCTGGCGGCGGCCGTGTGCGCGCAGGACGAGAAGGCGGCGACGGCGTTCATCGACGCCTACACGGGCACCGGCGTGTTCTGGAACGCCCCGACGCGGTTGCTCGACGGCTACAAGCTGCTCGGCCTGCCGGAGACGGGGATCAACGTCGACCACACCCCGGGCCCCCGCGGCCCGGTGACCTACCCGGACCTGTCGCTGCGCCAGTTCGTGGTGCTGCCGCCGGAGTGAGCGGATGGTCGGTCAGGACACGGCGGTGTTCCGGCCGTACCGGCGGGGCGTGTCGTGGGCGATGGCGCCGTGTCCCGATCTCAGCGCCGCACGATCCGCTCACCGCTGGTGCTCACCCTCGCGTGGACGGAGGTCGACGAGGCGACCGGCTACCCGATCGAGGCGTGCTGAGCGCGAGGCATGCTGCGCGAGCCGCCGGTGTGTCCGGTTACTGTCGGAGCCGTGCCCGACCTTCACCGCGCCACGCTCGCCAACGGGCTGCGCGTGCTCCTGGCTCCGGACCCGAACACCCCCGTCGTCGGCGTCGCGGTGCACGTCGACGTCGGCTTCCGCTCCGAGCCCGAGGGCCGCACCGGCTTCGCGCACCTGTTCGAGCACCTGATGTTCCAGGGCAGCGAGAGCCTGGAGAAGCTCGCCCACTTCCGGCACGTGCAGGGCTCGGGCGGGGTCTTCAACGGCTCGACGCACCTGGACTACACCGACTACTTCGAGGTGCTGCCCGCCGCGGCGCTGGAGCGGGCGCTGTTCCTGGAGGCCGACCGGCTCCGGGCGCCGAGGCTGACGGTCGAGAACCTGCGCAACCAGGTGGACGTCGTCAAGGAGGAGATCCGGCTCAACGTCCTCAACCGCCCCTACGGCGGCTTTCCCTGGATCCTCCTGCCCCCGGTCCTGTACGACACGTTCCCGAACGCCCACAACGGCTACGGCGACTTCACCGAGCTCGAGCAGGCATCTCTGGACGACGCCGCGGCGTTCTTCGACGCCTACTACGCCCCGGGCAACGCGCAGGTCACGGTCGCCGGGTACCTCGGGGACGACGTGGACCGCGTACTCGCGCTGGTCGAGGAGCACTTCGGCGACATCCCGGCGCGGCCCACCCCGGCCCGTCCCTCGTTCGCCGAACCGCCGCCGGGCTCCGAGCGGCGCGCGGTGAGCCCGGACGCGCACGCCCCGCTGCCCGCGCTCGCGGTCGGCTACCGGCTGCCCGACCCGGGCGCGGACCTCGACGCCTACCTCGGCCACGCGCTGCTCGGCTCGATCCTCGGCGACGGCGAGGCCGCCCGCCTGCAGCGCCGGCTGGTGCACGTGGACGGGCTGGTCACCGACGTGTCGGCGAGCGCGGGGCTGATGGGGCCGCTCGACGCGCGGGACCCCGACACGTTCACGATCACCGCGGTGCACCCGCCGTCGGTGGACCCGGACCGCGTGCTGGCCGCGGTGGACGAGGAGCTCGACAAGCTCGCGGCGGCCGGCCCGGGGGCCGACGAGCTGGCCCGCCAGGTGGCCCGCTGGTCCGCCGCGCTGCACCACGAGGACGACCGGGTGATGTATCGGATGCTCGGCCTGGGCGCCCGCGAGCTGCTCTACGGCCGCGCCGAGCTCGCGGTGGAGCTCCCGGACCGGCTCGCGGCCGTCACTCCCGAGCAGGTCAGGGAGGCAGCCGCCGCGCTGCGCGGGCAGGGGCGGGCCGTCCTGATCGTCGAACCCGGCTCGGCGCAGCCGGAGGAGGAGCAGGCGTGACCGAGCTTGCGAGGTCACCATTCAGCACTGCACTGCCAGTCACGGCGGCGACGAGCGGAAGCGAGGAGCAGGCGTGACTGTCACCGCACACCGCACCGCGGAAGACATCGGCCGCACCACCCTCGGGCCGCGTCCCTTGCCTCCGCTCGGGCCCACCCGGGAGGTGCCGCTGCCGGACGTCCTGGACGTCACCCTGGCCACGGGCCTGCGGGTGCTCGTCGCGCGCAACCCGAGTGCGCCGATGGTCGAACTGCGGCTGCGGGTGCCGTTCGGCCCGGACGCCACGGAAACGGATGACGCGGCGATCTCCCGGCACCTCGCCGCCGCCGAGCTGCTCACCGCGACGCTGCTCACCGGCACCGCGACCCGCGATCGCGTCGCCATCGACGACGAGCTGGCCGGCGTGGGCGCGGACCTCGGGGTGTCCGTCGATCCCGAACGGCTCCAGGTCGGTGGGTCCGGGCTGTCCGCAGGGCTGCCGACGATCCTCGACGTGCTCGCGGACGTGCTCACCGACGCCGTGCATCCGGACGCCGAGGTGGTGCGCGAGCGCAGCCGGCTCGTCGAGCGGATCACCGTCGCGCGGGCGCAGCCGCACACGATCGCCCGCGAGGCCCTGCAGCGCAAGCGGTTCGGCGCCCACCCCATCGCGCGGGAGATGCCGACGGGCCCGGACGTCGCCGCCGCCGAGCCGACGGACGTCCGCGCCCTGCACGCCGCCGGCCTCGTGCCCGGCGGTGCGATCCTCACCCTCGTCGGCGACATCGACCCCCACGACGCGGTCGCGCTCGTGGAGCAGCGCCTCGGCGGCTGGACGGCGCCGCACCTCGCGCGGCGATTGAGTGCGCCGCCGGCGGTGGTGCCGTCGAATCTGGAACTGGTGCCCCGAGCCGGGTCGGTGCAGTCGCAGCTGCGGATGTCCGCGGCCGCCCTGCCCCGTCTGGACGCGCGCTACGCCGCGTTGCAGCTGGCTAACCTCGTTTTCGGCGGCTACTTCTCCTCGCGCTGGATGGAGAACATCCGCGAGGACAAGGGCTACACCTACGGCGCGCACTCGGGCACCGAGTTCGTGCCCGGCGGCGCGGTGCTGGCGGTCGAGACGGACGTGGCCAGCGACGTCACCGCCGCCGCACTGCTGGAGACCCGCTACGAGCTGGGCAGGATGGTCGCGGTGCCGCCGACCGCGGACGAGATCGACGCCGCCCGCCGCTACGCCGTCGGCTCGCTGCTGATCTCGCTCGACAGCCAGGGCGGGTACGCCTCCACGCTGGCGTCGCTCGCCGCGGGCGACGTCCCCGTGCAGTGGCTGCGCGACCACCCGGCCCGGCTGGAGGCGGTGACGGTGGAGGAGGTGGCTGCGGCGGCGGGTGAGTTCTTCGCGCCCAGCGCGTTCACCGGCGTCATCGTCGGTGACGGGGACGTCATCGGGCCCGGGCTGCGCGCGCTGGGCGGGGTCGATCTGCCGTGACCGGCCGTACGCCCGGGACCGCCGAGGTGGTGCGGTTCGACCTGCTCGGCCCACCGGTGCTGTCGCGTTCGGCCGTACTGCGCGACGACGCGCTACGCCACGACGCCGCGCGGCAGCACGCCGGTTGGAGCACCGCGCGGGTACTGGTCGTGGACGCGGCCGGTCGTGCCCCGGTGGCGTGGACCGGGCGGGCGCCGGACGGCCCGTGGGGGATGGACACGGACGGCACCGCGCGCCTGGTGACGGTGCCCACCAGCGGAGACGCACCGCCGGAGGAGGCGGTGCTGCTCGGTGAGGCGAACGGTGTCGCTTACTGGGCCGTCCGCGATCCCGCCGAGCTCGTTCCGGGCGAGGACCCGGTCGACCGGGCGGACCTGCGCAGCGCGGGAGCCGCCCTGGACGCGCTCGGCGCAGGCCTGCTCACCACCGCCGTCGCGGTGCTGAACTGGCACGACACCGCCCGGTTCTGCGGCAGCGACGGCTCGCGGACCCATCCTCGGGCGGCGGGCTGGCACCGGGTCTGCGAAGCGCACGGCCACGAGGACTACCCCCGCACGGATCCTGCGGTGATCTGCCTGGTGCACGACGGCGCGGACCGGGTCCTGCTCGCCCGCCAGCCGGTGTGGCCCGAGGGGCGGTTCTCGGTGCTCGCAGGTTTCGTCGAGGCCGGGGAGTCGCTGGAGGCCTGCGTGCTGCGCGAGATCCACGAGGAGGTCGGCGTCCCGGTCCGTGACGTCACGTACCTGGGCAGCCAGGCCTGGCCGTTTCCGCGCTCGCTGATGGTCGGTTTCCAGGCTCTCGCCGACGCGGGCGCGCCGCTGCGGCCGGCCGCGGGCGAGATCGCCGAGGCGATGTGGGTGACGCGCGCGGAGCTGCGGCATGCTCTGGCAGCCGGCGACTGGGCGGGCGCGGAGGGCTCGCGGCTGCTGCTGCCGGGCGCCGTCTCGATCGCCCGGACGATGCTGGAGGCGTGGGCGGCGGTCGGCTGATCCTGCCGCGATCGTCGAGAGCCACCGGCCGGCTCGCTCCGTCAGGAGGAGCGCCGCCTCATCCGGCGCACGCGGCGAGCGCCTCCAGCTTGGCGGTCACCTGCGCCACGGAGGGGTTCGTCAGTGCGGAGCCATCCGCGAAACGGACTGTGGGCACGGAACGGTTGCCACCGTTGACGTTCTCGACGAACTCCGCAGCCTCGGGGTCGCGCTCGATGTTGACCTCGTCGTAGGCCACGCCGGCGGCGTCGAGCTGGAGCTTCAGGCGCCGGCAATAACCGCACCACGTCGTCGAGTACATCGTGAGCTGAGACATGTACCTCTCAACCATCCGGTGGGCATGCTTCTTCCCTGTGGACAGCCGTCACGGGGTGTCGGCACGGGGTGTCAGGATGGCGGAGTGAGCGAGCGCATCGTGCGAACCGACGACACAGCGGCCCGCGATGCGCCGACCGAGCGCAGCGAGGGAGATTAGGTGAGCTCTCCCGAAGACCCGGCTTCCGGCCTGGACGACGAGCAGCGTGCGGCGGTCGGCGCACCCCGCGGACCGGTGTGCGTGCTCGCGGGAGCGGGCACCGGCAAGACCCGCACGATCACCCGCCGGATCGCGCACCTCGTCCGTCGCGGGCACGTCGCTCCGGGGCAGGTCCTGGCCGTGACGTTCACCGCCCGCGCCGCAGGCGAGATGCGCACCCGCCTGCGCGTGCTCGGCGTGTCGGGGGTCCAGGCGCGGACCTTCCACGCCGCGGCGCTGCGCCAGCTGCGCTACTTCTGGCCGCAGGTCGTCGGCGGCGAGCAGCGGCAGCTGCTGGAGGGCAAGCTGCGGTTCGTCGGGCAGGCCGCGGCTCGTGCGCGTGCCGGTACGGACGCTGCATCCCTGCGTGACCTCGCAGGCGAGATCGAGTGGGCCAAGGCGAGCCTCGTGACACCCGGCGACTATCCGGCCACGGTCGCCCGCCTGCGCCGCGACACCCCGGGTCCGGCCGAGCAGGTCGCGACCGTCTACGCGGGCTACGAGGAGCTCAAGGACCGCGCCGAGCTGCTCGACTTCGACGACCTGCTGCTGCACACCGCGGCGGCGCTCGAGGAGCACCGCGGGGTCGCCGAGGAGTTCCGGGACCGCTACCGCTGCTTCGTCGTCGACGAGTACCAGGACGTCACGGCGCTCCAGCAGCGCGTGCTCGACGCCTGGCTCGGCGGCCGCGACGACCTGACCGTCGTCGGCGACGCGAACCAGACGATCTACACCTTCGCCGGTGCGGACCCGCAGCACCTGCTCGACTTCCCGCGGCGGTTCCCCGAGTCCGTCGTGGTGCGCCTGACGCGCGACTACCGATCCACCCCCCAGGTCGTCTCCGCGGCGAACACACTGATCGGTGCCGCGCGCGGCCGGGTCGCGGGCACGCGCCTGCAGCTCGTCGGCCAGCTGCCGCCCGGACCGGACCCGCGGTTCCAGGAGCACGACGACGAGCCCGCCGAGGCCGCGGCCGTCGCGCGCGCGATCCGGCGCCTGGTCGACGACGGCACACCGGCGGCGGAGATCGCGGTGCTGTTCCGCGTGAACGCCCAATCCGAGGTCTACGAGCAGGCGCTCACCGAGGCGGGCGTGCCCTACCAGGTGCGTGGCGGGGAACGCTTCTTCTCGCGTCCCGAGGTGCGCCGGGCGATGACGGCGGTCCGGGCGGCCGGGCCGGGGCCCGACGGCGAGCCGCTACCGGACGTTGTGCGGGCCGTCCTGGCACCTGTCGGCCTCACCACCGAACCGCCCGGCGGTGTCGCGCAGCGCGCGCAGTGGGAGTCGCTGCTCGCGCTGGTGGAGCTCGCCGAGGAACTCGTCGCCGTCGAACCGACGGCCGACCTGCGCCGGTTCTCCGCCGAGCTGAACAGCCGGGCGGACGCCGCGCACCCCCCGACGGTGCAGGGAGTCACGCTGGCGTCACTGCACGCGGCGAAGGGGCTGGAGTGGGACGCCGTGTACCTGGTCGGCCTGGTCGACGGAACGCTGCCGATCCAGCACGCCGAGGGCGACGACACCGCGATCGAGGAGGAGCGCCGCCTCCTCTACGTCGGCATCACGCGGGCGCGGCGGCTGCTGTCGCTGTCGTGGGCGCTGTCGCGCCAACCCGGCGGGGGTCGCCGTCGCCGGCGCAGCCGCTTCCTGTACGGGCTGATCCCCGACGAGCACCCGGCGGCACGGGTTCCCGCCGGCGGGCGGACCGCCGCTGCCGCGAAGCCCCGCTGCCGGGTGTGCGGCAAGCCGCTGCTCGGCACGATGGCCATGAAGCTCCGCCGCTGTGACGACTGCCCGTCGAACGTCGACGTCGACCTGCTCGACCGGCTCAAGGAATGGCGGCGGAACACCGCGAAGGAACAGCAGGTGCCCGCCTACGTGGTGTTCACCGACGCCACCCTCACGGCGATCGCCGAGCAGCGCCCGGCGGACCCATCGGCGCTGGTGTCGATCCCGGGGATCGGCGCGAGCAAGCTCGGCCGCTACGGGCAGGCCGTGCTGGATCTCGTAGCGGAGGGCGGCGACTAGCCACTCCACCTGTGGATCTCGCCGTGCTCTGCTGCGGGTGCGATCCACAAGACACGCGTCGGCGCGCACCTCCCGTAAATGGGTTGTGCGCCCCTGACGGGGTGCCTACTGTTGAGGGCCGAGGGACCGAATCCGCGCGTCCGCACTCACCCGATCTCCTCGAGGAGGTGCCGAGATGAAGTACACGATGCAGACCATGTTGATCCTCGGCACCCACGTGTCCGGGATCGGCGTGTCGGTGGACCCGCGTGGCTGGCAGCGCGACCGTGCGTGCCCGATCGCGCTCGACGAGTTCCCGACCGTCAACGGGACCGGTGTGTCCGCACGAGGGCGCCCCATCTAGGGGCGCAATCAGGCCGAAAAGTTCGAGGGCCGCGGATCTCACCGGGATCCGCGGCCCTCTTTCTTTTGTCGACCAACTCACCAGGAGGTAGTGCGGTGCTAGTTCGATCGGTTCCGCTGGCGGGCGGAACCTGCGACCAACCCGAGACCGGTGCGTTGGGCACCCTGCTCGACGCGGCACCCCGCGCCGGGCTGGAGCTGCCCTGCCGCTCCGGCGACGCGGACCTGTGGTTCGCCGAGTCACCGGCCGAGCTGGAGCAGGCCAAGGCCATGTGCGGCGACTGTCCGGTCCGCGGCGCCTGCCTGGCCGGCGCGCTGCAGCGGGAGGAGCCCTGGGGCGTCTGGGGCGGGGAGATCTTCGAGCGCGGGGTCGTCGTGCCGCGCAAACGGCCGCGAGGCCGGCCCAGCAAGGCCGACCTGGCCCGGGACGCCGCCTACGCGGCGGCACCGGGCGCCGTCAGCGCCTGACCGTCCGGCTCGACCACACCGAAGGAGACCACCGATGACCACGCAGCGAACCCTCGTCCGCACGACCTCCCGCACCGCGTCTCTGCTCCACGAAGCCTTGGCGCGATCCCATCAGCGTCGCTGCTGACCGGGCTGTGCTGACCGAGCCGATCACCGGTGATCGGCGAGGAGGTGCGCCACAGGCCACCCTCGGAGCGTCGGACGTCCCGAGGGTGGCCTCCTGGCGCGCACGGCGGACAGCATCACCAGGTAGGTCGTGACCACCACCGGCAAGGCGGCGGCCGCCCGCTAGGGCACGAGCACGACCTTTCCGCCGGCGTGCCCGTCGCGGACGAACTGCAGGGCCTCCGCCGCCTCGACGAGCGGGTAGGTCCGGGTGACGACGACCTTCAGAGAGCCATCCGCTGCGGCAGGCAGCAGCCGTCGCCAGGCGTTCGCCCGGACATGCGTCTCCGGGTCGTCCCCGCTGATCAGCACGATCCCACTGTCGGCGCGACCGAAAGCGGCGATCGACACGATGCGGCGGTGGTCGGTGACCAGCTCGAGCGAGGTGTCGACGGCCTCATCCGTACCGACAGTGTCGATCGCCGCGTCGACCCCGTCCGGCGCGATCGCGCGCACCCGGTCAGCCAGCCCGGGTCCGTACGTCACCGGGATCGCCCCGTAACTGCGCAGCAACTCGTGGTTCGACGTGCCGGCGGTCCCGATCACCCGGACGCCGTCCCGCACAGCGAGCTGCACCGCGATCTGGCCGACGCTGCCCGCCGCGCCGTGCACGAGCAGGGTTTCGCCGGCCTTCGCGTCCGCGACCTGCAGCGCGTGCTCCGCAGTACCGCCGACCATGAGGATCGATCCGGCCACCGGCCAGTCCACTGCCGGCGGCTTCGGCACGACCACGCCCGCGGGCACGACGACGGTGTCGGCGTACCCGCCGGTCACCGGCTGTGCCACGACCTCGTCGCCGACGGTGACCGGACCGGCAGGCCCGGTGGCGTCCGGCCCGACAGCGGTCACCATCCCGGCGACCTCGAGCCCGACCGGCAACGGCAGCCGCTCCGGAGCCGCCCCCGTCGCCCCCGCCACGACCTTGTGATCGAACGGGTTGATTCCCGCGGCCTTCACCGCGATCACCACCTCGCCGGGACCCGGCTCCGGTACGTCGGCCTGGACCACGGACAGGACTTCCGGACCACCGAACGCGGTGGCCACGACCTTGGTTGCCATGACCCGCCCAACCCCAGGCGTCGGCGGGCGATTCCCGGCGGCGCCCCGCGTATCCGGGTGGATCCGCGACGTGTCACACCCGCGCCGCCGCCGGTGCTGTCCCTTTCCGCTAGACGTCGACGAACGTCGCCGGGTTCCACCTGCTGACGATGTCGCGCAGCGCGACCCGCGAGTCGAGCTGGCACAGCACCGCGAGCGTTCCCATCGACACCCGGTGCACCAGCAGGTACTGCGGCGGTAGGTTCAGCCGCCGGCCGACGTCGAAGCCGGAGCTGCGCAGGTCGCCGACCCGTTCGGCCTGGCCCTGCAGCCAGCGGCGGGTGAAGTGGAAGGACTCCGTGCGCAGCGGTTCGGTGAACGGCGCGAGGTACGAGACGAGGTCGGCCCCGGAGACGGTCGCCCCGGGCAGCAGGAACCCCTCGTGCCGCAGGTGCGCGATGAGATCGTCCGGCCGGTCCTCGAGCGCGAGCCGGGTGATGACCGACAGCGGCCGCGGCAGGCCCGCGGGCACCCGCGCGACCGCACCGTAGTCCAGCACCAGCAGCCTGCCGTCGGGCAGCAGCTGGAAGTTGCCCGGATGCGGGTCCGCGTGCAGGAGGCCGGCCCGGACGGGTGCGCAGTAGTGGAACTCGGCGAGCAGCCCACCCGCCTGGTTCCGTTCGTCCACCGTGCCGGCCGCGATCACCGCCGACAGCTTCCGTCCGCTGATCCACTCGCTCACCATCGCCCGTGGCGCCGAGGCCACGACACGTGGAACCGCGATGAGCGGATCGCCGTCGAACACCTCGGCGAACACCCGCTGGTTCGCGGCCTCGTCGCGGTAGTCGAGCTCCTCCTCCATGCGCTCGCGCAGCTCGGCCACCAGAGGCTTGACGTCCTGGCCCGGCACGAGCGGCTGCAACAGCCTGCTCATGCGCGCGAGCTGGCGAAGGTCCGACCGCAGCGCCTCCTCGGCGCCCGGGTACTGGATCTTCACCGCCACCTCGCGGCCGTCCTTCCACACCGCGCGGTGCACCTGCCCGATGCTCGCGGCCGCGGCGGGGGCGTCGTCGAACTCGCGGAACCGCTCGGGCCAGCGGCGGCCGAACTGCTCGGCGAGCATCCGGTGGACGTCGCGGGTCGGCATCGGCGGGGCCGCGTGCTGCAGCTTCGTCAGCGACTCCCGGAAGGGTCCCGCCAGATCGTCCGGCACCGCCGCCTCGAACACCGACAGCGCCTGCCCGAACTTCATCGCGCCGCCCTTGAGCTCACCGAGCACGGCGAACAGCTGCTCGGCGCTGCGCGCCATCATCTGGGCGGAGATCTCGTCGCTGTTGCCGCCGGCCAGCCGGCGACCCCACCCGGCCGCCGCCCGGCCGGCCACACCCAGGGGCAGGCTCGCCAGCTTGGCCGTGCGTGCTGCGGTGCGCCGGGGGATGTCGCTCACGTCAACGGCCTCGCTGCGCTCATCACCTCATGATTGTCCCCCGTCCGGAGGGCTGCTCGCACGTCCGTGCGGCGGGGATGCGCCACAGGTGCAGTCCGGGTGCGGGGGCCACGGGCGGTGCAGCAGTTCCCCCGTGCCGAGGTCGAGCTCCAAGGAGGCGCCGAGCACCGGGGGCGCGGCCGTCCCGCCACCACCTGCGATGTCCACCGCACGCAGCACCTGAGCGGTGCCCAGTGCCGCGGTGGCCATCGCCGTTGCCGCGTCGCCCCGACCGTGGCGTCCGATGAGCTGGGCCGTGACGGCAGGCCAGCCGGGATCGCAGCCGCACCGGTGCAGCTCGAGACATCCCAGACATGCCGAGCGACCCGGAAGCACGAGCGGCCCGACGACTCCGATGCCGTCGCGCAACCGGACGGGCAGGTGCGCGACGCGGGCGCGGTGCAGGTCGGCGACCCGCACGGGATCGGGTACGACGGCGTCGGCGAGCACGCACAGATCCGGCGCGGCGCGGGCCGGGGGCGGCCCGACGCTCGTTCCGGGCGCGACCCGCCGGACGACGTCGACCACCGCCTCGAGCGCGGACCGTCCCCGGTCGGCGTCGAGCAGACCGGTGCCCAGGTCGCCCTCCTGCACCGCACCGTCCGCGGGGGCCTCGACCCACACGGCACCGATGCCGGCACGTCCGAGCCCTGCCGCGACACCCGCCGCCAGTGGGCCGCCGCCCACGACGGTGACCGCGGCCGCCGCCCGCTGCCGGGCCACGCGTTCCGGCCCCTCGGCGTCGACGAGCACCCCGGTGTCGACCAGCCGCCGGAGCAGCTCCTCGGCCTCGTCGCGATCCGCACCGCGCTGCACGGCCCGAGCCACCAGACCGACTCGCTCCGTCGGTGCGGCGAGCTCGTCCAGCATGCCGGCCAGCGGCGGCGGTAGGTCGTCGACGGCGAGCGCCGTCCGTGGATCCAGGCCCAGCAGCCGCGCGGACTGCCCCCGCACGAGCAGCGACCGGTGTGGCGACAGCCGAAGCCGGCGCGGGAGCGTGGACGGGCGGAGGGCCGATACCTGTGACGGCATGTCGGCAGCATCCCGGCCCCGGCGCGCCGGTGCATCCGGCTGTCCACAGGCAGACGCAGGTTGTGGACAACTCGGGCCCGGTCGGGGCCGACCACTCCGGTGGCGGGTCGGCCGAGGATAGTCTGGGTCGGTGGTCAGGCCCGCGGTCGTGGAGGTCCGTCGTAGCGAACGCCGCCGCCGGATGGTGAGCGCCCGGCGTGAGGGCGACACGGTGATCGTCTTCATCCCCGGCTGGATGAGCGAGTCGGAGGAGACGCGCTGGGTGGACGAGATGGTGCGCCGCCTCGAACGCAGCGAGGCGCGCCGCCGCTCGCCCGCCCGCACCGGTGACGACGCACTCCGTCGGCGCAGCGTCGAGCTCTCGCGCCGGTACCTGGAGGGCCGCGCCGAGCCCACCACAGTGCGGTGGGTGCCGACGATGAGCACCCGCTGGGCGTCCTGCACCCCGGCGGACGGCACGATCCGGGTCAGCGAACGTCTGCGCGACGCCCCGGGCTGGGTCGTGGACTACGTGCTCGTCCACGAGTTGGCGCACCTGCTCGAACCGGGCCACGACAAGGCGTTCTGGGCCTGGGTGCGCCGCTACCCCCGCACCGAGCGGGCGATGGGCTACCTGGAGGGGCTGTCCGCCGCGGCCGGGCTGGGCCTGGTCGGCACGGACGGCGACGTCGACGAACAGTCGAGCGGCGCCTCCGTCGGATAGGCCCGACGGGGGCGCCGCTCGTCAGCGCGGGATCAGGAGGTCGGCGCGGCGCCGGGCTCCTCACCGTCGGTCTTGTCGTCCTTCTCAGCCTGCTCCTCGGCCTGCTCCTCGGCCTGCATCGCCTTCTCCAGCTCGGCGATCGGGTCGGCGAGCTCCTCGCGGGCGACGAAGGCGGCCGGGTCCTCGAGGTCGTCCGCCGACGGGATCAGGTCCGGGTGTGCCCACAGCGCGTCGCGCCCAGCGGTCCCGCGCTGCTCGCCGAGGCGCCGCCACAGCTCGGCGGCGTTGCGCAGCTGTCGCGGCCGCAGCTCCAGCCCGACGATCGTCGCGAACGTCTGCTCGGCGGGTCCCCCCGCGGCGCGCCGCCTGCGCAGCGTCTCGCGCAGCGCCGCCGCCCCGGGCAGCCGATCACCGACGGCGTCCGCCACCACGGCGTCCACCCAGCCCTCGATCAGCGCGAGCAGCGTCTCCAACCGGGCGAGCGCCACCTGCTGAGCCGGGGTGGTCTGCTGCTCGAACATCCCCGAGCGCATGGCCTCCTCGATCGCAGCGGGGTTCGACGGGTCGATGCCGCGGGCCAGCTCCTCGATCCGAGACGTGTCGACCGTGATGCCCCGTGCGTACTCCTCGACCGTGCCGAGCAGCCGCTCCCGCAGCCAGCCGACGTGGGCAAACAGCCGCTGGTGCGCCGCCTCCCGGGCGGCGAGGTAGATCATCACCTCGCTGGCGGGCCGGTCGAGTCCCGCCGTGAACTTCTCGATGTTCTCCGGCAGCAGCGCGGCGGTGCCCGCCGGGCCCACGGGCACGCCCACGTCCGTGGAGCTCAGCACCTCTGCCGCGAGCTGGCCCAGACCACCTCCGAGCTGGCTGCCGAACGCGAGGCCGCCCATCTGGCCCAGCATCGCCAGCATCGGGCCCGCGCCGGCGCGGACCTCCTCCGGCAGGGCCTCCACCCACGCCACAGACACGCGCTGCGCGACCGGGTCGCACAGCCGTTTCCAGGTGGGCAGGCTGGCGTTCACCCACTCGCTCGCCGACCAGGCCGCGACCTCCGTCGCCCCTGCCGGGAACGTGGTGGCCGGGTCCAGCCACAACTCCGCAAGCCGCACGGCGTCGCGCACGGCACTGCGCTGCGCGTCGGTCAGAGACGAGGTGGTGCCCGCCAGGCGCTGCTTCGCGATGTTCGCCGCGAGGTCGTAGTTCACCGGGCCACCGCCGGTGTTCTGCGCCTGGCTGAGCATCTGTCCGAGCTGCGTGAGCATCTGCCCGAGCTGGCTCATGTCGAACCCGCCCGGCGGCATCCCGGGCATCCCGGGCATCCCGCCGGGCAGCCCGGGGAATCCTGCACCGAAGCCGAAGGGATCCTGCGGTCCGGGCTCGCGATCGGGGTCACGGTCGGGGTCGCGGTCCGCGGGCCCGAAGCCGAACCCGAACGGCGGCTCGTTCGTCATGGCCCCACGGTACGCGGACCGCACCCGCGCACGCCCCAGTCGTGTCCTGTGGATCAATGCTGCAGCGGAGCAAGGCGGAGATCCCACAGGTGGAGGCCCAGTCGTGTCCTGTGGATCAATGCTGCAGCGGAGCAAAGCGGAGATCCCACAGGTGGAGGCTAGGCTCGGTACTCGTGGCAGGCCGGTCGAGCACGTTCCTGTCCGCCGCCCTCCTGGCGGCGGTGCTGAGCGTCCTCGGTGCGGCCATGCCCGTCCCCCTGGTGGCTCTGGGCCCTGGCCCGACCTACGACACACTCGGTGACGTCAACGGGGCGCCGGTCGTCACCGTCGACGGCCTGCCCATGTTCCCCACGTCCGGGCATCTCAACATGACGACGGTGGCGGTGTCGGACCGCCTGACCTTCGTGCAGATGCTGCGCGCCTGGGCGTCGGGCGCTCGTCAGGTCGTACCCCGTGGCGAGATCTTCCCGCCCGGCAAGACCGACGAGCAGGTGCGCGAGGAGAACACCCAGCAGTTCGCCACCTCCGAGTCGAATGCCGAGCTCGCCGCGATGACGCAACTGGCGATCCCGACCCGGGTCGTCGTCGGCGCGGTCGTCCCGGATTCCCCGGCCGCATCGGTGCTGCGGGTCGGCGACGAGCTCGTCGCCGTCTCCGGGCGGACGGTCGGCACGCCCGCGTCGGTGTCCGAGGCGCTGTCCGGCACCGCGCCCGGCCAGAGTGTCACGGTGACCTACCGTCGCGACGGGCAGGAGCAGACGGCGAACGTCGCGCTGGCCGCGAGCCCCGACCGCGCCCAGGGTTTGCTCGGTGTGCGGCCGACCGTCGAGCCCCGGACCGGTGACATCCGGATCAGCCTGGGCGACATCGGGGGACCGTCGGCGGGGCTGATGTTCGCGCTCGCCGTCGTCGACAAGCTCTCGCCGGGGGACCTGACCGGCGGTCGGTTCATCGCCGGCACCGGCGCGATCGACGGGACCGGCGACGTCTCGCCCATCGGGGGCATCCCGTTCAAGATGCGGGCCGCCCACGATGCCGGGGCCACGGTGTTCCTCGTTCCCGACGAGAACTGCACCGAGGCCGTGGCCACCGCACCACAGGGTCTGCAGCTCGTGCGCGTGACCGGGCTGGGGGATGCGGTCACGCAGCTGGAGGCACTCGACCGCGGGGCCCCACCCCGCTCCTGCTGAGCCCGCCGCCGACCGACGGTTCCTCCCGTTTGCCCATCTCAGCCCAGCCCACGGGAACTCCACACGCCGTCCGTAGAGTTGGCACAGCAGGGTGTGGCCCACGCCGGCCCGCACGAGAAGTCCCCGATCACTGGAGCGTGTCCCGTGGCCATGCGGCCCCCGGTGGGAGCCCCGACGCTGAACCGCCGTACCCGGATCCTGCTCATCGCCGCGGGCGTCCTCGTGCTGCTGCTGCTGGGCGGGTCTCGTCTGATCACCCTCTACGTCGACTGGCTGTGGTTCGGCGAGGTCGGCTACCGCAACGTCTTCACCACGATCATCTTCACGCGGATCCTGCAGTTCCTGCTCGCTGCGGTGCTGATCGGGGGGGCCGTCGCACTCTCGCTGTGGATCGCCTACCGGTTCCGCCCGGTCTTCGTCCCCGTCTCGGGTCCGGAGGACCCGATCGCCCGGTACCGCACCGTGATCATCTCCCGGTTGCGGCTCTTCGGGATCGGCATCCCGGTGCTCGTCGGCGTGATCGCGGGCCTCGCGGCGCAGGGCGACTGGCAGACCGTGCAGCAGTTCCTGCACTCCACGGCCTTCGGGATCAAGGATCCCGAGTTCGGCATCGACGTCAGCTTCTACGCCTTCGAGCTGCCCTTCTACCGCTGGGTGCTGGACTGGCTGTTCATCGCCGTCACGATCAGCTTCATCGTGGCGCTGATCGCGCACTACATGTTCGGTGGCATCCGGCTGACGGGTCGCGCCGGGCAGGTGTCGGCCGCCGCGCGCGCCCACCTGGCCGTGCTCGCCGGGGTGTTCGTGCTGTTCAAGGCCGTCGCGTACTACCTGGACCGCTACGAGTTGCTGTACTCGACGCGCAACCCGACGTTCACCGGTGCCACGTACACGGACCTGAACGCCGTGATGCCCGCCAAGCTGATCCTGCTCTTCATCTCGATCATCTGCGCGGCGGCGTTCTTCGTCGCGGTGTTCCGGCGCAACCTGCAGCTGCCCGCGATCGCCGTCGTGCTGCTGGTGCTGTCGAGCGTGCTGGTCGGAGCGGCGTGGCCTGCGGTGCTGCAGCAGTTCGTCGTCGCACCGAACGCGAACGAGCGCGAGGCCCCGTCGATCCAACGCAACATCGACGCCACGCGTCAGGCGTTCGGCCTGACGCCGGACAAGGTCAACATCGAGCCCTACGCCGGGACGTCGGAGGCGACGCCCGCCCAGGTGGGGGCCGACCGCGACACGATCCCGAATATCCGCATCCTCGACCCGAGCAAGCTCGGCGACACGTTCACGCAGTTCCAGCAGCGGCGCAACTTCTACGGGTTCCCCGACAACCTCGACATCGACCGCTACACCGTCGACGGGAAGACGCAGGACTACATCGTCGCCGCACGCGAGCTCAACAGCGAGGGGCTGGTCAACAACCAGCAGGACTGGATCAACCGGCACCTGGTCTACACCCACGGCAACGGCATGGTGGTGGCCCCGGCGAACGAGGTGAACGCCCAGCTGCAGGACGCGGGCGGGCAGGGCGGTCTGCCCCGGTTCACCAGCATCGACACCGGCAACGCCGCGTCCGCACCCGAGGGCCTGCGGGTCACGGAGCCGCGGATCTACTACGGCGAGCTGATCACGGACTACTCGATCGTCGGTGCCGAACCGGGTGCGTCCCCGCGCGAGTACGACTCCGACACGCAGAGCTACACCTACGACGGACGCGGCGGGGTGCCGCTCGGCAACTTCTTCAACCGGCTGGTGTTCTCGCTGGTGCACGGTGAGCGGAACATCCTGTTCAACGCCTCGATCAACGACAACTCGAAGATCATGTATGTCCGGAACCCCTCGGACCGGGTCAAGGCGGTGGCCCCGTGGCTGACGCTGGACACCGATCCGTACCCGGCGGTCGTCGACGGGCGCATCACCTGGATCGTCGACGGGTATACGACGCTGGCGAACTACCCCTACGCCAAGCAGATGTCACTGGGCGATGCCACCGCCACGGCGCTGCAGGGCGTGCCGCGGCTGCCGGACGAGGAGATCAGCTACATCCGCAACTCCGTGAAGGCGACCGTCGACGCGTACGACGGCACCGTGACGATCTACGGCTTCGACGAGACGGACCCGGTGCTGCGGACCTGGGCGGCGGCGTTCCCGGGCGTCGTCAAGCCGGCCTCGGCGATCTCGGACAGCCTCCGCTCGCACTTCCGCTACCCGGAGGACCTGTTCAAGGTCCAGCGTGAGCTGCTCACCGAGTACCACGTCGACACCCCCAGCGAGTTCTTCTCGACGGTGTCGTTCTGGGACGTCCCGTCGGACCCCACCGTCCAGGGCGCGGCCGGTACGGCGGGGTCGGCGCAACCGCCGTACTACCTGCTCGCCGGGCTGCCGAACCAGCAGGGCGCCACATTCCAGCTGACCAGCGCCCTGGTCAGCCGGGCGCGGCAGTTCCTCTCGGCGTACGTGAGCGCGAGCTCGGACCCCGCCACGTACGGGAAGATCACCGTGCTCGAGTTGCCTGCGGAGACACAGACACTCGGCCCGCAACAGGTGCAGGCGCAGTTCCTCGGCTCACCGGAGGTCAGTTCGCAGCTGAACCTGCTGAGACAGAACCAGACCACCATCGAGTACGGGAACCTGCTCACCCTCCCGGTGGCCGGTGGCCTGCTCTACGTGGAACCGGTGTACATCGAACGGGCCGGCCAGAGCGCTTCGTACCCGGTGTTGGCTCGCGTGCTGGTGAGTTACAACGGCCGGGTCGGGTACGACGCGAGCCTGCAGGGAGCCTTGGAGGACGTGTTCGGCCCGGGTGCGGGCAGCGCCGTCGCCCAGCCCGGGCAGCAACCGCAACAGCCGGCGCCGGGCGCGGCGATCCCGCTCCCGAATCCGACGAGCCCGGACCAGGCGGCGGCCGCGGCGTCGATCGAGCAGGCCATCAACCAGCTCAAGGCCGCGCAGCAGAGCGGTGACTTCGCCGCCCAGGGGCAGGCCCTGGCCGCATTGGACGCCGCGGTCCAGCGGTACCAGCAGATCGCCGGCGCCGC
>JAEUJO010000004.1 GCA_016794615.1 Pseudonocardia sp. | reverse complement strand
GGTGTTCCATCACGGACAGTTCTCCACGGCGTACCCGGCCCTGTCGCTGGACCATGTCCGGGCGGCCGTGCACCACGTCGCGGAGCTCTGCGCGGCCCGGCTCGGCGACCTGGTGGAGCCGGACCTCACCGGTCTCCCGGCGTTCCTGGCGTCCGGCCCGGCGGGCAGCTCGGGCGTGATGATCCTTGAGTACGTCGCGCACGACGCGCTGGGCCGGTTGCGCCATTCGGCGGGCCCGGTCACCCTCGGCACCGCGGTCATCTCCCGCGGGCTGGAGGACCACGCGAGCTTCTCCCCGCACGCGGCGGGCAGCGCGTTGGCGGCCGCCGCCGCGTACCGCACGATGCTCGCCTGCGAACTGGTGGCGGCGACGCGCGCGCTGCGGATGGCCGGCACGCCCCCGCGCGGCACCGTGCTGGCGGCCGCGTACACCCGGGTGACGGGCCTGCTTCCGGACATCCGCGAGGACCACCAGCTCAGCGACGAGATCCGGATCGCGGAGCAGCTGCTCGACGACCTCGCCGCCTCCTGACCGAGAGCGGCCCGGAGGAGCGCGACACGATCGCCCCGGCTCCGGGATCTGCAGAGCGCCGAGGGGTGATCGCCGGTTGGGTGACATGAGCTGCACCAGTGCAGCTCATGTCACCGATATCGCGATCACTGCGGTGGGCTGCGGCGCCCGGGCCGGCAGGTGACCGCGCGCAGGTCGCCGGGCAGGGGAACGTGCCGTGACGGTGCCGGAGTCTTCACGACTCCGCGGCCCGCGCGCGTCCATTCCCGCGGGGATGCCGGTCCAGGGCGCCATCCTGATCAGGGCGGTCGGGTTGTCGAGCGTGGCTACTGGGCGGGTCGTCGGTGGTGGCGTGCGGGTGCCACCCGGGCCCGGCGTGGTGGTGAGCGCGAGCTGGACGAGACGCGTCCCGGGTGGGAGCGTTCCGGTCACGTCGGCGATCCGGGCGTAGGGGCTCACCAGCGCGTGGAGCGTGCCGTCCTCGACGAAGACCAGGCACCCGCCGGAGCGTCGCTGTGCGCGACCAGCACGCCCTGCTCGCCCAGCACGTACCCGTCGAACTCGACTTCGATCGTGGTGTCGCGGTACCTGACGAGCTGCGCCGACCGGTAGCGCTCCAGCACGGCGAACGCCTCGACACGTGGATCGACGAGGTCGAGCCGTTATTGAGCCCGGTCGTGACGACCGGAAGAGCGGGGTTCGTCGCCGCCCACCTCGCCCGATCGTCCAGGCCGCTATGGAGCCCGGTCGTGACGACCGGGAAGAGTTGGTGGTTCCGAAAGGGGGATCATTTCTGGACCAGCCGCTATTGAGCCCGGTCGTGACGACCGGGAAGAGGACGCCGTCGGGCAAGTCCCTCCGGCACGGCGTGGCCGCCGCTATGGAGCCCGGTCGTGACGACCGGGAAGAGCCCTACTCGCCCCGGCGCCCGCGCCGATCCCCAGCCCGTGCCGCTATGGAGCCCGGTCGTGACGACCGGGAAGAGCGGATCGAAGCCGCCGGGAAGCGCGTCAAGGTGGCCTAGCCGCTATGGAGCCCGGTCGTGACGACCGGGAAGAGGTGTCCAGGCACACGACGAGCCCCTTGGCTCGCAGGTCCTGCCGCTATGGAGCCCGGTCGTGACGACCGGGAAGAGCGACCAGCAGGCCACGCTCTCGTGGCTGGCGTCGACCGAGCCGCTATGGAGCCCGGTCGTGACGACCGGGAAGAGCGTCGCCGTCTTCCTCCACTCCAGCCGCGCCACCTTGCCGCTATGGAGCCCGGTCGTGACGACCGGGAAGAGGCAATTACGCCGTCGGATGGATACGGCGATACCAACGCCGCCGCTATGGAGCCCGGTCGTGACGACCGGGAAGAGGTCGTCGACTCCGGCCGCGTCGAGCGCGCATCCGGGCCGCTATGGAGCCCGGTCGTGACGACCGGGAAGAGCAGCGGGACGCGCTCGGTGGGGCGCTCACCGGGGCGCAGCCGCTATGGAGCCCGGTCGTGACGACCGGGAAGAGGGCACGCCTAACGCCGCACACACGAGGCGGATGCTGCGGCCGCTATGGAGCCCGGTCGTGACGACCGGGAAGAGACCCTCCCGACAGGGGCCGCCGAGTCCCCGACGGAGGTCGCCGCTATGGAGCCCGGTCGTGACGACC
Source organism: Pseudonocardia sp. (assembly GCA_016794615.1). Classification (GTDB taxonomy): domain Bacteria; phylum Actinomycetota; class Actinomycetes; order Mycobacteriales; family Pseudonocardiaceae; genus Pseudonocardia. The sequence goes on along the minus strand of JAEUJO010000004.1, from coordinate 22,452 downwards.
GGGAAGAGGGTGGAAGCAACCCGATTCGAGTAGGGGACCCCGACCTGCCGCTATGGAGCCCGGTCGTGACGACCGGGAAGAGCTCCGCCGGTACCGCGACCGCGGTCGTGACCGGCCCACGGCCGCTATGGAGCCCGGTCGTGACGACCGGGAAGAGCACCTTCACCGGCACATTCCTCACCGGCCGCCTCGCCGCTATGGAGCCCGGTCGTGACGACCGGGAAGAGGGCTCGGCCAGATCATAGCCGCTGACCTGCGGCTTTGCGAGCCGTTGCGAGCGCTGTTCTTCGGCGTGTCGTCCGAGGCCCGCGGTCCGGGTGATTTCGGGGCTCTTCATGAGCTCTGACCTGGGCGCGAGCGCTCCCCGGGGTTCGGGGCGGCACCGGAGCGCTCGCATCAGAGGATCCTCGGTTCGTTCGTCGGGACCGGGCGTCGCTTGCCGATGAAGGTGAAGCGAGCGGTGTCGGTGCCGCCGAGGTCGACGATGACCACGGAGTCCTCGCCGAGGTCCATCTGCTTCTCCACTTGGGCGCGGGCATGGACGAGCTCGCTGCGGCTGAGGTCGCAGATGAACACGGAGTACTGCAGGCGTTCGCCGTACTCCTCCATGGTTTTGCAGACCTGCCGCAGCCGCTTGGGGTCGGCGATGTCGTAGGCGATGAGGAACCGTCTGCGGGCCATCGGTCACCTCGTGGTGAAGGCGGTGTACTCGGGGATCTCGCCGGTCAGGTGGGCGGCGAGGAGCCGGGCCTGGACGTCGAGGGCGCGGCGGTAGTTGACGCGGTAGCCGAACACCGGGTGCTTGATCTCTTGCGCCATGCGGCGTTCGTAGGCGGCGAGGACGGCGTGGCGGCCGTCGCGGTCGAGCTGGCATCCTCCGGCGCGGCGGGTGAAGTGGCCCGGCCGGATCTCGCCGTTGTTGACGACCTGGATGACGGTGCTGTCGGCGATCAGGGGCCGGAACTCCTCGGCGAGGTCGAGGGCGAGGGCCGGGCGGCCGTAGCGAGGGCGGTGGTAGACGCCGACGAAGGGGTCGAGCCCGACGAGCGTCAGGGTGACGGTCAGGTCCTTCACCAGCAGGGCGTAGACGAACGACAGCAGCGCGTTGATCGGGTCGGGCGGGGGGCGGCGGGCGCGGCCGTTCGCGTCGAACGCGGCGACGTCGAGCCCGGTGGTCGGGGCGAGCATCCCGGTGAACTGCGCGAAGTACAGCCGTGCCGCGGTGCCCTCGAAGCCGAGCAGCGACGGGTAGCCGGCGGGGTCGGCGGCGGACAGCGACAGCTCGCGGAGTTGGTCGAGGGTCGGCTCGGGCGCGACGCGGCTGTTGCGGCGCAGCAGGGTGCGGCTGTTGCGGATCTTGCCTTCGATCATGCGGGCGGCGATGGCCAGCAGCCGGTCGGGCGGGGTCGTGTACTGGGCGCGGCGCAGGTCGACGTGCTTGCCCGGCAGGCCCTCGGCCATCCCGGAGAACCAGCCGCCGTAGGAGAACCAGCAGACGGGGATCTCGCGGGCGAACATCTCGCGCATGATCTGAGGTGTGACGGTGACGTTGCCGTAGAGGCAGACCTGGCTGACGTCGATGAGCCGGTAGCTGCCGAGCGTCTCGCGTTCCTTGACCACCTGGAGCCGGCCACCGCGGACAGCCACCATGGCGCCCTGTTCCATGACGTACACGGGGCGGCTGTCGGGGTCGGCGGCCATCACCCCGCGCGGCCGCCCCGGGCTGCGTTCCCGCACCCGCAGCGTGTTGATCTCATCGGGTAGGCAGAGGCCGACCAGCGAGCAGCGTGGGCACTTGGGGCTGTCGACCAGCGGCGGGGGCGGGCGGTCGGTGGCGGCGGTGTGCCAGAGCCTGCCCAGCAGTTCGCGGACGTCGGCGAGCCGGGTGTCGTCGACGTCGATCGCCACCCGGTGGCGGGTCCCGGCGTACCAGATCTCGGCCCGGTCGACCCGGTAGCCGGCCTCGCGCAACAGCAGGGCCTGGAGCAGCGACTGGGTCTCGTCGGCGGGCCACGGTCGGCCGCGGCGGTCGGGGGAGCCCTTCTTGTAGTCGACCGGGGTCACAGCCCCGTCCGCGCCCACCTCGACGATGTCGATCTTCGCGCTGACGCCGAGGGTCGCCGAGGTGAGCCAGAAGCTGCGTGAGGTGCGGCCGGCGAACCGGTCGAAGCCGGAGTCGGGCTCGGGCAGGTCGCCGCCGGGTTCGTCGACGACGCGGTGGACGTACCGGCCCTCCTCGACGTCGTCGCTGGTGGCGAAGCGACCCTGAACCCACTCCAGGTGGAACAGCCGCGGGCAGTAGACGAACTCGTTGACCATCCGGGCGGGGACGGTCTCGGGCAGCCCCGGCAGGTCGGGTCGCAGCGACGTCACCGACGGTCACCGGATTCGATCGGCCGGGTGGCCGGGGTGAGCACCCCGGCGAACGTCCGCCCCGGGATCCGCCGACGCTGGGCATGCACGACCTGGAACACCGACAGCAGATCCGCGCCCGGTGGCGGTGTTCCCGGTTCGGCGCCGTCGAGAACCGGGTGAGTCAGCACGGCGGTGACCGCCGGGAGGTCGAGCGGCTCCGACCACAGCGGGTAGACCATCCGTCTGCCGGCGCGGCGGCCGAAGTCTTGCCAGCAGGTGGTGACCGGTTCAGTTCCGGTGGCCGTCGTGCGCATCAGCGGGTAGGACATGAGCGCCAGCCACGTCGCGCCCGGCACCCCGCGCTCGGCCGAGCGTCCCTCCGGGGAGTCCACGGCGTCGAACAGCACCCGATGATCAAGGTATTCTCCGGTCACGCCGGCGTGGCGACGCCAGGCGACGAGCGCCTCGCGCAGGTAGCCGGGGTTGGCACGCAGCAGGGCCAGCGGCTTCTCCAGCATCGTTCGCATCGACTGCTTGCCTGACGGCGCTGCGAAGAGGCTGATGTCGGCGCGCTGTTTGTCGTCGACGCTCAGGTCGGTGACCAGGCTGGCCAGCCACCGCTCACCCGCAGCGCCGTCGGTTCCGGCGACCTGCGCGGCATAGGGCCTCAACGCCGGGCGCGGGAGCCGCAGCTTGTCCGGCGCCTCGCCCGGGGGCGGGAAGCCCGGGCTCACGCCGGGGAGCACCCCGCCGTCGGGGATGTCGCGCACGACGGCGGTGAGGTCGTCGACGAGCGCATCCACCGTGGGCTGCGCGTCGTGCAGCACCGCTGTGGCGTCCCGGGTCGACCAGGCGAGCCGAGCGGGGTGCCCGGTGTGCTCGCTGACCAGCCGCAGGACGCCGAGTGCGGCGAGGAACCCCAACGGTGCCCGTCCGTCCAGCGCGGCCAGGGACAACGGACTCATGATCCCTCCGCGGAGACGGTGGTGTCGGCGCAGCGGACGACCGTCTCGAGCAGCGCGAGCCCCCACCGCCCGTAGCGCTCGTTGAGCAGGGCGAACCGGGCCGGGTGCGCCAGCGACACCGTCCGCTCCGAGGACACGGTGACCTTCTCGCCGCCGACGACGGCCCGCACCTGGGTCGGTTCCGGGTCGACGACGAGGCGGGCCAGCGGGCGTGCATAGCCGTGGTGGCTGGCGACGAGATGGATCAGCAGGTCGACGTCGCCCGGGTAGCCGTCGCGGACGTGCTCCTCGACGAGCGCGGCCGACCACGCCTCGTGCCGCGCCCCGCCGGGCAGCCCGCTGCGCTCGGCGGCACGCTGCCAGGCCAGCCGGTCGGCCGGGTCCATCCCGGACTTGGCGAGCGGTTCCGGGGCGAGCGCGGCCTCGAACGGATCGCCGCCGTGCAGCATCACCTGGAACCGCGGCTCGGCCTTGCCGAGGTCGTGCCAGCCCGCGGCGTCCTGGATCACCGCGCGCAGGTCGTGCGGCAGACCCAGCGCGGTGGCGATAGCACCGGCCCGTGCCCGGACCGCGGTGTGGTGCGCATCGAGGGTCACCCGGCCGCCGGCCGGGCCGACCGAGGTGGCGGTGACCTCCTCGTCGTCCCGGTCGGGCAGCGCCACGTCGTCGACCGGTCCGGCGGTCTGCGGCCGCGGCCCCGCGAGCGCCCGTGCCCACGGCGAGGCCATCCCGCCGACGATCTGCCGCTCGGTCGGGTCACGCAGTTCGATGACCTCCAACCGCCCCGTGGTCAGCCAGCGGGTCAGCGCCGACCAGGTGTCAGGGGTCCAGCCCGGTGCCGGGTCGGTGGGCAGCGCGGCGGCGAGGGTGCGGCCGAACCCGGTGATCGCCTCCGGGGTGGGCAGTTCTTCGGTCGTGTCGCACAGGTCCGCGACGAGTGCCTGCATCCGCACCGCGCCGGGCCCGTCCACGCCCAACCGGGCCGGGAGCCCGCCGTCGAGCCGCAGCGCCGCGTGCCGCCGGGACCGGGAGGCGACGAACGTGGCTGCCTCGCCCACGTCCAGCGCGGGTGTCTGGTCGGTAGGGGACCAGCCGAAGCCGTCGAGCCCGCCCCTGTCGGTCGGGACGACGATCCGGTCGCCCGGGCGGACCTCGGCCGCCTCGACCCAACGCCACATCATCGGCGCGTCGGCCGCGCGGGTGGCGGGGCGCCGAGCCAGCGCGCGGAACGGGTCGCGACCGCGGGCGCGAGGCGTCGCGTCGGGCACCGCTTCGAGATCGGTCACCGGGTCCGGAGTCTCGCCGTTGAGCCACTGCCGGACGGCGGTGAACGGCACCTCGACGGTCTCGGCCGTCCGCGGTGGCCACTGCGCGAGCAGACCGTCGGCGCGCGCTTCGTCGATCTCGGAGTCGTCGTCGCCGAAGACGTCCAGCGGGTCGATGCTCACCAGACCGGCCCGCCAGACCACCTGCACCGCGGCGGCGCCGCCGTCGAACCCGTGCAGGAACGGGGCGACCGGCGGGTCGGCGAGCGGCACCGGCGCGGTCTGCACCCAGGCGTCGAGGGTCGGCCGCAGCAGGACGGGTACGTCGTTCGGCTGCCGTGTGTACTCCCCGTGCGGGAGGAGGCTGCGACAGGCCAGTGGCGAGACGTCGAGGCCCTCGTATCCCTGGGCCACCGCCTCGGTGGCCCGCTCGTGCAGCACGTGCCAGGTGGCGTCGCGCGCCGCACCGTAGATCGGGCCGTCCGACCCGTCGTGCACGACGACGGCCGCAGCCGCTGCCCGGCCCGGGAACCGGGAGACGAACGCGCCGAGCCGGTTGAGCCGCCCGAGCCGCTGCACGACCGCGTCCCACGACGCCGACTCGGTGACCAGCACGTCGACGTCCAGGTTCACCCCGACCTCGACGGTCTGCGTGGCGACCAGCACGGCCGCCCGGTCCGACCGGGCACGGTCGGTGCCGAACCGGGTGCGGACCCGGTCCTGCACGGCCTGCCGGTCGATCAGCCGGGTGCGGCCGATGAGCAGGTCGCAGTCCACCGCCAGGGTCTTCTGGAGAAGCGTGTGGACGGCGCGAGCCCGGTCGACGGTGTTGCAGACGACCAGCGCCGTGGGCGCGTGCTCCCGCTGCGCGGCCGCCAGCGCGTCGAGCTGCTCGACCGCCGCGTCGGCCAGCGTCTTCACGCACGTCTTCGGGGTGGCGGCCCGGGTGGTGAGTCGCTTGCCCGCCGTCAGCCGCCGCCCGGCCACCGGATGGGCCCGGTGCGCGTCGACGGCGAACGTGAACGTGTCCGCGGTCGGTGCGCCGGTGGCCGACAGCTGCACGACGCTCAGGCCGGGCAGCGGCACGCCGAGCCGGTCGCGCTGCTGCGCCGCCGACACCGTGTTCAGCAGGGCCGTCGCCAGGTGCGCCTCGTCGACCAGCAGCAGCGCGTCCGTGCCGACGAGCGCGGCGTCGAGGGGGCGCCGCCGGTCGCCGACGCCGTAGCCGCGGAACAGCAACCTGCTGCCCACCTGGTCGACCGTGCCCAGCACGATCCCCGGTCGGTCCGTGCGGTCCAGCCAGGCCGATGCCCAGGTCGTGCCGCCGCGCATCCGGGTCACCGGCAGCAGCTCGCCGGTCGCATCCGGGGCCAGTGCCCGCAGCGCGTCGGCCACCCGGCCGGGTACGCCGTCGCCGGTGTGGACGGCCTCGGCGATCGTCCGCGCGTGGTCGTACGCCTCGTCGACGACGATCCGCCGGTCGACCACGAAGAAGCAGCGCCGCCGGCCCAGCCGGTGTGCGCCGGGCACGTGCGCGGTCGCCGCCGCGACGAACACCGCGACGTCCAGCAGCGACGTCTTGCCCAGCCCGGTCGGCACGTCGACCAGGCTCGGCCACCGCCCGCTCGCCAGGACCTCGTCGACGAGCGCCGTCTGCCACGGGAACGGATCGTGGCCGTGCACGGCCACGTAGAAGGCCGGGAAGTCCGCGGCCTCGAGTCGATCAGGCATCGCGGCCCACCGGCGCCAGCAGCCCGACACCCAGGTAACGGCCCGCCCCCACCAGCACCGGCCCATGCAGCGTGCGGTCGAACGTGACCGCCACGTGCCGGAACAGCTTGCCCCGGGCCTGCCGGGGCAGGTCGATCGGGCGCAGCGGCACCGCGCCCGGCAGCAACGGGTTCGTGCTGACGTCGACGGTGACCGGATCGGGCAGCCCGACGCGGCGCAGCCCGGCACGCACCTCCGCCTCCAACTGTTCGGGCCGCTTCGGATAGCGGTCGAGCACGATCGGCGTCGCCGTCGCCCATCGACGGCTGCCCTGACGCCAGCGGTCCGGCGATGCGCCCCACGGACGCACGTGCCCGGGCTGATAGATCAGCTGCACCCCGCCGATGCCCGGCACGGTGAACTCGATGAGGTCGTGGTCGCCGCGCAGCCCGAGCACGGCCCGTAGCACCGCCTTGCGCTCGTCCGCGGGCAGGTCGGGCACGGCGACGGCCATCCCCAGCAGGTGTCCGTCGGCGTGCCGGTGCCCGACGTCCGGAAGCGCGAGGAACGCGACGTGCGGGCGGCCGTCGGCACCGTGCCCGTGCAGCACCTCCGGCGCCCGGCGGCCCGCCGCGCGCAGCACCGCCGACCGCAGCGCCTCGGTGAACCGCACCGTCAACCGGCCCTGCGGCTTCAGCCCCGAGAAGCCGAAGACGACCACGTCCTCGTAGACCGACGGGATCTCCGGAGCACCGGCCTCGGGGGCTTCCCGCACCTGCCGGTATCCCTGGTAGCGGCTGACCTCCCAGGCGGGCCGGCCCGCCGTGAACTGTGCGTCCAGCTCATCGAGGAACCCGGGGTAGGGGATGCGCAACGCCAGCTCGCGGTCGAGCAGGTCGCAGGGCTCGAACAGCTCGCCGTCGCCTGCCGGCCGGTCCGTGGTCGATGCGGCGACCAGCGTGATACCGGTGGAGCGGCCGAGGTAGGGGATGCGCCGGGCCATCGCGTCGAGCGCGCCCACCACCTCCACCGGGGCCTCGGCCGCCCAGGTCAGCGCTACCCGCGGGAACGTCGGCAGCGCGCGGGTGCGGGTGCGGAGCCCGTTCGTCCGGCCGGGATGGGTCAGGTTGCCGCCCTTCGCGTTGACGGTGTTCACCACGACGTACGCCGACCGCCGGGCCTCGCCTGCCTGCGCAGCTGCGCGGATCACCGGGGCCGGCTGGGCCTCCAGCCACCGCAGCGCCGACCGGTCGCCGTCGCCGCGGGCGGCCGCGAGCAGCGCGCAGAACAACCGCGCCGGGTGTGGGGGCCACTCGGCCCGGTCCCGGTCGTCCACCTCGGCGGCGTCGTAGCTTCCGGTCAACAGCTCGATCGAGATCGTGAACGGCATGGCTCAGTCGCCCTCGCCCGACGCCTTCGTGAGGCTGAAGTCGATCGCCTGAGCGAGTGCCTTCGACGGCGTGAGGACGACCGTCTCGGTCGCCAGCGGCAGGCCCTGCTTCTCCGCGTGCGCCGCGGCCAGCCCGAACAGCTCGATCGCCTCGGCCGTCGACAGGTCGAACGGCTCGGTGTCGCCACCGCGGTGCACCCACTCGATCCGCTCGGACTCCAGCACCAGCTCGCACCCACTGCGCAGCCACAACGCCGGTCGGCCGAACGCGAGCCGGTCGGCCAGCAGCGCATACGCGGCGAGGACGGTTCTGGCCGCCTGGGCCGCCTCGGCGGACACCGCGCCGAAGCCGATCCGGTCGAGGCCGGCCAGCGAGAGCGTCGCGAACCGCTGGGCCGAGCTGATCGTCACACCGCCGTGCTGGGGGTTCGGGGCGACGTTCCCGTGGCCGATCTCGCTGAGCTTCTCGCCCTTGGTCTTGGTCGAGGTGGCGGAGTACTCCCAGCCGTCCTTGGTCTGCTTGGCCGCGCCCTGAAGGTTCAGCGGATCCATCCGCCCGGCGTTGCGGGCGCCGAGAACCGGATCCCAGCCGACGACCTCGCTGGCATAGATGCGAGGGAACTTCTGCTGCCGGCCTTTGCGGTGGGAGTTCCAGGCGCCGTAGACGAGCGAACCCGGGTCGTGGGCGTAGAGCGCCGTCGCGTCGGCGGGCGATGCGCCCTGCAACGACCGGCCCAAATCGGTTCGGTCGAACGCGACGCCGTCGAGCAGGCTGTCACGCAGGTAGGCGTCGGCGTAGCGGTGCGGGAACTCCAGCGAGCTGAGCACCACCGGCGTGGCACCCGTGTGCTCGACCTGCAGCAACGGCACCTGCGCCGTCCCTTCGCGCTGGGCCCTCAGCAGGGCTTCCTCGGCGCGGTTGGCCTGCGACGGGACGGAGTCGAGCAGCACGTCGTCGCGCTCCGCGCCGTCGACCCGGCGCTTCTCGATGACGTAGGGCTGGCCGTTCTGGGGCGGGTAGGTCGGTGGGAAGACCCTGCTGCCGAGGCCGCCGGCGGGCTGGTAGGTCGCGGTCACGCGCAACACCGCGCGGGAGCCGGTGAACGCGACAGCAGTGAGAAGGTCCTGGTACCTCGCCTCGACGGACATCGTCGCCTTTCGTGTGGTGCCTCGGGTAACGCGGTCGCTGTGGGATGACGGACAGACAGGGAATCCGGCATGTCGGTCGCTCAGGGTATGACTCGCGTTACTGTGCGCTGACGCTGTGTCGACCTGAGCTACCTGACCGGATCTGCAGGGCGCCGGGGGCTGATCGCCGGTTGGGTGACATGAGCTGCACCGGTGCAGCTCATGTCACCGATATCGCGATCACTGCGGTGGGACGCGGCGCCCGGGCCGGCAGGTGACCGCGCGCAGGTCGCCGTGCCGGGTCGCTCGCTCGCCGCAGCTACTCGGCGCACGAAACCGACCGCTGTCCGTCATGCCCTTCCGACGGCCTAACGCCGCCGGGCCGGGCATCGATGATCCGGCACGCGGTCGAACGACGGAGGGGTGCGGATGCGGCTGGTCCTGATCGGGACGTCGGGCAACCAGGGGTACATCTTCGCGAGCAACCGGCTTCGGGAGGCGGTGGGCGCGTCCTACCTGCTCGCGCAGCTCACCACGGAGCGGGTGCGCGAGGTGGTGGCAGCCCACGGGGGGCGGGTGCTGCAGAGCTCGTCGGGCAACTCCCTCGCGGTGGTGGACGACGAGGCGGCGGCGCGGGCAGTGGTCACCGAGGTGACCCTCGGGGCGCTGCGAGAGGCCCCGGGGTTGCAGGTGGCGGGGGTGTCGGTGCCGATCGCGGGTCCGCTCCCGACGCCCGACGAGGTCGGGGTGGCGTTCGCCGAGCACCGTCGTCACCTCGCGGCCCGTCCCGGTGCGGCGGTGCGGCACCAGCGGGTACCGCTCGTGGCGGCGTGCGCGTCGACCGACGCCCCGGCGCGGTCCTGGCACACCGCGGCCGATGTGCTGCACCGCAAGGCGGAGCCACCGGTGCCGTTGTCGGCGGAGGTCGTCGCCAAGGTCACCGCGCGGGGGGACGCCGTCGCGCGGATCGAGGAGCTGCTCGGCGACGCCCGGAGGCTGGTCGACATCGACACGTTCTTCGACGAGGTCGGCTGGGTCGGGGTGGTGCACGCCGACGGCAACCAGCTCGGCGCGTTCTTCCGCACCGCCGCCGGGATGGACGACCTCGACGCGGGTGCGGACGGATCGCCGCTGCAGCGGCTGAGCGACGAGGTCCGGGCTGCGGCGGAGCAGGCGCTGCGCGACGCCGCCGACGAGGTTCCCCCGGTGCGTGGGCGGCTGCCGCTCGTGCCGTTGATCGTCGGGGGCGACGACCTGACGGTGCTCGTCGACGGCGACCACGCTCTGCCGTTCACGACGACCTACCTGCGCCGGTTGGCCGTGCACGCCGGGCAGGCTCCGCTGGTCCGGCGCGTGCTCGACCGGCTGGGCCTGCCCGCGCTGACCGCAGCGGCGGGAGTCGCGCTGGTCAAGCCCCACTTCCCGTTCTCGGTCGCCTACGGCCTGGCCGACGAGCTGTGCGGGCGCGCGAAACGCCTGGTGGCGGCGAACCCCGGCCACCACGGCATCGATGTGCACGTGCTGATCGACTCGACAGTGACCGACCTCGACGCGATCCGGGCCCGCTATGCGGCCGAGGACCGGGCCGTCGTGCTCACCGAGCGCCCGTTCCTCGTCGCCGGCCCCGACGGGGCCGTGCCGCCCGAGCACGACTGGGACGCTCTGCTCGCCCGGTTGCGGGTCGTCGCCGCCATCCCCCGCGGCGGCGACGGAGCGGCGCTGACCCGCCGTCAGCTGCACGCCTTCCGCGACGATCTGCGCACCGATCCCGCACTGGCCCGCCGCAGGCTCGCGCGGTTGCGGGAGCGGGCCGTGGACGACGACGACCGGCGCAGGCTGGGGGCCCTGCGCGGTGACGACGGCGGGCTGGTGCGGGGGGTCCTCGATCTGGTGGAGCTGGCGCCGTTCGTCGGCGGGGGTGCACGGTGAGCGCCAGGCCCGCCGTGCTGCCCACGTCGGCAACCCTGACGGTGTCCCCGACGACCGACTGGCACATCGGTGCCGGACACGGTGTCCCCGGGGCACTCGACGCCCTCGTGCGCCGCGCCGCCGACGGTCTGCCCTACGTGCCGGGCAGCACGCTCACCGGGCTGCTGCGTGACGCCGCCGCGACCGTCGCCCGGGCGCTCGACGACGGTCGGGTCACCGGTGCCTGGCAGCAGTGGCACACCTATGCCTTCGGCGACGGCCCCGTCGAACCCACCTCCGGCGGCGCCCCGGTCGCGGCGTCGGTGGGGGTCGGCCCGGCCCGGTTCGTGCCCGGGCTGCGCCGGGAGATCCTGGCCGACCGGGCGTTGTGCCGGGCGACGACGACCGTGCGGGTGGGCGTCGCGATCGAGCCCGGGACGGGGCGCGCGCGGGACACGGCGCTGCGGTTCGTCGAGTACGCCCGCGGCGGTCTGCCGCTGGCCGCGGAGCTGACGCTGCCCGCCGGTCTCGAGCCCGAGCAGGCCACCGCGCTGTCGGCGCTGCTCGTCCTCGCGGTGGCCTGGTGCGACCGGATGGGGGGTGACCGCCGCCGCGGGCCGGGGGAGGTCGACATGTCGCTCGGCGGGGCGTCCGCCCGGGCGTGGGCGGCGTGGCTGGCGGACTCCTCCTGGACCCCACCCGCCGTCCCGGTCGCCCCGCGCGGGCCCGCGGCCGCACCGGTGCCGGTCCCGGCCGACGCGGCCGGGTGGACGGCGGTCGATCTCGCGATCACCACCACCGGCCCGCTGCGGGTGCCCGCCGCGACGGCCGGCAACGTCGTGCGCGGCCACGACTTCCTGCCCGGCGCGACGCTGCTGCCGTGGCTGTCGGACCGCTGGGGCGCCGACACCGTCGCGGCGGCCGTGGCGGGCGGGGCCGTCGTCGTGCGCCACGCCCATCCCGACATCGACGGCCGCCGTGGGCTGCCCGTGCCGTTGACGCTGTTCCGGGCGAAGACCGGTGGCGAGCGGGTGTCGATGGGTGTGCCCGCCGAGGGACACCGGCAGGTCCGCGACCGCTGGACGGTGCCCGACCCGGGCGGCGTGCTGCCCTTGCAGGTCCGGTCGACCGCGCAGGTCGCCCACAACACCGTCGACCGGGCCCGGCAGCGACCGACGAGCCCGGCCGGGGTGCACGAGCTGGAGGTGATCCCGGCCGGGCGGGTGCTGCGCAGCAGGGTCCTCGTCGCCCCTGCTCTCGTCAGCCGCCTGACGCAGGAGCACGGTGCGGGCTGGGCGCGGCTGCTGGCCGGCCCTGCCCGGCTGGGCACGCGGCGGCGCGGCGAGTACGGGGCATGCGCCGTGGCGGTGTCCGATCCGGTCGCGCCGGCCGCCGTCACCCCGCCCACCGGCGGGTTCCGGCTGTGGCTGGCCGCCGACGCGATCGTGCTCGACCCCGGGCTGCGGCCGGGCGCCGACCCCGACGACCTGCGCCACACCCTGGCTCAGCTACTCGGGGCCGAGGGCCTGGTGCTCGCCGCGGTCACCGCCCGAACCCGCCGCCGCGACGGCTGGCAGGGCCGCTGGGGCCTGCCCCGGGAGAGCCAGGTCGGCCTGGCGGCGGGTTCGGTGGTGGAGGTGACCCTGCCCCCGGACGCCGTGGTGGACCCGGACGGCTGGTGGCGGCTGGTGCACCTCGGCGTCGGGGAACGCACGGTGGAGGGCTTCGGCGAGGTGGTCGTCGACGCCCCACTGCTGGCCGACGCCGCCGTGACCGTGACCGACCGGGAACCCGCCGTCCACGAGGTCCCCGACACCGCCGACGGCGGCGATCACGCCGCGGCGCTGCGCGTGCTGCGCGGGGTCGTGCGCCGGGAGCGGATCCGCGCTGCCGTCGCCGAACACCGTGACGACCCGTCGGTGACGGCGTTGCGGGACGCGCTCGGCGGGCTCAGCGACAGCCAGCGCGGCACCTGGCGTGCGGTCACCGCGGCCGCCGCCGTCGCCGGCGACCCGAAGCGGGTCGACGGGCACGCGACGGGCTGGCTCGAGAACCGCACGCCGAAGCGGGCCCGGCAGCGCGCGGTCGCCGAGCACGTCAGGGCGCTGCTGGCCGGCGGGCGGCTCGCCACCACGTTGCGTACCGCCCTCGACGGCCCGGCCGAGCAGGCCGTCGCGCTGGCCGCGCTGGTCGCCGACCTGCTCGACAGCATCCCGGAGGAGACCCGATGACCGGCCCTGCGGTGCGCCAGGACTACACCCTCAGCCTGGTCACCGAGACCCCGTTGCACGTCGGCGGCGCCGCGGGTGACCCGGTGGTCGACCTGCCGCTGGCCACCGACGGGCAGGGGCGGCTCATGGTGCCCGGCACGTCGTGGGCCGGGGTGCTGCGGGCGTTCGCCCGCCGGACGCACGACGCCGCGGAGGTCGACGCCCTGTTCGGCGCCGCCCCCCGCAACGCCGACGCGGCGACCGAGGCCGACCCGGGCCACGCGAGCCGGCTCTTCGTCTCCGACACGACGATCGGCGAGACCGGCCTGGAGATGCGCACGGGGGTCGGGATCGACCGGCGGCAGGGTGCGGCGGCCACCCGCATCCTCTACGACCGGATGGTCGTTCCCGCGGGCACGACGCTGACGCTGAACCTGCGCTACGAGGGTCCGTCCCGGGACGCTGCGGCCGGGCTCGTCGCGCAGGTCCGGGCGGTCGGCCTGACCGTCGGCGGGGCGTCGCGCCGCGGCCTGGGCCGGTTGCGCTGCACCGCGGCGCAGGTGCGCGAGATCGACCTGACCCGCGGCGCCTCGCTGCTGGCGGCCCTGGCCAACCGCACCGCGGCGACCGAGGTCAAGGCCGCGGACGGGGCAGCTGCCGAGCTGCCGCGCATCGAGGTGCGCTGGTCGCCGGTGCGCCCGGTGGTCGTCGGCTCCGCCGCGCCCGGCGAGCAGGCCGACCTCGTGCCCCTGCTGACCCGCACCCCGGACGGCCGGTTGGTGCCGGTGCTGCCCGGCTCCACGGTCAAGGGCGTGCTGCGCGCGCTCGCGGAACGGGTGGTGCGCACGATCCACGACCTCGGCCCGCCGCCCCCCGACTTCGTGACCGCGCTCGACGGGATCGCGCGCGAGGTACCGGTGTTCGGTGTGCTGTTCGGCTCCCGGGAGCAGGCCGGGGCGCTGTCGGTGCCGGACGTCACCGCCGTCACGACCGAGCCGGTCGCGCCCGACCTGTGGCTGGGCTACCTGGCGGGCACCGCGAAGCAGGTCACGTCGTGGACACGCGAACGCACCCACGTCGCGCTGGACCGCTGGTCCGGCGGTGCCGCCGAGCACCGGTTGTTCACCGTGCAGGAGACCCAGGACCTCGGCTGGGCGCCGCTGCGGCTGGAGCTGGACCCCGACCGGCTCGACCGGGCGACGCCCGAGCAGCGGCGCGGCGCGGTCGTTCTGCTCGGCGTCGCCGTCGCGTTGCTGGCCGAGGGACACGCCGGGTTCGGGCACGCCACCACGCGCGGGCTCGGGGAGGTCGCGGTGCGCGGGGTCGACGTCGTCGGCGTCGACCGGTGGGAGCTGCCCGCCCACGACGGCGGCCCAGGGCTGTGGGACTGGCTGCAGGAGGCGTCCGGCCACGCCTACCTGACCGATGTCGTGACCCGGGGCGAGGAGAAGACATGACCGAGCTGTGGCGCACCGCCCGCGACACCGTCGCACCGGCAGCGCAGGTGCTCGCCGAGGCGAGCGCGGCCCTCGGCGACGGGGCCGCCGGCTGGCTCGCGTTCCCGACCGCGCTGACCACCGTCCGCCTCGACGGCGGGGTGCTGCGCATCCCCACCGGCCCGGCCCGGCTGGACGGGGCGTTCGCCGTCCGCCTGTTCGGCCCGGCCACCGACCTGCGCTGGGTGCAGACCGGCGGGGGCCGCGGCCGCGCGGTACTCGTCACGGAGCAGGCCCTCGACATCGCCGGCTGGACCGGTACCGCGGTGCCGGTGACGGCCGCCCTGCACGGCACCTACGCCGTCTGGGGGCGCCGGTTCACCCCACACCCGGAGGCGGCGGGCTGGTGCATCGTGAACGAGCGCCGCACCGGGCCGCTGCACGTCCCGGTGACCGGGCCGCAGCCTGCCGAGGGCGACGACCCGTGGCCCGCGCAGTACCTGGAGCTGACCCACTGCGAGTACGTCGGCCTCGACACCCACGGCAACGCCCACGTCGTCGAGGAACGCCTCACCGGCTTCCGGGCCGCAACCCCCACGACCGGACAGGCGGTGCGCCAGTGAGCACGAAGACCTTCCACAACCCCTACAACTTCATCCCCGCCCTGCCCCGCACCGACCTGCCCGCGGGCCTGGCCGACGGACCGCCGCCCGGCCACCACCGCTGGCACGACGACCGGTGGAGCGGCGAGATCGACGTGCGCCTGGAGGTGGTCACCCCGCTGCTGCTCACCCGGGTCCGGGAGGCGGCCTGCGGCGTCGCCGGGCACCGTGAGCTGGAGATCGCCACCACTGCCGACGACCGGCTGGACCTGCCGCCGAGCCAGCTCAAGGGGATGCTGCGCAGCGCCTACGAGGCCGTGACGTGCTCGCGGTTCGGGGTGCTCGATCGGCGTGCCGTCCTCGGCTTCCGGTCGGTGGCCGACGGCGCCGTCGAGCTGCAACCCGCGCTGGTCGAGGCCGCCGACCGGGTCACGGTGCTCGGCCGGATCGACGGTCTGCGCGCCGCCGCCACCGTCGCGCTCTGGAGGAAGGACCCCCGTCGGACCCGGCTGCACCCGCACCTCGCGCACGGAGACGTCGTCGACGCGGTGATCCGCCGCGGCCCGCACGCCTGGGAGGTGGTGAGCCTGCACCGGCCGGGCGCCGAGCCCGCCGACGGGCTCGTCGACGGCCACCACCTCGTGCGCGGTCACCTGCACGCCACCGGGCCGTCGGTCAAGGACAAGCACGCGGGGACGGTCTTCGTCACCGGGATCCGCTCCGCAGGGCTGACCCAGGACGAGCACCGCGTCATCCGCGGCCGCGAGGCGGAGTCGCTGGTCGAGGGCCTGGCGACGTTGATCGCGCACCAGCGCGACGTGCACCGACCGGCCGGCGGCGACCGGTTGTGGGCCGAGAATCGCACCCCGTGGGACTACCTCGGCCACGAGCCGGGGAAGACGGCCTGGTCGCGCCACCTCTACGACCTGACCGACACGCCCGACGGTGTCACCCCACCGCCCTACCTCGGGCCCGACACCGTGGTGCCCCCGTCCGCCGGCACGGTCGTCACCTGCTGGGCCGAGACGGCGGACGTCGACCTCGTGCGGCGGGAGCTGCCCCCCCGGGGTGCCACGACGGTCGAGCGCCTGCGCCCGGTGCTGATCAGCCGGCTGTTGCACATTCACGCCCCGGGTGAGCTGCTCGACGAGAGCCTGCGCCCCGCGCGGACGCTCGACCAGCTCCCACCCGCCGACCGGGTGTTCGGCTGGACGTGGGACGGCCAGGGCACCCGTCCCGAGCCGTCGGCGCACCGCTCGGCGCTGCGTATCGTCGGGGTGCGCACACCCCGCGCCGACGACACGACGGCCACGGGCAGCCCGGTCGTCGAGGATCTGGACCCGTTGGTGCTACCACCTCTGTCGACGCCCAAGCCGTCCCAGGGCCGCTTCTACCTCGCCAAGAAGCCGAGGCGCCCCGGTGACCCGCCCGGACCGCTGGACGCGGGCACCGACCGGTACGGGTTCTTCCAGCCCGCGAGCCAGACGCTGCGCGGCCGGAAGGTCTACCCGCACCACAGGGCCCTGGAGGGGCTGGACACCCGCAGGCTGCGTTCGCGACTCCGGTACGAGCCGCCGGTCGTCGACAGGCGCAGACGCCCGGAGCGGGACTCGCAGAACGCCACACTGCACCAGTGGATCAACCCCGGCGCGGTCGTCACGTTCACCGTGCGGGTCACCGACCTGCACGCGCTGGAGCTGGGCGCACTGCTGTGGCTGCTTGACCCGGCATGCTGCGGCAGCGCCGAGGCACCTGGCCGGCACCGGCTGGGCGGTGGCCGCCCGCTCGGCTTCGGGTCGGTCGAGCTGACCGTCGCCGGCACCCGGCTGTACCGGGGCGACCGGATGCGCGACCGGCTCCTGATGCTGGAGCCCGAGGTCGACGCCGACGTGCAGGCCGATCTGGCCGCCGAATTCGAGAAGGCGCTCCCCGCGTCGGCGAGACCGGTGCTCGAGGCGCTGCGCTGGGCGTTCACCGGTTTCGGGCGCAACGCCCCGGTGCACTACCCGCGCAACCGCAAGGACGGCCCGGCCTACGAGTGGTTCGTCGAGAACGAGAAGGTGCGCAGCCGGGCAGCGCCCGGCCGCCGCCAGGCGCTGCCCCTGCCCGGTGAGGTCGGGCTGTCGCCGAACGGGTGAGCCGGACGCGGGGCTCACGCCACCCGCCGCGCCCCCGCCGGTCCGGCGGCACGCGCGGCCAGGGTGCGCGCCAGCGAGGCGGGCAGGCGGCGGGCGGCAGGCGGGCCCAGCACGTGCGCGACGGCCCGGCGCACCCCGGCGGCGTCCAGCGGGCGGGGCACCGGGAGGCCGGGCAGGGCGAGCAGGTCCAGCAGCCAGCCGGTCGCGAGCGTGCGCAGCCCCGCCGGGCCCGGCACGGTGCCGCCGGCCGCGGTGACGGCGGCGCGCGCGGCCGCAACCGGCTCGTGGTCGGCCAGCGCCGCCCAGAACGCCAACCGCAGCGCCTCGGCGGGGTCGGGGTCCGCGGCGGGGGCGGGCGGGTCGACGGGCTCGCCGGTGACCGGGCACGGCTGCCCCACCCGCAGGTCGGTGTAGCGGGCCGCGCGGGCGCGCCGCGGCGCGTCGAGGTGCGCGTCGCGCCAGGCGCGGCCGGCGACGCGGTCGACGACGGCGATCACCGCGGCGACGTCGCCGACCACTGCCCGCCGCAGCGCGGCCGGGTCGCCGCGGCCGGAGCGGTCGGCCTTGGCGGCGGCGAACCGGTCGTAGGGCCAGCCGGTCGCGGGCAGCGGGGCGCGGGTCGCCGCCGCCGAGAGCACGAGCGTGAGCAGCGCGTCGGCCCATCCGGGGTCCAGCCCGGCCGGGTCGGCGGCCAGCGCCCGGCGGATCGCCCCAACCGTGCCGTCGGTCCGCTCCGGGCGAGCGACGCCGTGCAGCGTGGCCCTCGCGGCCCGCAGCCGGTCCTGCGCCAGGTGCTCCGCGGCGCCGTGGGCGTAGGCGGCGGGCCGGTCGGCACCGGCGAACCGAGCCGACCCGGCGAGCTGCAGCAGCGTGTCGACGAGCAGGTCGTAGCAGCTCTCGCAGTCGTGCGGCACCGGGGCGCCGCGCAGCATCCGCAGCGCGGCGGCGGGTCCGCGGCCGCACCCGGGCCGGCCCGCGGCACGGT
Source organism: Pseudonocardia sp. (assembly GCA_016794615.1). Classification (GTDB taxonomy): domain Bacteria; phylum Actinomycetota; class Actinomycetes; order Mycobacteriales; family Pseudonocardiaceae; genus Pseudonocardia. The sequence goes on along the minus strand of JAEUJO010000004.1, from coordinate 4,360 downwards.
GCGCGGAGTGGCGCACGGACCGCAGGCCGACCCAGACAGCGGCGACGATTTCGGGGGAGTAGGGCACGTCGACCTCGCGAGGGCGCGCCGGGCCGACCGCGCGGACGTGCGCGAGACGTACCCGGGGTGCCGCGCGGGGCGGCATCCTCGCGGCCGGGCGCCGCGTGATCGGTCCGGACCGGACCCGGCGCCGAGGCGCCACGTGCGAGCGGGAGTGTCGCGGGTCGCCCGCCCCGGTGTCAACCGCGGTGCCGCAGCAGCGCCTCCTCGGCCTCGGCGTACGTCCGCGCGCCGAACTCGTCGTCCAGCCCGGCCTTGCAGGCCCGCGCGGCCCGCTCGATCAGCGCCGGTGCCGACACGGGCGGGCGCCCCCGCGGGGCGCGCGCGGCGATCGCGTCCGCCACCGACACCCGGCCGTCGGGGCGGCCGTGGCTGACCACCAGGTCGTTGCGGACCTCGACCAGCCACCGCAGCACCGCGGGCCATCGCGGGCAGAGCTGGGCGATCTCCGCGGCGACGTGCACCAGCCGCACCCGGTCCGGCTCGGTGACGGGGTCCGGCGACGGCCGCAGCCGGGCCGCGCACAGCGCGAGCCGCCCGCGCAGCCCCGCCGCTCCGCGGTGCCACAGCCACCCGTCGAGCTGCTCGACGATGGTGCCGACCTCCTGCAGCCGCGGCGAGCCGATGCCGCACAGCCGGGCCGCCGTGCCCAGCTCCAGCCGCCGCAGCGCCCGCTCGGCCAGCCGGGCCAGCTGCGGGTCGGCGGTCAGGTACGGCACCACGCGGTGGTACTCGGCCTCGGTGGCGGCGCGGTCCGTGCCCGCCAGCAGCACCGGCACCGCCCGGGCCTGGCCGTGCTGCAACGCCGCCAGCAGCGCGCCGAGCACGAGCTCCTTGGGCCCGATCGGGACCACCACGACCGCGTCGACGCCCGGTGCGACCTCGGCCAGCGCCGCGGTGACGGCCTCCTGCGCGACCGTCTCGGACCGGGACGCGACCGCGACGGCACGGGCGCGCACCGCGGCGTGGTGCGGGCCGGGTGCGGTGAGCGCCTCGACCTGCTCGCGGGCGACCGGCAGGCTCCCCGTCGCCTCGTCGGTGCCGAGGACCAGGCACGACAGCTCCAGCCTGCCCTCGGGCGGGCGCCCGCAGTGCCGCAGCAGCGCGGCCCCGAGCGGCCGGCTCAGCAGCGTGTCGCCGTAGGGCGCGTGGCCGGAGGTGCCCGCGGTCCAGATCACCGCCACCTCGCCGGTCGGCAGGGCCAGCGGGCCCGGTGGTGCCGGCAGCTCCGCGCGCAGGTCCGCGAGCACGCGAGGGGAGAGCGGCGCGGCCTCGTGGGCGCTGTGGCGGGCCGCCCGGTTGATCCGGGAGACTCGTGGGGACCGCAGCCAGCGCCCGGACGGGGCCTCCCAGGCGGCGCGCCCGGCCGGATCTGCCGGGGCCCGCGCGAGAACGCCCAGCACCTCGCCCAACGTGCGGACCTTCGAGTCGTGCGCGCGGGCCCGGTCGAGCAGGTCGAGCACGCCGTCGTCGGCGCGCCGCCGCCGGTACTCGGCCTCCACCCAGGCGCGCAGCGCCATCCCGGCCGTGGCGTCGAGGCGGCGCACGTCGCCCCGGACCCACTCGGCGAGGTCGGTCGCGTCGCCCCGCCCGCGGCCGACCCGGTCGAGCCGGCGGGCCGCTTCCGCCGCCTGCGCCAGCACGTCGGCACCCGGCGGCGGGTCCAGCACGCCCCGGCGCGCGAGCACCCCGACCTGGTCCGGGTAGCCCAGCCGCAGCAGCCACGGCACCAGCGGCGCCGTCCCCGGTCGGGGCGCCAGCGTGACGTCGCGGCCGGCCGCGGTGCTCGACCGCAGCCGCAGCGCCACCCCGGCCTCCACGATCCCGGCCGCGACCGCCAGGTGCAGGCTTGTCGACCCGGACCCCCAGGTCAGCACGGCGTCGCCGGGCGGGCCCGCCTCCGACCACAGCGCGTTCCGGACCAGCCCGGCCACGGCCGCCTCGGCGAAACCGGACGCGAGCAGCGGCTTCACCGCGACGACGCGGCTGCCGAAGATCGTCGGGCACGCGGTCAGGCCCCGGCGCAAGGACTCGGCGATCGGCTCGGTGGGGACGCTCGCGGTGCGCGTCGAGGTGGCCAGCAGCACCAGCCGCACCGTGTCGGCATCCACGCCGGAGAGCACCGTGGCCAGCGGGGTGGCGGCGAACCGCGGCGGCGGGAACCCCGGTAGGCAGCCGGTCCGCAGCAGCTCCGTGTCGCCTGCGTCGACGGCCGCGACCCACGCGCGCAGCCGATCCCGGCGCCCCGGCACACGGGCCTGGCTCAGGTCGGTGTTCCCGGTGTCGGACTCCCCGACCACATGCACGACGGTCAGCACGCCGGCATCCTGCCCGGTCGCAACTCGGCGCATGCCACCGACCGCTGTCCGTCTTGTCCTGTCGACGTCCTAACGCGGCACGGCCGGCGGGCGATCCGGCGGATGGAGGAACCACGATGCGACACGACGGCCGAGGCCGCTGATGCGCGGCACCGTGCGGTCCGCTGTCGCCGGCGCGACGCGCTACCTGGGCAGCGTGCTCGTCGGCGTGCTGCTCGCGCCGGTCCTGCCCGACGTCGCCGTCGACCTGTTCGGTGGCGGCCCGGGCTGGGGCGACGCGTTGCTGCGGGTCGGCGCGCTGCTCGTGGTGATCCTGGCGTGCGTGTTCACCTTCCAGCTCCAGGTGCGGCTGGCCGCGCGCCGCAGCCGGGCCGCGGTGCTGACCGGGATCGGCACCTGCGAGGTGCTGGTCCTGCCCATCGGACTGCGCTGCGTCTACCGGCCGTCCGGCCGCCGCACCGGGCCGCGGTCGATCCCCGAGTGGCTGGTCGACCACTGCCGTCCGGACACCGTCGTCGTGGTCAGCAGCCCGCAGATCGACGACGTCGAGGAGAAGCTGGGACGCGGGCTGAGCGCCGACGGCATCCGGTTCGCGTCGGTGCAGCTGCCGGACGTGTCCGACCCCAAGGTCGCCATCCCGGAGGCCGAACGGCGCATCTGCGATGCGCTCGCGGCGCTCGACCGGACCGAGCGCCGCACCTACGTCGACACGACCGGCGGCAACGTGATCATGTCGCTGGCGATGCTGCGCGTGGGGGTCGTCCTCGGCGCCGAGTGCACCTACCTCGCCTCCGCGTACCGCGGCGGCGAGCCGGTGCCCGGCACCCAGGTCGGCCGCGCCTTCGCCCCCGCCGCCCTGTTCGGCCCCACCACGTAGAGGAGACACGTGCCCACCGTCCTCGAGCTGGACCTCGACGTCACTGTCGCGCCGACGGTGTACCCGGCGCGCCTGCACGGCGCGGCGTGCGCGCTGCTCGGCCACCCGCCGCCCGGCGGGACCCCCGACTTCTCGGCGTGGCCGCTGGTGGCGCACGGCGAACGGGCCCGCTGGCGGCTCGGCTGGCTGCCCGATCGCGCGTGCCCTGCGCCGCCCGCCGCGGTGACGTTCGGGTCGACGGTGCACCGCGTCGTCGACCACGCCATCACCCACGTCGGGTTCGCCGAGCTGGCCGCGGGCCCCCCGGCCCGGCGCGCCGACGTCGACGTGCTCAGCCCGCTCTACTTCTCCCGCAACGGCCGCGACCTGCCGCTGCCCGACCCCGAGCTGATGCTGCGCTCATCCCTGGACCGCTGGGACCGCCACGCCCCGCCCGCCCTGCGCGTCCCCGACGACGTGCGGCGCGCGCTGCTCGGTGCGGTGTACCTGGTGGCCTGCGAGGGCGGCACGGTCACCGGCGCCGTCGGCGCCCGGATGCGGCAGACCGGCTTCACCGGCACCGTCACCCTCGGCCTCACCCGCTCCGCCGGCCCGGCCGTCGCCGGAGCGTTCGCCGCGCTGATCCGCTACGCCGCGGTGACGGGCATCGGGGCCCAGACCGCGCACGGGTTCGGCGCCGTGCGCACCCGGCTGCACCGGGGGGCCCGTACAGATCAACAACCGGAGCCCCGGAGACGGCGCGGTCCGCGCGGCGGCGTTTCCGCAGGTGAGAGCTGGGATGCGGGCGTGGCGGGGGGATCTGGAGATCATCTGGACGGAGCCGGGGACGCGGTGCTCGCAGGGGTGCGCAACGCCGCAGGTGGGGGGCGGTGAGGACGGAGTAGGGTCGCAGCCGATAGCCCGGTGCGAAGGGCATAGCAACTTTTTTCATGATGCATATAATCAGAAGAATTAACTTAGGTTGTCGGTAACTGGTCAGGTCGCCTCCGGGGCTTGATCGTCGGGATGCGATGATCATGGGGTGCAGGCTGGGGAGGGACGTCCGTCGTATGACGAGCTCGCCGCCCTGGTCGCCGAGCAGGCGCGGGTGATCGACGAGCTTCGT
>JAEUJO010000325.1 GCA_016794615.1 Pseudonocardia sp. | reverse complement strand
CGCGGTGGACGGGGCCACCCGCACGGGCTCCCCGGTCTGCGGGATGCGCGACGGGGAGGTGTCGATCTTGCTGGGTGTGGTGTCGATCGGGGACGGGGAATCGGGGTCCCAGCTGTCCCAGCCCTGCGCGGCGCGGCGGCGGGCGCGGCGCTTGTCGTTCACGCGGGCGATCTGGATCGCCAGTTCGAACAGCAGCACCAGCGCGAGCGCCAGCGCCAGCATCGAGAACGGGTCCTGGCCGGGGGTGGCGATCGCGGCGAAGACGAACAGGCCGAAGATCAGCCCGCGCCGCCAGGCCCGCAGCTTGGCGTAGCTGAGCACCCCGACGAGGTTCAGTGCCACCACCAGCAACGGGATCTCGAAGCTGACCCCGAAGATGATCAGCAGGGCGATGAGGAAGCCGAAGTAGTCGTGGCCGGTCAGCGCCGTGGTCTGGACCTCGCCGCCGATGGTGAGCAGGAAGGCCAGGCCCTGGGTGATGATGAAGTACGCCAGCACGGCGCCGGTGACGAACAGCACGGACGCGGCCGAGACGAAGCTCAGCGCGTAGCGGCGCTCCTTCGCGTAGAGCCCGGGAGTGATGAACTGCCAGAGCTGGTAGAGCCACACCGGGCAGGCCAGCACGACCCCGGCGGTGGTCGCGACCTTGAGCCGGAGGTTGAACTGGTCGAACGGGCCGGTGCCCAGCAGGGTGCACGAGCCGTCCGCGGTGAACGTGGCCCGCGAGGCGGCCGGGATGGCGCAGTAGGGCGCTTTGAGAAGCTCGCCGAGGCTCGGGGTGCCGAACAGGCCGACGCCGAACCAGATGTAGCCGAAGATCGTGGTGACTCCGATCACGACCAGCGAGATGCCGAGCCGGCTCCGCAGCTCGAACAGGTGCTCGATCAGCGTCATCGTGCCGTCGGGGTTCATCCGACGGCGGCGGCCCGGACGCAGCCGGCCCAGGGCCCGTACCGGGGACTTCACCGTGCTGAATCCACTGGGCGCGTCAGCGGTCCGCGTCGCGCCGGACGGGATCGACCGGCTGCGGAGCGGTGCCGGCCACGTCCGGGGTGGCGCCGTTCGCCGGGTGGGTGACCGGCGGCAGCGCGGTGGGCTCGGCAGGTGCGGCGGGGCGGGTGTCCGACTGCGGCGCTGCCGGGGCCGTGGTGGTGCCGTCGTCGTCCTTGAGGCCCTTCATCTCACCCTTGAACACGCGGGCCGACTGGCCCACCGACCGTGCCATCTCGGGTAGCCGCTTGGCACCGAAGAGCAGCACCAGCACGCCGATGATGATCAGCCATTCCCAGCCGCCTGGCATCACGTCCGCCTCCGGTCGTCGCGTGCGGGCCGGGCGGACCGCACGGGTGGTGATTCGTCGCGACCGAGTCTACGGCGCGGTCTGCACCTGACGGTGGTGTCCGCGGCCCCCGATGGAGGAGGTCCCGGCCGCCACGGTCCGGCGTTCCGCGCGGATCATCCGGAGCCGGTCGAGCCTGGTCCCGGTGTCCGCACGCAGCACCTCCATGCCCCGGGCCAGCCGGCGCACGTGCGGGCGGACCGCCAGCACGAGTACCAGCGCCATCACCACGGCGAGCGCCACCAGCGCCCCGACGACACCCGTCATCGCCCCGCCCCCGTCCCGTTCCCGTCGCGCCCGTTCCCGTCGGCACGGGCCAACGCCTGCGCCGCCCGCCGCGCCACCTCCGCGGCCAGCTCGGCCGGCTCGAGGATCCGCGCTCCCCCGCCCAGCCCCAGCACCAGCCGCACCAGCCAGGCCGGGTCGGCGTAGCGCAGCAGCACCCGGGCCCGGCCGTCGCCCCGGGTGCCGTGATCATGCCCGGTCCCCGGGTCGGCCTGCTCGGCGGGCAGCTCCACCACCTGCTCCACCGGGTAGTACTCGGCCACCCAGCGTGCCCACGGCTCCAGCAGCAGCACCGCGCTGCCGTGCTCGGGGCGGGCCGGGAACACCCCCGCCGACAGGTCCGTCGGTTCGGCCTCCGGCGGGGCGGCGGCGGGTTCGTCGAGCACGGCGACGTCGTCCACGCGGTCCAACCGGAACAGGCGCACCGCGCCCGCGCGCCGGCACCACGCCTCGAGGTAGCCGTGTCCCTCGACGAGGAGCAGCCGCATCGGGTCCACGGTGCGGCGGGTGACGTCGTCGCGGCCCGCCGTGTAGTAGCGGATCGTCAACGCGCGGCCGGTCTCCAGGCCCTGGCGGATCACGGCGGTGGTGGCCTGCTCCTGCCGGGAGACCTCGACGGCGACCCCGCCCGCGCCCGCGTCCCCGACGGCCCGCTCGATCTTCGCCGTCGCGCGCAGCACGGCGTTCGTGTCGACCATCCCGGGGAGGTCGCCCAGGGTGCGCAGCGCGACGAGCAGCGCGGTGCCCTCCGCGGTGGTGAGCCGCAGCGGGCGCCGCATACCGGCGTCCTCGGTGACGGTGACGGTGTCGCCCGCGAACGACAGGTCGACGAGGTCGCCCGGGCCGTAACCGGGCAGCCCACACATCCACAGGAGCTCCAGGTCCCGGCGCAGCTGGCGCTCCCCGATCCCGAAGTCGGCGGCGACGTCGGCGAGCGGGATCCCGGGCCGCGCGAGCAGGTAGGGCACCAGCGACAGCAGCCGAGGGAGCCGCTCGGTGAGGCCGGAGCCCGTCACCGGACGGCCTCGGGCCACCCCGCGCCCACTCCGTCGGTCGGGGAACCGGCGGCGAGGGCGTCGGCATGCGCCGCGGCGACCCCCACCCAGGCCCGGCGCACCGCGGCCACGAGATCCGGCGGGTGCAGCACCACCACGTCCGGCCCGAAGCCGGCGACCCACCGGGCGACGGTGTCCAGGCTGCGCAGGTCGATCTCCAGCTCGTCGCCGCCGTCGGCGGGCCGCACCACCCGGCCCAGCCTGCGCAGGCCGTTCGCCCGACCCGCCGCGACCCACAGCAGCGCCGTCCCGATCACCGGCGGTGGCGCCACCCCGCGGTCGACGACCGCGAGCAGGTCCACCCCGGGGGGCACCTTCACGGCCTCCGGTGGCCCGAGCGTCGTCACCGGTCCCGCGATCCGGGAGAGCCGGAACGAGCGCACGTCCGCCCGGTCGCGGTCGTGGCCCACCAGGTACCAGCGGCCCCGCGCCGACACCACTCCCCAGGGCTCCACCGTCCGCCGGCTGACCTCGCCGGTCGGGCCGCCGCGGTGGTGCGGGAACGTCACCACCTGACCGGTCTGCACCGCCGCCAGCAGGGCCCCGAACGCCGGCTCGACCGCCCGCACACGCGCCTGCACCGGCCCGCCGGTCTCGTCGACCTCCACCCCGGCGGCCCGCAGCTTGAGCACCGCGCCGTGCGCCGCCCCGGCCAGCCCCGGGGTGTCCCACAGCCGGGCGGCCAGCGCGACGGCGGCCGCCTCGTCCGCCTCGAGGTCGATCTCGCCCAGCTCGTAGTCATGACGGGCGATCCGGTAGCCGTCGGTGGTGTCGAACCCGGAGTTGCGGCCGGTCTCCAGCGGGACGCCCAGCTCGCGCAGCTCGGTCTTGTCCCGCTCGAACATGCGGAAGAACGCCTCGTCCGTCGCGGCGTCGGCATAGCCGGCGACGGTGGCGCGGATCTTCTCGGCGGGCAGGAACTGCCGGGTGGACAGCAGGCAGAGCACCAGGTTCACCAGACGCTCGGCCCGGGCGGAGGACACCTCGGCATCGTACGGCGGCGGCCGCTCGCTCGTTGCCGACCTGGGAAGACGGGCCGCCGTCTCATCCTGCGACACCCCGTTGACCCCGTCCCGTGTCCGGCCGACGCTGCAGACATGAGTACTGCGCAGGGCGAGGGAGCGCGGGAGACGTTCAACCCCTGGACGGTGGTGAACCTGGTGTTCCACCACCTGGCCGAGAACGGGCTGCATCCGGTGCTCGGTGAGACCGGCGACCCGGCCGTCCCCGCGACCGCGTTGCTGCGGGCCATGGGTATCGAGCCGGGCCGCAACGACGAGACGGTCACCTCGGCGGCGGTGCAGGACGAGCTGGCCGCACTGCGCGCCCGCTACCTCGGCGAGAAGTAGCCGCTGGAATGCGTAGCCGCTGGAATGCACCGAAAGCGGCGTTGGGTGCACTCAACGCAGCGAACGCCGCTTTCGCTACATCAGCCGCCGGCCCTACAGCGAGGCGATCAACCGGTCCACGCGCTCGTCGACCGACCGGAACGGGTCCTTGCACAGCACGGTGCGCTGGGCCTGGTCGTTGAGCTTGAGGTGCACCCAGTCGACGGTGAAGTCGCGTCCGGCGGCCTGGGCGGCGGCGATGAAGTCGCCGCGCAGCTTGGCCCGCGTGGTCTGCGGCGGGGAGTCCTTCGCCAGCTCGATCTCCCCGTCGTCGGTGACCCGCTCGACCATGCCCTTGCGCTGCAGCAGGTCGAACAGGCCGCGCCCGCGGCGGATGTCGTGGTAGGCCAGGTCGAGCTGGGCGACCCGGGCGCTGGCCAGGTCCAGGTCGTTGCGTTCGCGGTAGCGCTCGACGAGGCGGTGCTTGATGGCCCAGTCGATCTCACGGTCGATCAGCGACAGGTTCTGGGCCTCGACGGCGTCGAGCGTGCGGCCCCACAGGTCGAGCACCCTGGTGATCGTGCGGTCCCGCAGCGCCGAGCCCCGGGCGGCGACGTGCTCGACGGCGCGGGTGTGATACTCGCGCTGGATGTCCAGCGCGCTGGCCTCGCGGCCGCCGGCGAGCCGCACGGTGCGGCGGCCGGTGAGGTCGTGGCTGATCTCGCGGATGGCCCGGATCGGGTTGTCGAGGGTGAAGTCGCGGAACTGGACCCCGGCCTCGACCATCTCCAGCACCAGGTGCGCCGATCCCACCTTGAGCAGCGTCGTCACCTCGCTCATGTTCGAGTCGCCGACGATCACGTGCAGGCGCCGGTAGCGCTCGGCGTCGGCGTGCGGCTCGTCGCGGGTGTTGATGATCGGCCGCGACCGGGTGGTGGCGCTGGAGACGCCCTCCCAGATGTGCTCGGCGCGCTGGCTCAGGCAGTAGACCGCGCCGCGCGGGGTCTGCAGCACCTTGCCCGCGCCGCAGATGAGCTGGCGGGTGACGAGGAAGGGCAGCAGGACGTCCGCGATGCGGGAGAACTCCCCTGCCCGCGCGACCAGGTAGTTCTCGTGGCAGCCGTACGAGTTGCCTGCGGAGTCGGTGTTGTTCTTGAACAGGTAGATGTCGCCGCCGATGCCCTCGTCCACCAGCCGCCGCTCGGCGTCGACCAGGAGGTCTTCGAGGATCCGTTCGCCTGCCTTGTCGTGGGCGACGAGCTGGGCCAGCGAGTCGCACTCCGCGGTGGCGTACTCGGGGTGGCTGCCCACGTCCAGGTAGAGCCGGGCACCGTTGCGCAGGAACACGTTCGACGACCGACCCCACGACACGACCCGGCGGAACAGGTAGCGCGCCACCTCGTCCGGGGACAGCCGCCGCTGGCCGTGGAACGTGCACGTGACCCCGAACTCGGTCTCGAGACCGAAGATCCGCCGCTGCATGCTCACCAGCCTATGCGGTGCACGGGGCCCGGGGGCACCACTGCGAGCGGCCGTTTCCCTGCCATCACATCACCGTACGTGACGGCCGTTGCGCCGAGTGACGGACTGTGGCCGGTGCGGGCCGCCACCACCCGGCCTCGCCGCGCCCCGGCGGTGATCCAGGACTCGCGTTAGGGTCTGCGCGATGAAGCGGCTCCTGCAGGTGGTCGACCCGGTCAACGACGTCGACCGCGGCATCTCGCGGCGGATCGCGGCACTGCCCCCGAGCCGGCTCGACACGTTCATGAAGGGCCTCACGACGACGGCCAACCACAGCGTCCTGTGGTCCGCCATCGCCGCAGGCCTGGCGCTGCGGCGGGGTGCCTCCAGGAAGGCTGCCGCGCGGGGCGTGCTCGCCATCGCGCTGGCCAGCGCCACCGCGAACGCCGTGTGCAAGCCGCTGCTGCCCCGGCGCCGCCCGGCCGCCGCAGAGCTGCCCGCCTACCAGACGCTGGCGTCGCCGCCCACGTCGTCGTCGTTCCCCTCGGGGCACGCGGCGTCGGCCGCGGCGTTCGCGACCGCCGTGGGGCTGGAGAGCCCGCGGCTCGGGCTGGCGCTGGCCCCGCTCGCCGCCGCCGTCGGCTACTCGCGGGTGCACGTCGGCGTGCACTGGGCGTCCGACGTCGCCGCGGGCGCCGTGCTGGGGGTCGGCGTCGCCGCGCTGACCCAGCGCTGGTGGCCGGTGCGCCGCACCGACGAGGCGCGGGCCCGCCCGGTCGACAGCGTGCCGGCGCTCCCCGACGGCGAGGGCCTGCTGATGATGGTCAACCAGTTCTCCGGGGACCCCACCTACGATCCCGTCGCCGACGTCGCCCGCGTCCTGCCCCGTGCGGAGATCCTCACCGTGCAGCGCGGCCGCGGCATCGATGTGCAACTGGAGGCCGCGCTGCACCGCCGCGGTGCGGAGATCGGGTCCCGGATCAAGGCACTGGGGGTGACCGGCGGCGACGGGTCGGTCGGTGCCGGGGCCGCGGTCGCGGAGCGCTACGGCCTGCCGTTGGTCGTGGTGCCGCTGGGCACGCTCAACCATTTCGCCCGCGACGTCGGCGTCTACGACCTGCAGGAGGTCGACGACGCCACGCGCGCCGGGCAGGCGGTCGCCGTCGACCTCGGGGTGGTGGAGGTGCACCCGCGGACGGGCCCGGGCGACCCCGGATCCGACGAGGTCGTGCGGACCCGGACGTTCCTCAACACCGCGAGCATCGGCTCCTACCCGGAGCTCGTGCGGCTACGGGAGCACTGGCAGCCGCGGTGGGGCAAGTGGCCGGCGTTCGCCGCGGCGCTGATGGTGGTGCTGCGCCGGGCGCGGCCGGTGCGCGTGCAGTTCCTCGGCGAGTGGCGCACGGTGTGGTTCCTGTTCGTCGGCAACGGCCCCTACCACCCGCGCGGCATGGTGCCGGCCTGGCGGCCGACGCTGGACTCGGGGCTGCTCGACGTGCGGTGGATGTGTGCCGACGTCCGGTTCTCCCGGCTGCGGGTGATGGCCGCCTTGATGCTCGGGGCGCTCGGGCACAGCCGGGTCTACGGGCAGTGCGAGGTGGAGGAACTCGACGTCGTGCTCCACGTGCCCGGGATGCTGGCGACCGATGGGGAGGTCGTCGAGTACGGCGGCCGCTACACGTTCCGGGTGGCGGCGGGGCGGGTGCCGGTCTACCGGCGCGACGAGCGGCGCTGGTCCGGGCGGCCGCGGCCGTACGTGGGGTGAGACCGGTCACGGCGGTTAACGCCGCGCTTGCCGGGACGCGATAGCGCTGGGGGCCACCGCCCCCGACCTGCCGGCACGGTCCCGAACGGGCCGTGCCGGCGCTCGGGTCTCGACCGCCGCCGCTCGCGCCGGGCTCCGACCCAGGCTCGGCGCCGCTCCGACCCGGGCTCGGCGGCCGACACGCCGTCGGCGGCTCCAGCGGTCGACCGCCGCCGACCGGTCGTCCCCGGTTCCGTGATTCGCCCTCGCGGGCGGTGCGCGACGCCGTACCGTCCCTGCCATGGCGAGCCCCGAGAGCATGGATCCCCGCGAGTGGCGGCAGATGCGCAACGACGTGGACGACGGCTACGACCTGCTCAGGAGACTCGAGGACTCGATCACGAAGGTCTCCTCGAC
>JAEUJO010000237.1 GCA_016794615.1 Pseudonocardia sp. | reverse complement strand
CCGTCCAGCAGCAGGCGGCGCGCCGCCTCCACCCGCCGGGTCACGAGGTAGCGGTGCGGCGGCAGGCCGAACTCCCGGCCGAAGCTGCGCACGAGGTGCGCGGGGTCGGCGTGGAGCAGCGCGCCGGCCTCGCGCAGCGTGATCCCGCCTGCGAGCCGGCTGTCGAGCAGGTCGCGGAGCGCGCCGGCAAGTCCCGGCGGACCGGGTGGCGCCGGCCGGTCGAGGCGCCGGGCGATCCGGTCGGCGATCAGGGCCAAGCGGCTCTCGGCCTCGAGCGCCCCGGCCGGCCACGGTGTGTCCGGCCGGCCGAGGCCGCAGCGGGGCGAGGCGGTGACCGGCAGGTGGAACGACGCGTCCAGGACGCGGTGCAGCTGGTCGAGCCGGACGCGGAGCAGGTCGTCGGCGAGCGTCGGCTCGTCGACGGCCCGCCCGGCGAGCGCCGTGTCCACGACGTCGGCGTCGAGATAGAGCACTCTCTTGTGGAAGCCGTGCGGCGTCGCGGACCGGCCCGTGTGGGCGATGTGCGGCGGCAGCAGCAGGACCGTCCCGGTGGGTGCGCCGTGCTCGTGGCGGTGCAGGTCGTAGCGCACCACGCCGTCGTCGACGACCATCAGCGTCCACGTGTCGTGGGCGTGTGGCGGGTAGACGTGGTCGGTGAAGTGCGCGTGGAAGACCTCGGCGATCCCGGGCACGCCGGGCGCCCACGCGCGCACCTGGCTCACATCACGAACGTACAAGAACCGGGGCGAGGTCCCCAGCATCCTCGACACCATGCGCTTCGACACGAAGATCGTCGTGGTCGTCCGGGACGACCTGGAGAACTGGCAGCGGCTCAACGTCACAGCGTTCCTCGCGAGCGGGATCGCGGCGAACCCCGACCTGCACGGCGAGCCCTACACCGACGCCGACGGCACCCGCTACCTGCCGCTGTTCCGGCAGCCGGTGCTCGTCATGGAGGGCGACAAGAACGTCGTGGCGGCGGCCCGTGAGCGGGCGACCCGGCGCGGGATGCCGACCGCGGTGTTCACCGCCGACATGTTCGCGACCGGGCACGACGAGGCGAACCGCAGCGTCGTCGCGGCCGTGCGGGGTCCCGACCTCGATCTGGTGGGCGTGGCGGTACACGGACCCCGCAACGCCGTCGACAAGATCGTCAAGGGTGCGACGTTGCACCCGTGAGCGGTCGCTGATCGCCGCGAGCGCCGCCCGGCGGCGATGACCACGCCCATCCGGCGACGCTCGCGGTGGTCATCGCCGTGCTCACGCGACCGTCGCGCCTACATCTTGGCGGCGGCGGTGCGGAGGTTCTCCGCAGCCAGGGCGAGACCGTCGAGCCGGCCGTAGTCGGCGTCCTCGTGCTCGATGTTGACGGCCATGTCCGGGTCGATCTCCGCGAGGGCGCGGAGGAACCCGGTCCAGTACTCGACGTCGTGACCGACACCGACCGCGACGAACCGCCAGCCCGGGTTCTCGGGCCAGGAGTTGCACCAGAAGCCGTAGCCGGTGGGCACCTTGCCCGCCGCCTCGGCGGGCACCCGGCCGAACGAGGTGTCGAGCACGCCGCGGATGTCGACGCCCGGAGTGATCGCGGCGTCCTTCGCGGCGGCGTGGAACACCAGCGGGCCCAGCCACTTGATGGACGCGACGACGTCCATGCCCTGCCACATCAGGTGCGACGGGTCCATCTCGGCGCCGACGTTGGTCGCGCCGACCAGGTCGACCAGCTTCTTCAGGGTGACCGGGGAGAACACCACGTTGTGCGGGTGCATCTCGATGGCCATCCGCGTGTTGTTGGCCCGGGCGAGGCCGTCGATCTCGCTCCAGAACGTCGCGGCGACGTCCCACTGGTAGTCCAGCACGTCCATGTAGACCCCGTCCCACGGGTTGACCACCCAGGACGGGTACTTCGCGCCGGGGTCCGAGCCGGGGGTGCCCGACATGCAGACGATGTTGTCGATCCCCAGCGCGCCGGCGAGCTCGATCGAGCGGCGCATGTCGTCGGCGTGCTTGGGGCCGACGCCGGGCAGCGGGTTGAGCGGGTTGCCGTTGCAGTTGAGCCCCGTCAGCTCCATCCCGCGGGAGGAGAACTCGCCGAGGTAGTCGGCACGGGCCTGCTCGGAGGACAGCAGCAGGTCGACGTGGCAGTGCGGGGACGGGATGAACCCACCGGTGTTGACCTCCACCGAGGTCAGGCCGTTGCCCTTCAGCACGTCGAGGGCCGCACCCAGGGGACGGTCGTGCAGGCAGGCGGTGTAGGCGCCGAGTTTGAGAGCCATTGCAGGAGGGACCTTCCGGGTCGAGGGGGGTGAGGGTCAGGCGGGCGGCGCGGGAACGGCGACGGCGGCGCCGTCCCGGGCCGACCTCACGACGGCCTCGATGATCTCCATGCTGCGCAGGCCGTCGGCGAACGACGCGTTGCGCGGCAGCGGGTCGGCGACACCGGCGATCTGGTCGAGGAACGCCCGGGCCTGGTAGGTGAACTGCTCCTGGTTGCCGATGCCGACGCCGGGCGCCTCCATCGGGTAGCCGCCCGCGAAGTAGGGCATCTGCGGGCCGACGATGACCCGGCGCACCCCGCGCGTGCGGGCCTCGGGCTGGGCGTCGTCGATCGTGTACTCGGCCGGGCGGTGGAAGTCGAACGACGCGCGCCCCGACGTCCCGTACACGTCGAAGCCCAGCCCGTTGGGCTCGCCGAACGCGGTGCGCGACACCGAGAAGGTGGCCGCGAGACCCGACCGGAACCGGGCGGTGAAGGTCGCGGTGTCCTCGTTCTCGACCTCGCCCATCTCGCTGCTCACCGGCGCGGCGTTGTGCCCGATGACGGCACCGAGCGGCAGCGGGCGCTTCGGGATCTGGATCGACAGGCTGCCACCGGCCACCGACGCGATCGGGCCGCACAGGTACTCACCCTGGTCGATGATGTGCGCGCCGATGTCGCCGAGCGCCCCGGAACCCATGCCGCCCTTGAACCGCCACGACAGCGGCCCGCGCGGGTCGCAGGCGTAGTCGCACCAGTAGCGGGCGTGCAGCGTGGTCAGCTCGCCGAGCTCGCCCGCGCGGATGTGATCGCGGATCGCGGCGATCGCCGGGGAGCGCCGGTAGCAGTAGCCGATCGCGGTGACCGCCCTGCCCTGCCTCTCCAGCTCCACCATCGCCCGGGCGTCCGCCATCGAGCCCGCCAGCGGCTTCTCACAGAGCACGTGCTTGCCGGCGCCGACCAGCGCCTCGGCGATGGGCCGGTGCAGCGCGTTGCCGACCACGATGCTCACGGCGTCGATCGACGGGTCCTCGGCGACGGCCTCCCAGCTCGGCAGCGCCTTCTCGTAGCCGTATCGCCGCGCACCGTCCTGTGCCAGCGCGAGGTTCACGTCCGCGATGGCGGCCAGTCGGATCGGCGGAAGGCCGGGACCGGAGACCGAGCCGGCCATCCGGTAGGCCGCCGCGTGGCTGCGGCCGGCCATTCCCGCACCGATGACCGCGACGGAGATCTGCTCCGGCATGTTCTGACCCTTCACTCGTCGCTGAGAGGCGGATACCGAGGGTCTCGAGCGGCGGCCCGCCCTCGCGTATTTTAAAGCGCTTGAAACGAGTATGAGAGACTCCCACCGTCCCCGTCAAGACGCGGAGCGTGATCCTCTGAGCGCAGGTGCACCCGCCGGCAGGCGGCCGCGGCTCGACGACGTCGCCGCGGCGGCCGGCGTCTCGACCGCGACGGTCTCGCTCGTCCTGCGCGGGGTGGCCGGACCGAGCGCCGCCACCCGTGAGCGCGTGCTCGACGAGGCGTCCCGGCTGGGCTACCGGCCGGATCGGGCGGCCAGCCTCCTGGCCAGCCGGCGCAGCCGACTGATCGGCGTGGTCATGGACATCGCCAACCCGTTCCACGCCCAGCTGGTGGAGGACGTGCAGGAGGCCGCCGAGCACCAGGGCTACGACGTCGTACTGAGCGCCGTCACCCGCGGCCGCGACGAGCGGCGGGCGATCGAGACGCTGCTGGACTCCCGGTGCGAAGCGCTGGTCCTGCTCGGCCCCCTGGCGCCTGCCGATCAGCTCGCCGCGCTGGACCGCCAGCTCCCCGTCGTGGCGGTCGGCAGGCCCGTGCCGTCGGCGGAGGTGGACGTCATCCGGGCCGCCGACGACGAGGGCGTCGCACTGGCCGTGGACCACCTGGCCGGGCTCGGTCACCGGAACATCACCTACGTCGACGGTGGGCGCGGCGTGATGGCGGCACTGCGCCGCCGCGGATACCACCGCGCCATGCGCACGCACGGGCTGGGCGATCTCATCCGGGTGATCGGGGGCGGCAACACCGAGGAGTCCGGCGCCACGGCCGCGCACGCCCTGCTCGGCGTCGACCCCCGACCGACCGCGGTGCTCACCTTCAACGACCGTGCGGCGATGGGCCTGCTCGACGCGCTCATCCGGGCCGACGTCGACGTTCCGGGCGCCATGTCGGTGGTCGGCTACGACGACAGCCCGTTCTCGCGGCTCGCCCACATCGAGCTCACCACGGTCAGCCAGAACATCCCGGAGCTGACCGAGCACGCCGTCGCGGCCGTCATCGAGCGGCTCGACGGCGGCCGGACCGACCACCGGGAGGTCGTCGTCCGCCCGCGGCTGGTGGTGCGGGGAACGACCGCTCCACCACCCGACCAGGCGGTCCGGGCTCCCGCGTAGCCGCCCCTTCCGAGGGCGGGGGCTGTTCGAATTCACACATGTCTGTGCAGTTTCTCCCGACCGACTGCAGGCGCACACCGTGCTGGGATTCCGAAACCGGTTACTTCCCGCTCAGTAGGATCGGCCCGATCGGCCGAAAGGGGCGACGTAGCATCGCGGCATTCCACGGGCAAGTAATCGATCACGATTTCTCACCGAGAGGCTGCTCGTCGGGGTGAGCCACGCCAACGGAGGCATCTGTGGACAAGCACAAGCCCGGCAGCGTCACGCTGCCACCACTCACAGCCGGTCCGCACCAGCGGCGGCTCGACCTGGTCACGATCATCGCGACGCTCGGCGGCCTGCTCTTCGGTTACGACACCGGTGTGATCAACGGCGCGCTGGAGCCGATGAAGGCGGACCTGGGGCTGACGGCCACGGGCGAGGGCCTGATCACGAGCACCCTGCTCGTGGGCGCCGCGATCGGAGCGCTCGTCTGCGGGAAGCTCAACGACGCCCTGGGCCGGAAGAGGACGCTGACCATTCTGGCGGTCGTCTTCTTCGTCGGCACCATCGGTGGTGTGCTGGCCCCGAGCCTCGCGATCATGATCCCGTCGCGGGTGATCCTCGGTTTCGCGGTCGGCGGCGCCTCGGTCACCGTGCCGGTGTACCTGTCCGAGCTGGCGCCGACCGAGCGTCGGGGCAGCCTCGCCGGCCGCGGTGAGTTGGCGATCGTCATCGGCCAGCTGCTCGCCTTCGCGATCAACGCCGTCATCGGCACCGTCTGGGGCGAGCACCCGGGGGTGTGGCGCTACATGCTCGCGGTGGCCGCCGTTCCCGCGGTCGCCCTGTTCGTCGGCATGATGCAGATGCCCGAGTCGCCACGCTGGCTCATCTCGAAGGACCGGCGCGACGAGGCGCTCGCCGTCCTCATGCAGGTCCGGTCCGAGGACCGGGCCCGCGCGGAGATGGAGGAGGTCGAGTTCCTCGCCGCGGAGGAGAAAGAGACCCACGTGGGGGGCTGGCACGACCTCAAGGTCCCGTGGATCCGTCGCATCTTCATCGCCGGCATCGGCGTCGCCATCGCGCAGCAGTGCACCGGAATCAACTCGATCATGTACTACGGGACGCAGGTGCTGACCAGGGCCGGCTTCTCGGCCAGTGCGGCGCTGATCGCGAATGTCGCGAACGGCGTGCTCGCCGTCATCGGTTCGACCATCTGCCTGTTCTTCCTGATGGACCGGGTGCCACGGCGCAAGCTGATCATCGGTGGTTTCATCGCCACGACGACGGCCCACGCGCTCATCGTGCTCGCCGCGTTCCTGCTGCCCGAAGGCCTGCTGAAGGCGTTCGTGATCCTCTTCTTCATGGTGACCTTCGTCTTCTTCATGCAGCTGGCCCTGAACATCCCGGTGTGGGTGATCATCTCGGAAATGTTCCCGCTGCGGCTGCGGGGCCTGGGCATGGGCATCTGTGTGCTGTGCCTCTGGGTCGCCAACGCCGTCGTCGCGTTCCTCTTCCCGATCGTCGTCGAGGCCGTCGGGATCGTGGGGGCCTTCCTGGTCTTCGTCGTCCTCGGCCTGATCGCGATCACGTTCCTCAAGGTGTTCCTCCCCGAGACGAAGGACCGTTCCCTGGAGGAGCTGGAGGAGCGGTTCGCCGCCGGCCAGTTCACGTAGG
>JAEUJO010000206.1 GCA_016794615.1 Pseudonocardia sp. | reverse complement strand
GGCGTGAACTCCCTCGACGTGCCCGAGGCGCCGAAGGTGCTGGTGGTCGAGCAGCACTGAGTGGCGCTCGAGGGCTTGCCGATCACGCCGGCCTCGCCGCCGTCAGGTCGGAGAGGGCGGTCCACGCGCCGGTGACGTCGAGGGCGCGGGCGGCGTAGGCGCGGTTGAGGAGGTCGTCGCCGAGGTAGCGGTCGTACTTGTCGTGCGTCTTGGCCCGCACCGTGCGCGCGATGTCGAGTGGGTCCGGCGGCGGCTGCTGCGCCAGCTCCGTCATGAGCGTCCGCAGCATCGTCGGGGTGGTGTCACCGACGGTGAGGCAGACACCGTGCTGGCCGACGTGCAATCCCTGGCCGGTGAGCGTGGCGGCCAGGGTGTTCATGATCCGGTCGCCGCGCCAGGGGAAGAGGAGGGACTCGCTGCCCCAGCCGATGACGGACGTGTGGGCGAGGCCGAGGCGGTGGAACGCGGCGCGGCCCTCGCCGAGCATGGCCTCGGCGGTCCGATCGAGGTAGCGCGGCACGACGTCGCAACGGTAGAGGTCCTTCATGGCGCGCCGGACCTCGTCGGCGACCTCACCGCCCGAGCCGGGGAACACCGGTGGTCGACCGTCTCCTGAGCCGGTCAGCTCGATGATCCGCTTCGCGTTGTCGACGGTGACCACCCGCCATCGCGCTCCGTTGAAGATGAGTTGGGTGCCGGGCAGGATCGGGCGGTCCACCGGCAGCGAACCGAGGGTGCGACCCGCGGTGACCAGCTTGTAGTTCTGCGAGGTGTGGAACGCGGCGTAGAAGCTGTAGTGGTTGACGATCCGGTCGCCGAGTGCGCCGGGCAGCAGCCATCCCCTGGAGTCGTGCTGGATCAGGTCGTTGCTGCCCATGTCCCGGAGCAATGTGACGAAGGTGGACTTGCGCACCCTCGCGAACGGTCCCTGCACACAGAGCGTCCGGTAGACCTGGTCGGCCGGAGCGCCACCGTGCTGGGCGAGCAGGGAAAGGATCTGCTGGATGAGCGTGGACAGGTGCAGGCCGGCGGTGTCGGGTGGCTCGTACCAGGCGGCCAGCAGCAGTTCGATCATCGCGATGCTCTGGACCAGCTCGTCGCGCAGGGCGTCCGGTGGCGGTGTGCCCGCGGTGAGTTCGGGCTCGGCGATGTAGACGCGCAGCACGGCGGGCTGCCCGGGGCGACGGCCCGACCGACCGAGGCGCTGACGCAGGCCGGATACCGTCGGCGGCGCTCCGACCTGGGCGATCGAGTCGACGGAGCCGACATCGATCCCCATCTCCAGGGTCGAGGTGCAGATGGCGGTCACCGGGGTGGCGGGATCCTTGAGCCGCGACTCGACGTGCTCACGAATCTCCCTGGCGAGGCTGCCGTGGTGGGCCAGGAACTCCGAGCGGGATCCGGCCGCCCTGCGGCGGCGTTCCAGCATGTCCGCGTATGTCTCGACGGCGGCTCTCGAGCTGGCGAAGACGAGGTTGTCGCCTGTGTGCAGCACGCGGAACAGGTGATCGGCGATCGACGCCTTGTCGCTGGTCTCGACGACGTCCCCCGCTTCCTTGATGCGGGGGTTGGCTTTGCCGGGGGGGACGGCGAGAGTGCCGCGTACCTGGAGCCGGATCTCACCGGCGTCATCGGTGCTGGCGACGACGACCACCTCCGACCCATGGCCGGGGCGCAGGAACTCGGCGGCCGCACCGAAGTCGCTGAGCGTCGCGGAGAGCGCGATCCGGGGTACCCGCCTACGGATGCTGAGCTCGATCCGGTGCAGCAGGGACTGGAGTTGGGCGCCGCGCTCGGTGCCGATGAAGCAGTGCAGCTCGTCGACGACCACGTAGCGCAGATCACCCATCACCCGGAGGATCCGGCTTCCATGGTTGACGAACAGCGCCTCCAGCGACTCCGGAGTGATCAGCAGGATGCCCTCGGGTGCGCGGATGACGCTGGACTTGTGCGCGGAAGGCACGTCTCCGTGCCAGCGGTGCACCGGTAGGTCGAGCCGTTCGCAGAGCCGGCTGATCCGGTCGTACTGATCATTGATCAGCGCCTTCAGCGGGCTGATCGCCAGCGCCTGGATTCCCGGCCCGCACTCGCCGGCCTCGCGCCGCCGCAGCAGCGCCGAGCAGACCGGCAGCCACGCCGCCTCGGTCTTCCCGTTCGCGGTGGCCGACCCGATGATCACATCCTGACGGCAGGCGAGGATCGGGGCGGCGGCACGTTCCTGGGCGTCCCTGAGCCGATCCCAACCGCTGCTGTAGATCCACTTTTGGACCTTCGGGTGATACCGGTGATATGCGGTCGACGGCGGCGCGGCGGCGACCGCGGTCTGCTCAGAGCCGGAACGAGGCGAGGTCGTCATCGTCGACCGAGGGGCGGGGCTCCGGTGCGGGTGCGACGGTGCCGATGACCGTCCGCCAATCGAGGCCGGCGTTCTGGTCCAGCAGCGCGAGCAGGTCGAGGAAACCCTTGACGGTCTCGCGCGGTGTCCGGAAGTAGGCGTCGCCGAGCCGCGCCGCGCAGTGCGCCATGTAGGCGGTGAGCACGTCGTCGCCGACGAGGTACGCGCTCGGGTCACCGCCGGCGTACACGTGGCGGAGCTTGGTCAGCAGGACGTAGAGGTCCTCGGGAGCGAGGTTGCCCAGCCTGAGCACCGGACCGGAGTGGTCGAGCAACCCGTCGACGGCGAAGGTGTTCTCCGCCAGCCGGGACGCGAGCGCCGGATAGGAGTACAGCCCGCGCCGGGTGTCGAGCAGGAAATCGGGTGTGCCGCCGAACAGGAATCCGAGATGGGTGGCGCTGCCCTGCATGCAGTCGTTGACGATGCGCAGCAGCTGTTCGTAGTTGTTGTTGCGGGCCTGGGCGCTGGTCAGCTTGTAGATGTTGACCATCTCGTCGAGACAGACCAGCAGCCCGTCGAAGCCGGCCATGCGCACGAATCGGGACATCAGTTTGAGGTGGTCGTACCAGCCGGCGTCGTCGACGATGGTGCGCACGCCCAGCGCGGCGCGGGCGTCCGCACGGCTGGCGAACTCGCCGTGCAGCCAGCGGATGGCGTCGGTGCAGAGCCGCTCGGCTCCACCGTCGTAGCCCTGCCAGTACCGACCGATCACCTCGGCGAAGTCGTATCCCCCGGGCATCTCGACCAGCGCGGCCAATCGGGACCGGAGCACCGCCTGCGGCGACGTGCCCGTCGAGCGGGCCTCGGCGAGCGCGTGGGTCACGAACCGCTCGACGACCCTGGCCAGGGCGCCGCCGTCCGGCTTCGTGCGGGTCGACAGGTTGTGCATCAGCTCCGTGTAGAGGCCGCGGGCCTGCCCGGATCCGCCGTGCAGCCGACGGTCCGGTGACAGGTCGGCATGCATGGTGACCATGCGCTTCTCCAGCGCGACCGACCGGATCAAGTGCAGGAAGAAGGTCTTGCCGGAGCCGTACTCACCGATGACGAACCGGCTGCTCGCCCCGCCGTCGGCGATCCGGGCGAGATCGACGAGCATCGCGCGCACCTCGGCGACCCTGCCCACCTGCACGTGTCGCTGGCCGACCTTGGGGACGACCCCGGCGCGCAGCGAGGCCACGATCACATCCCGCTCCCGGTGCCGGATGCGATCGCCGGTCGGCGGCGGAGTGGGTGCGCTCACCGGAGCAGTTCCTGGAGCACCTGGCCATTGATCACGAGATCGCCGTCGTCCTCGCAGACCGGCTCGCCCGCGGTCTGGATGGCGACCTCGTTGAGCAGGTCCAC
>JAEUJO010000018.1 GCA_016794615.1 Pseudonocardia sp. | reverse complement strand
GCCGGGACGGGGCGCTCACCGACGCGGGCCGGGAACGTCGCGCCGCCGTGGAGGCGCACACCGACGCCCTCGCGGACGCACCGTGCGCGGCACTCGGCGACGCCCGTGCAGCCCGCCTGACCGAGCTGATGGAGCCGCTGGTGCGCGCCGTCGTCGCCGGTGACGGGTTCATGCGGGACAACCCGATGGGCCTGAGGCCGCTCACCCATGGTCGTCCCGGCTGATCGACCCGGCCGATCGTCCCGGCGGATCGTCCCGGCTGATCGACCCGGCCGATCGTCCCGGCTGATCGACCCGGCCGATCGTCCCGGCGGATCGACCCGGCCCCGAGAGGACCCGACGGTGATGGCACCCGCGTGAGTGTGTCGTGCCAGGATGGGAGGCGTGTCGCGTCCCGATCCCCGCAAGGCGGCCCAGACGGCCGCGCTGTCCCGCGCCATGGCCGGCGCGGTCGATCTCGCCGCCGTGAAGGCCCGGTCGGAGGCGGCCGCCGCCCGCGCGAAGGCGCCTGTGGCGGACGCCTCCGCGGCGCCCACCGGGCAGTGGGTCATCGACGTCACCGAGGAGGCGTTCCAGGCCCAGGTGCTCGATCGCTCGCTCGACGTCCCGGTCGTCGTCGACCTGTGGGCGCAGTGGTGCGGCCCGTGCAAGCAGCTGTCGCCGGTGCTGGAGCGGCTCGCCGAGGCCGGTGGCGGTACCTGGATCCTGGCCAAGGTCGACGTCGACGCGAACCCGCGGATCGCCCAGGCGTTCGGGGTGCAGTCGATCCCGATGGTGGTCGCGGTCGTCGGCGGGCAGCCGCTGCAGCTGTTCAGTGGCGCGCTGCCGGAGCCCGAGGTGCGGCAGACGATCGACTCGATGATCGAGCAGCTCCGCGACCGGATGCCCGGCATCGTCGCCGCGGAGAAGGCCGCCGCGGGCGCGGGCCAGGCTCCGGCCGAGGAGCCGGACGATCCCCGGTTCACCGCCGCCGAAGACGCGCTCGAGCGCGGCGACTATGCCACCGCCGAGGCGGCCTACCGGCGGATTCTCGCCGAGGAGCCGGGCAACGAGCAGGCTGTCGCGGCGTTGTCCCAGGTCCGCTTCCTGGTCCGGGCGGAGAGCGCGGACCCGTCGGCGATCGGCCGCGCCGACGCCGCGCCGGATGATCTCGACGCTCAGCTGGCCGCCGCGGACGCCGAGGTGGCCGTGGACCGGGTGGAGGCCGCGTTCGCCCGGCTCGTCGCCGCCGTCGCCCGCACCTTCGGCGCGGACCGCGACCGCGTCCGCGAGCACCTGGTCGGCCTGTTCGAGCTGTTCCCGGCCGACGACCCGCGGGTCGCGACCGCCCGCCGGGCCCTCGCACGCGCCCTGTTCTGACCGCTCGCACGCGGGAAGCCGGCTCCGCACCGAGGTCGTGACCTCGGTATGAGCCCGGCATCCCCGGTGCCGGCCGGGTGTGAGCGTCCCCGGTGTGAGCACGGCGGCTACCGTGGACGACCGTGCCCGACGTCCGTTCGGCCCCCCGCGGTCGTTCCCGTGCTCACGCACGTCACCGCGTCGCGGTGCTGCTCGTGCTCACGTTCCTCATTGCGGCCGCCGCCCTGCAGTGGACGCACCCGCCCGCGCTGCTCGCCCTGCTGCCCTCACCGGACATGCACGAGCTGCACCCGGACTTCGACACGTTCCGGGCCTCCGCCGTCGCGCTCGTCCAGGGTGGCGACATCTACGACACCCCCGCCAAGCTGCGGAACCTGAACCCGCCCCTGCTCGCGGTGCTCCTCACCCCGTTCGCGCTGCTGGACGCACTGCCGGCCTACCGGCTCTTCACGGTGCTGAGCCTGCTCATGGTGGTCGGCGCCGTCCTGGTGGTGGCCCGCGAGCTACGGCTGACCGCGGGGGTGACCGCCGCGGTCGTGCTGGTGGTGCTCGCGGCGTCGCCGGTGCACGGCACTCTGCTGCTCGGGCAGATCTACGGGCTGCTGCTCGTCGGGCTGGCGGGAGGATGGGTCGCCGAGCGCCGCGGCCACCCGCTGCTCGCCGCCGCGTGCTACGGCGTCACCGTGGCGCTCAAGCCGTCACTCGGCCCGCTCCTGCTGCTCCCGCTGGTGCTGTGCCGGTGGCGGCCTGCCGCCACCGGGTTCGCCGCCGCCGCCGCGGCCACGCTGGTCGGTGTGCTCGTCGCGGGTCCGGCCAGCGGGCTGGAGTGGCTCCGGATCGGCCTCACCGAGCCCGTGCCCGACACCGCCGACAACGCCTCGCTGCCCGGCCTGGCCGTGCGCCTGGGGCTGCCGTCCGCGGTCGGCACCGTGCTGGGGCTGGCCCTGCTCGTCGGCACGCTGGCCGCACTGGGCAGGTGGCGCCGGCAGGTCGACCCGGCGGGCACCGCACCGTGGGCGGTGCTGGCAGCGGGGCTGCTCATGTCGCCGATCGCCTGGCACAACTACCTGATGCTGCTGTGGCCCGGCGTGCTGCTGCTCCTCGCGGTCGACGGCCGGACGCCGCACCGGCCCGGCCGCGCCGCGGTTCTGCTCGCCGTCGCCGTGATCCCGGTGTCGTGGAACGCGCTCTGGCCGGCCGGGGCGGGGTGGGCGCTCCCCGGCCGGACGCTGTACTGCGCGGTGCTGCTGGCCTACTGGTGGGTGCTGCTCTCGTCGTCCCGGTCGGCTGGTCGGGACGACGAGAGCAGCGCGGAGACCGGGGAACCGCCCCCGACGGCGACGGCCGACGTGGTGACGTCCGAACCCGACCCCGGCTCGTCGAGCACCGCCTCCGCACCGCCGGGGGTCGGTTCCATCGCCGGCGGCTCGTCGTCGGCGGCCACGTCGGGCGGGACCTTCCCCGTGATCGGCTGAGGTACCCGGCGGTGCGACCTCGACCTCCGGCACCTCATCGGTCCGGACACCACCGTGGGTGGTCGGCGGCGGCCGCTATGCCGGGTCGACGTCGTCGGCGATCGTGCCGTCACCGCTGCGGAGCTCCGGTACGTCCACCAGAGCCGCGGGGGAGTCGGGCACCGTGGCCGCCGAGGCGAGCGGCGCCACCGCAGCGGCCTGCCCGATGTCCGCCACCTGCCCGGCGTCGGCGCTCTCGGGGGCCAGCCACAGCACCCCGGTCGGCGGCAGGCGCAGCGCGGCCGACGCGGGCCGCCCGTGCCACATCCGCGGCTCGGCCTCGACGACCCCCAGGTTGCCCACGCCGGAGCCGCCGTAGATCTCGGCGTCCGTGTTGAGCACCTCGCGCCAGCGCCCGGCGAAGGGCAGACCGACCCGGTAGTCGTCACGCGGGCCGCCGGAGAAGTTCGCGATGCAGGCCAGGACCGCCGGGTTGCCGTCGGCGTCCACACCGTGGCGCAGGAAGCTCAGCACGTTCCCGGCGGCGTCGTTCGCGTCGATCCAGGAGAAGCCCTCGGGCGTGTTGTCCCGCGTGTACAGCGCGGGGCTGTCCTTGTAGACGCGGTTGAGGTCGCCCACGAGGCTCTTGATGCCGCCGTGCAGCGGGTCGCCCAGCAGGTCCCAGTCCAGCGAGCGTTCCTCGGACCACTCCCGGACCTGCCCGAACTCGCCGCCCATGAACAGCAGCTGCTTGCCGGGGTGGGCCCACATGTACGCGAGCAGGGCGCGCACGTTCGCGGCCTTGTTCCAGTCGTAGCCGGGCATCCGCTCCCACAGCGACCCCTTGCCGTGCACGACCTCGTCGTGGCTGATCGGCAGCACGAAGTTCTCGCTGAAGGCGTACATCAGGGAGAACGTCATCTGGTTGTGGTGGTACCCGCGGTAGATCGGGTCCTTGCCGATGTAGCTGAGCGTGTCGTGCATCCAGCCCATGTTCCACTTGAACCCGAAGCCCAGACCGCCGAGATGCGTGGGCCGGGTGACGCCGGGCCAGGCCGTGGACTCCTCGGCGATGGTCATCACGCCGGGGTGGTGGCGGTAGACCGTCGCGTTCATCTCCTGCAGGAACGCGACGGCGTCCAGGTTCTCCCGGCCGCCGTAGACGTTGGGCAGCCATTGGCCCTCGGGGCGGGAGTAGTCGAGGTAGAGCATCGATGCCACGGCGTCCACCCGCAGGCCGTCGATGTGGAACGTCTCGAGCCAGTACAGGGCGTTCGCGACGAGGAAGTTGCGCACCTCGCGGCGCCCGAAGTTGAAGACGTACGTGCCCCAGTCGGGCTGCTCGCCGCGGCGCGGGTCCGCGTGCTCGTAGAGCGGGGTGCCGTCGAAGCGGGCGAGCGCGAAGTCGTCCTTCGGGAAGTGGCCCGGCACCCAGTCCACGATCACGCCGTAGCCGGCCTGGTGCAGGGTGTCGACGAAGTACCGGAAGTCGTCCGGGGTGCCGAACCGCGCCGTCGGCGCGTAGAACGAGGTGACCTGGTAGCCCCAGGACCCGCCGAACGGGTGCTCGGCCACCGGCAACAACTCGATGTGGGTGAAGCCGGTCTCGCCCAGGTACTCGACCAGCGCGTGGGCCATCTGCCGGTAGTCGAGCCCCGGCCGCCACGAGCCCAGGTGGACCTCGTAGACGCTCATCGGCTCGGCGTGCGGGGTTCTGCTCGCGCGCCGCTCCAGCCAGTCGCCGTCGCCCCACTCGTGGTGCAGCGCCGTCACGACCGACGCCGTCGACGGTGGGATCTCGGTGGCGAAGGCCATGGGATCCGACTTCTCCCGCCACACGCCGTCCCGGCCGAGGATCCGGAACTTGTAGCGGGTGCCCACCCCGACTTCGGGCACGAAGATCTCCCAGACCCCGGAGCCGCCCAGCGAACGCATGGGATGGGTCCAGCCCGCCCAGCCGTCGAAGTCGCCGGTGACGCGCACGCCCTGGGCCGTGGGTGCCCAGACCGCGAAGCTGGTGCCGGTCACCGGACCCGACGGGGTGTCGTAGGTGCGGACGTGGGCGCCCAGGGCATCCCACAGCCGCTCGTGGCGGCCCTCGCCGATCAGGTGCAGGTCGATCTCGCCGAGGGTGGGCAGCCAGCGGTACGGGTCGTCCACGGTGTGGACGTCGTCGCCGTACCGCACGTGGAGGCGGTAGTCGCCGGGCGCCTCGGGGATGACCCCGGACCACAGCCCGGCATCGTGCACACGGACCAGCGGGTACGCCCGCTGCGGGTCCCCGTCGACCAGGACCGCCACCTCGTCGGCGTGCGGGCGCAGTGCCCGGACGACGGTGCCGTGCGCGAGCGGATGCGCGCCCAGGATCTCGTGCGGGTTGTAGTGGGCTCCGCCGAGGACGCGATCGACCGTGCCCTGGTCGGGTGGGCCTGCGTCGATCGTCTGGATCTGGTGTTCGCGCTCCACAGACGAACCCTATTGCGCCCGTCACATCCGCGCTGCACGTGGCCCCGGTCGGTGGGAGCGCCGATTCCCGGGGTCAGCCGCCCGCGGCACGGGCGAGGGCGGTGCGGAACGCGGCAAGGTCGTCGACCGCGACGGACGCATCGGTGACTGCCTGCGTGGCCGAGCGGGGCCCCCGGCTGTCGATCAGCCCGCGGCCGAGCCGGACGTGGCGCCCGCGGTCAGCTGCTTGATCGACGACAGCGGGATCGGCACCCAGCCCGGCCGGCTGCGGGTCTCGTACACGACCTCGTAGACGGCCTTGTCCAGCTCGAACGCGCGCAGCACCGGGCGGTGGCGGCGCGGGTCGAGGCCCGCGCGCGCGGCGTAGCCGTCGCAGAACGCGTCGCGGTTGCGGGCCGCCCACTCCTTCGCGTGCCAGCGCAGCGGCGACGAGCCCGTCCGGTCGTCCGCGAACGCGCCGGGGTCCGACGAGAGGAGCTGGAAGAATGCCGCGTAGTCGAACGAGCGGAGCATCGCGGCGATGTCGCGCATCGGGGAGTCCGGACGGCTCCGCTCCCGCAGCGGGGCCGACGGCTCGCCCTCGAAGTCGAGTATCAGCCAACCGTGCGTGGTGCGCAGCAGCTGGCCCAGGTGCAGGTCGCCGTGCACGCGGTGGGCGAGGATCGGTTCGGGCAGCCCGGCCACCGCGTCGTAGGCGGCGCGCACCGCGTCGACGTACGGCAGGAGGATGGGCGCGTCCCGCGCGGCGGCGTCCAGACGTGCGCTGCACGCGGCGGCGAGCTCGGCCGGGTCCCGCTCGACGGTGCCCAGCGCTGCTGCCAGCTCGGCGTGCACGACGGCGACGGTCTCGCCGATCCGCGCCGCCTCGCCCGCGAAGTCCCCACCCACCTCGTCCGCACGCAGGTCCGCCTCGGCGAACAGGTCGCGGACCGAGGCCAGCGCCATCGCCCAGCCGTCCGCGGAGTTGCCGGCGAAGTCCTGCAGCATGGCCAGCGTCGTCGGCTCGCCGCCGAGCGCGCCCTCGACGGCCCCCTGGAGCGCGGCGACCTCGTTGCTGCCCACTGACCGCAGCGCCCGGTGCAGCTCCAGGTCGGGGTTCACGCCCGGGTTGAGCCGGCGGAACAGCTTCATGATCGTCCGCTCGCCGAACACCACGGACGTGTTGGACTGCTCGGCGCCCATCACCCGGCCGAACCCGGGCGGCGCGAGCGTGGCGCCCGCCTCGGGCACGAACCGCACGGGACCGATCGTGCGTCCGGCCCGGACCGCCTCCAGCAGCCAGGCCGATGCGGTGTGGTCCCACAGGGCGTCGTAGGCGCACAGGCCGTCGACGCGGCCGATCGTGACGTGCTCCAGCTCGCCGGGCGCCTCCTGGCGGCGGCCGAGCAGCAGCTGGTAGTGCTGCGCGGGCCCGCCGTCGGCGAAGGAGACCGCCAGCACCAGCAGGTCGAGGAGCGGTTCGGTGTCGGTGAGCGAGGTCGCGGACATGACGTCGACGGCGCTGACCTCGCGTCCCTTCGCCCCGAACCACCGCTGCCGCCCGAGCCACTCCGGCAGGTGCGGCACGAGCTCCTCGACGAACGACACTGTTGCGCCTCCTCACCGGTGCGATGGCACCGGTCCGTCACGTTCCGCATCGGCCGGCCGCGGAGTGGGCGCCGGCGCGCCGACGGTGTCACCCCGTCGGATCTGTCCTGATCGGGCGTGACCTTACGGCTTTTGGTCCAGTCCCGCGGGCGTGATGGCGAACCAGTAGAAGCCATGACCCGGAAGCGTGAGCAGGTAGGGCAGCTCGCCGATCGCCGGGAACTGCACACCACCGGTCAGCTCGTGGGGCACGCCACCCTGCCATGCCGACAGGTCCAGCTCGACCGGCTGCGGGAAGCGCGACATGTTGTTCACGCAGAGCACGGTGTCGGACGTGGCCGGGTCGTCGCCGTGAGTGCGCATGTAGGCCAGCACCGTCGGGTTCGTGCCGCCCAGCTCGCGGTACTCGCCCAGCCCGAAGGCGTGGTGCCGCTTGCGGATCTCGATCATCCGGCGGTTCCAGTGCAGCAGCGAGGTGGTGGAGTTGAGCTGGGCCTCGACGTTCACGGCCTGGTAGCCGTAGAGCGCGTCCATGATGATCGGCAGGTAGAGCCGGCCGGGGTCCGATGCGGAGAACCCCGCGTTGCGGTCCGGGGTCCACTGCATCGGGCTGCGCACGCCGTCCCGGTCACCGGCCCAGATGTTGTCGCCCATCCCGATCTCGTCGCCGTAGTAGAGGACGGGGGAGCCGGGCAGCGACAGCAGCAGGGCGGTGAACAGCTCGAGCTGGTTGCGGTCGTTGTCGAGGAGCGGGGCGAGCCGGCGGCGGATGCCGATGTTGGCCTTCATCCGCGGGTCCTTGGCGTACTCCGTGTACATGTAGTCCCGCTCTTCGTCGCTGACCATCTCGAGGGTGAGCTCGTCGTGGTTGCGCAGGAAGATGCCCCACTGGCAGCCCGACGGGATCGGCGGGGTCTGGGCGAGGATCTCCGAGATCGGGAACCGGTTCTCCCGCCGCACGGCCATGAAGATGCGCGGCATCAGCGGGAAGTGGAACGCCATCTGGCACTCATCGCCGCCGACCTCGGGGTCGCCGTAGTACTCGACGACGTCCGCGGGCCACTGGTTGGCCTCGGCCAGGAGCACCCGGCCGGGGTACTCGTCCTCCATGACCTTGCGGCAGCGCTTGAGGAAGGCGTGGGTCTCCGGAAGGTTCTCGCAGTTCGTGCCCTCCCGCTCGAACAGGTAGGGCACCGCGTCCAGCCGGAAGCCGTCGATGCCGATGTCCAGCCAGAACCGCAGCACGTCGATCATGGCGTCCGTGACGGCCGGGTTGTCGTAGTTGAGGTCGGGCTGGTGAGAGAAGAAGCGGTGCCAGAAGAACTGCCCGCGCACCGGGTCGTAGGTCCAGTTCGACTGCTCGGTGTCGACGAAGATGATCCGCGCGTCGGAGTACCGCGTGTCGTCGTCGGACCAGACGTAGAAGTCGCCGTACGGGCCGTCCGGGTTGCGCCGCGACTCCTCGAACCAGACGTGGGAGTCGCTGGTGTGGTTCATGACGAGGTCGGTGATGACCCGGATCCCGCGCTTGTGCGCCTCGTCGAGGAGCACCACGAAGTCGTCGACGGTGCCGAACTCCGGCAGCACCGTGCGGAAGTCGCGGATGTCGTACCCGCCGTCCCGCAGGGGCGAGTCGTAGAACGGCGGCAGCCAGAGGCAGTCGACCCCCAGCCACTTGATGTAGTCGAGCTTCTCCGTGAGCCCCCGCAGGTCACCGGTGCCGTCGCGGTTCGAGTCGGCGAACGCGCGGACGAGCACCTCGTAGAACACCGCCCGCTTGAACCAGTCGTGGTCCACGCCCAGCGTGCGGGCGTGGCCGTAGTCGTCGGACGAGGTCTCGACGACTCTCCCGTCAGCCGTGACGGCCTGCTCGACCTGCGTGTGCAGCGGACGTGACATTCGTGGCCTCGGTCATCTCGGCGGTGCGGCTGGAGGGATGCGGTGGTGTGCGGGCCCGCCCGGCGGGCAGAGCCGGGCCCACCGGACGTCGGGGGACGTCGGTGGCCCCGGCTGCGACAATGGTCGGACGGATGTGGGGTCAGGTCACGAGGAACGGGTGACCGAGAGGACGTGCGCGACGGCGCGCCACGGCTCCAGCTTCACGAACGTGAACTGGCCCCAGGTGAAGGTGTCCCCACCGACCTCGTCGTGCACCTGCAGGGTGTCGCCCCAGTCGGCGCCCAGCGACGGCATGTCCAGGGCGAGGTTGGCCGTCTGGACGTTGGTCGGGTCCAGCGTGCAGACCACGAGCACCGTGTCGCCGGACGTGGCGTCCGTCTTCGACCAGGCGATGACCTGGTCGTTGTCCGTGTGGTGGAAGTGGATGTGGCGGAGCTGCTGCAGCGCGGGATGGGCCCGGCGGATCTCGTTGAGCAGGGTCAGGTACGGCTCGAGCGAGCGGCCCTCGTTCAGCGCGGCGGCGTAGTCGCGCGGGCGCAGCTCGTACTTCTCGGAGTTGCTGTACTCCTCGCTGCCCGGGCGCGCCGGCTGCCCCTCGAAGAGCTCGAACCCGGAGTAGACGCCCCAGGTCGGGAACATCGTCGCCGCGAGCGTGGCACGGATGGCGAACATCGACGGGCCACCGGTCTGCAGCGACTCGTGCAGGATGTCCGGGGTGTTGACGAACACGTTCGGCCGGCACTCGTCCGCGCGCTCCGCGTGCATGAGCGCGAACTCGGTGAGCTCGTCCTTGCCCGTCCGCCAGGTGAAGTAGCTGTAGTTCTGCGTGTAGCCCAGCCGGGCGAGCCCGAAGAGCCGGGCCGGGCGCGTGAACGCCTCGGCGAGGAACAGCACGTCCGGGTGCTTGGACTTGACCTGCCAGATCAGCCAGTGCCAGAAGTTCGGCGGCTTGGTGTGCGGGTTGTCCACCCGGAAGATCTTCACGCCGTGCTCGATCCAGAGCATCACGCAGCGCAACGACTCGGCGTAGATGCCGGCAGGGTCGTTGTCGAAGTTGACCGGGTAGATGTCCTGGTACTTCTTGGGCGGGTTCTCCGCGTAGGCGATCGAACCGTCCGGACGCACCGTGAACCACTCGGGATGGGCGGCGACCCACGGGTGATCCGGCGCGGCCTGCAGCGCGAAGTCGAGCGCGATCTCCATGTCGAGGTCGTGGGCGCGGGCGACGAAGGCGTCGAAGTCGTCGAAGTCGCCCAGCGCCGGGTCGATCGCGTCGTGGCCACCCGCGGCCGACCCGATGGCCCACGGGGAGCCGACGTCGCCGGCTTGCGCGACCGGGTTGCCGCCGGGCAGCGCGGCGCTGTTCGGGCCCTTGCGGTGCACTGTGCCGATCGGGTGGATCGGGGGCAGGTAGACCACGTCGAAGCCCATCGCCGCGATGCGGTCGAGCTCCTTGGCGGAGGTGGTGAACGTGCCGTGGACGGGGTTGCCGTTCTCGTCGCGGCCCCCGGTGGACCGAGGGAAGAACTCGTACCAGGAGCTGAACAGCGCGCGCGACCGGTCGACGTAGACCTGGCGCGGCTGGCCGCGGGTGATGAGCTCGCGGACGGGGCGCTCGACCATGATCGAGTGGACGGCGGGGAACAGTGCGGGGGCGACCCGGTCCTGCACCGGGAGCGAGGTGTCGCGCAGCGCGTTCGCTGCGGCGAAGAGCAGATCCCGGTTCGCCCGTTCGGCGGGGCGGCGGCCCACCCGCTGGAGCAGCCGCGCGCCGACCTCGAGGTCGTTCGCCAGCTCGTCGGGTCCCTGCCCGGCGTTCAGCTTGACCGTGACAGCGTGTCGCCAGGTGGCCCACGGGTCGCTCCAGGCGTCGACCCGGAAGGTCCAGAGGCCCGGCTCGTCCGGCACCACCGTCGCGGTGAAGTGGTCGACGTCGTCAGGCGTCGAGGCCATCCGGACGTGCTGGCCCGGCCCGTCGCTGCCGACCTTCTTCCACACGACGTTCGCGGCGATCGCGTCGTGACCCTCGCGCCAGACCGTGGCCCCGATCGGCACGACCTCACCGACGACGGCCTTGCTGGGATGGTGCCCATCCCCGACCGTCGGCGTGACGTCGTCGATACCTAGCCGACCGGTCATGGGTCCACCCCCGGAAAACGTTGTGTGTGCGAGCAGACCGTACCTACCCGACGGATGAGTTCGGCACCGGGTTCCCGCTGGCCGGGGCACGATTGCATGATCTTCACGTGGGTGGTGTGCAGGGTGTCACCGGCGCGTGACGTGGCGTCCGGCCCGGCCGTATCCTCAATCGGTCACTTGACCGCGGCCCGTACGCTGCGGGCCGTGAGAGCCCTGCGCCGTTTCACCGTCCGCGCCCAGCTGCCCGCGCCGCTCCAGCCGCTGCAGACCCTTGCGATGAACCTGCGGTGGACCTGGCATCCGCCCACGCAGGACCTGTTCGCCACGCTCGACCCCGATGCCTGGGAACGCAGCGGGCACGACCCCGTCAGGGTACTCGGGGAGATCCCCTCGGCCCGGTTCGCCGAGCTTGCCGCCGACGCCGAGACGGTCGTCACCGTGCGTGAGCTCGCCGACGATCTCGCGGCCTATCTGGGTGAACCGCGCTGGTACCAGGCCGAGCGCGAGGACGACCCGACCCTGCCGGAGGCCGTCGGGTACTTCTCGATGGAGTTCGGCGTCACGGAGGTCCTGCCCAACTACTCGGGCGGCCTTGGCGTGCTCGCAGGCGACCACCTCAAGGCGGCGTCCGACCTCGGTGTCCCGCTCGTGGCCGTCGGCCTGCTCTACCGCTCCGGCTACTTCCGGCAGTCGCTGGCGCTCGACGGCTGGCAGGTGGAGACCTACCCCGTGCTCGACCCGCAGGGCCTGCCGCTGCACCTGCTCACCGAGGACTCGGGGGAGCCGCTGCTGGTCGCGGTGAACATGCCGGGCGGACGGACGCTCAGCGCGCGGGTGTGGCGGGCCGCCGTCGGCCGCGTCCCGCTGCTCCTGCTGGACTCCGACATCGAGGAGAACGACCCCGACCTGCGCGGCGTCACCGACCGGCTCTACGGCGGCGATCAGAACCACCGGATCCGCCAGGAGATCCTCGTGGGTGTCGGCGGGGTGCGCGCGGTGCGCGCCTTCTGCGCCGCATCGGGTCATCCCGCGCCCACCGTGTTCCACACCAACGAAGGACACGCGGGCTACCTGGGCCTGGAGCGCATCCGGGAGCTGCACGAGGCCGAGGGGCTCGACTTCGACGAAGCGCTGGCCGTGGTGCGCGCGGGCACGGTCTTCACCACGCACACGCCGGTGCCCGCCGGCATCGACCGGTTCCCGCTCGACATGGTGCGCCACTACTTCGACGACCAGGTGACGACGCAGGCGCTGCTGCCCGGCATCTCGACCGCGCGCGTGCTCGCCCTCGGCGCCGAGGACAACCCGACCATGTTCAACATGGCCCACATGGGCCTGCGGCTGGCCCAGCGGGCGAACGGCGTCTCGAAGCTGCACGGCGCGGTGTCGCGGGGCATGTTCGGCGGCCTGTGGAGCGGATTCGACACCGTCGAGGTGCCGATCGGCTCGGTGACCAACGGCGTGCACGGCCAGACGTGGGAGGCCCGCGAGGTCACCGCGCTGATCGGGCCGCCCGCCCCGCACCCCGCCGCGTACGACGGCGAGGGGCCGACCGATGCCGTGCTGTGGGAGCTGCGGACGATCCTCCGGACCCGGCTGGTGGGCGAGGTCCGCCGCCGGGTGCGCGAGGCGTGGCTGCAGCGCGGTGCGTCCGTGCCGGAGCTGAGCTGGACCGAGCACATCTTCGACCCGGACGTGCTCACCGTCGGCTTCGCGCGGCGCGTGCCGACCTACAAGCGGCTCACGCTGATGTTGCGCGACCCCGACCGGTTGCGCGACATGCTGCTCGACCCGCACCGGCCGGTGCAGCTCGTGGTCGCGGGGAAGGCGCACCCGGCCGACGACGGAGGCAAGGCGCTGATCCAGCAGATCGTGCGCTTCGCCGACGACCCGGCCGTGCGACACCGGATCGTCTTCCTGCCGGACTACGACATGTCCATGGCCCGGTACCTGTACTGGGGCTGCGACGTGTGGCTGAACAACCCGCTGCGGCCGCTGGAGGCGTGCGGCACGTCCGGGATGAAGTCGGCCCTGAACGGCGGGCTCAACCTGTCGATCCGCGACGGCTGGTGGGATGAGCTCTACGACGGTGCCAACGGCTGGGCGATCCCGACCGCGGACGGCGTCGACGACCCGCACCGGCGCGACGACCTCGAGGCGAACGCGCTCTACGAGCTGCTCGCCACGCAGGTGGCGCCGGCGTTCTACGACCGGCCCGACGGCGTGCCGCACCGGTGGGTGGAGCTGGTGCGCCACACGCTGACGACGCTGCGGCCGCAGGTGCAGGCCACGCGGATGGTGCGGGAGTACGTCACGCAGTGGTACATCCCGGCCGCGCGCGCGGCGCAGCGGATCGCGGCGGAGAACTTCGAGCCGGCCCGCGAGGTCGCGGCGTTCCGGATGCGGTTGAACGCGGCGTGGCCGCAGGTGGAGATCGTCGGGGTGGACGCCTCGGGGCTGCCGGACACGCCCGTCGTCGGGGGGCCGATGACCGTGCGCGCAGTGGTGACGCTGGCGGGGTTGGACCCGTCCGACGTCGCGGTGGAGGTCGTGGTCGGGCGGGTCGACGAGGCGGACGAGCTCAGCGAGTCCGTGACCGTGCCCATGAAGCACGTCGGGCCGGTGGACGGCGTCGAGCACGACGGCACGGAGCGGTTCGAGGCCGCGGTGCAGCTGCCGCACGCGGGCCTGACGGGCTACACGGTGCGGGTCCTCCCGAACAACCCGATGCTCGCGTCGCCGGTGGAGCTGGGGAAGGTGGTACTGGCGGGCTGATCCGGCCGGCTCGGGATGCAGCGAAAGCGGCGTTGGGTGCGTTGAGTGCACCGAACGCCGCTTTCGCTTCATGCGGGCCCGGCCGATCCCACGAGCTAGGCGGGGATGACCAGCTGCTGGCCCGGGTGGATCAGATCCGGGTTCGCGATGTTGTTCGCGGCGGCGATGCGGTGGTACTCGTTCGCGTGACCGTAGAAGCGCTTGGCGATCGCCGAGAGCGTGTCACCGCGCTGGACCGTGTAGGTCTGCGGAGCGGGTGTCGGTTCCGGCGCCGCCGGCGCGGCCGAGACCTGCTGCGCCTGCTCGTCGGCGACCGCCTGCTCGTCGGCGGCCCGCTCGGCCTCGGTGACGTAGCAGTTCGGCGTCCACAGCACCGTCGAGCCGTCCGCCGCGACGATCACAATGTTGCGGTCGTCCTGCAGCACCAGGTGCGCGCCCGGGCCGGTGGTGTCCGCGGTCCACACCACGCCCCGGTCGGCGGCGTAGAGCACGAAGTTGCCGTCGGCCTGCATCTCGGCGGTCGCGGTGCCCCTACCGCGGGTGTCGGATTCCCACGCGAGCCCGCGCGGGCCGGTGAGCACCAGGTTGCCGTCGGACTGCAGCTCCAGCCGGTAGCGGCCGTTCTGCGAGGTGAGAGCGTCGCCCGGCCTCAGGGTCGACCCGCTCGACAGCACGTTCATTTCCACGTCCCTCCGTTCAGGCGGAGGCCGCGTGAACCGGTGGTCCGGGCGCAGTCGCTCCGCGCCGCGGAGGGTAGGGGGCGCGTAGCCCGCTGTCGACGGCACCCGTGGTCACCGCGCGGTGACCACGGGTGTATGAACCCCGCGGTCGCCATGCCGGTGACGGTCGGACGGGCGTGCACGCTGCGAGCGATCGCCTGCTCGGCGCGTTCTTGGTGGTGGGATCCACGTCGGACACGCCGAAGCAGCGATCGAACCGGGTTCAGTTGTCGCTCGTTGCCGTTGCCCGTTGCCCGTTGCCCGTTGCCCGTTGCCCGTTGCCTGCGCTGCGCCGGTCAGCCGCAGCAGCCGCCCCCGCAGCAGCCGCCCCCTCCGGCGGGCGCAGCGGGCATCGGCGCGCGGCCGCCGGATGCCCGGCCGCCGAGGGTGACGGTGCTCAGCAGCTTCACGGTGTCCGCGTGACCGTGTGGGCAGCACGCCGGATCACCGGCGGCGGCCATGGGGCGGTCGATCTCGAAGGTGGTGGAGCACTGGCGGCAGCGGAAGTCGTAGCGCGGCACGGTCGGAGGATACCGCCGCTGATCCCGGCCCCCGCTGATCCCGGTCCCCGGCGCCCGCTGATCCCGGC
>JAEUJO010000203.1 GCA_016794615.1 Pseudonocardia sp. | reverse complement strand
ATCGCCGAGGTGGCCGAGCGCGCCCACGTCGGCAAGGGCACGGTCTACCTGTACTGGACCACCAAGGAAGACCTGTTCCTGACCCTCGCGGTGCACAGCATCGCCGCGGTGCTCGACGACGTCACCGCCGCCGTGGCCGCCGATCCCGAGCTGGTGCGCCCGCACCGGCTGGTCCCGCACCTCGTCCGCGCGGCGCTGCGCAGCCGCCTGGCCCGCGCGATGCAGACCCGTGACACCGACCTGCTGGGTGTGCTCGCCGACACCCCGCGCGTCGAGGCGATCATCCGCACCCACGGGCTGCCGGGGCTCCTGCGAGCTCTGCTGCCGCTCTGGCGGCGCCACGAGCTGATCCACGACGGCGACTCCGACCGGCAGGCGTTCGCTCTTCAGGTGCTCGTCCTGGGTTTCCTGGAGATGCTGGTCCGCCGGGAGCTCGTTCCCGCGCTGGACACCACCGCTCAGGACGAGTCCATCGGCGCGGCGGTCAGCGCCCTGCTCGGTGAGCGCACCGGCTCCCCAGCAGTGATCGAGGCCGCGGCGCGGGAGGCGACCGAGATCATGCGCACCTCCTGCCACGCACTCCTGACTCTCGGCAGTCCCGCGGAGGGATGAGCCCGGCCCATCACCGCTCAGCCCGTGTTGCGCAACCCCGCCGCGATGCCGTTCACCGTCTGCAGCAGCGCCCGGTTCAGGTCGCCGTCCGGGTCGGGCGCCTTGCGGCGCTGCGCCAGCAGCTCCACCTGCAGGTGGTGCAGCGGCTCCAGGTAGCCCGACCGCACGGCCAACGTGTTGCGCAGCACCGGGTGCCGCGCCAGCAGCGTCGTCGTCCCGAGCAGCCGCAGCACCTCGCGGACGGTCGTCTCGTGCTCGGCGCGGATGACGTCGAAGATGTGCTGCAGCCCCGGCTCCACCAGGTTGCACACGTAGAACTCGGCGATCCGCAGGTCCGTCTTCGCCAGCGTCATCTCGACGTTGCCGAGCAGGTTCCTGAAGAACGCCCACGACCGCATCTCGTCGAGCACCGGGCCGTAGCCGGCCTCGCGGGCCGCCCGCAGGCCGCTGCCGAACCCGAACCAGCCGGGCACCACCATCCGCGTCTGCGTCCAGCCGAACACCCACGGGATCGCCCGCAGGTCGGCCAGCGTCGGTGCCGACGTCCCCGGCCGCTTCGACGGGCGCGAGCCGACGTTGAGCCGGCCCAGTTCGTCCACCGGTGTGGCGGCCGAGAAGAAGTCGGGCAGCCCGGGATCCTCGACGAGGCGCCGGTAGGCCGCGCGTGCGTTCTCGCTGATGTGGTCCATCGCCTCGTCGAGCCGCTCCAGCGTTGCGGGGTCCAGCCGCGACGCGGTGTGCAGCAGGGTGGCGTCGAGGGTCGCGGCGAGCAGGATCTCCAGGTTGTCGTGCGCCAGCGCTGGCAGCGAGTACTTGTCGGAGATCGTCTCGCCCTGCTCGGTGAGCTTCATCGTGGCGTCCACCGTGCCGAACGGGGTCGCCATCACGGCCTCACCCGCAGGACCGCCGCCACGGCCGACCGACCCGCCGCGGCCGTGGAACAGCCGCAGGCGCACCCCGTGCTTCGCCGCGACGTCGCGCAGCTGGCGCTGGGCGCGGTGGATCTGCCACTGCGAGGTGGTGATCCCGGCGAGCTTGTTGGAGTCGGAGTAGCCGAGCATGATCTCCTGCAGGTTGCCGCGGTTGCGGACCTGCTGCCGGTAGCCCGGCACGGAGAGCAGCTCGTCGAGCAGCGCGCCCGCCTGCGAGAGTTCCTCGACGGTCTCGAACAGCGGCACGAGGTCGACCGACGAGCGCGGGTTCTGCTTGAGCTCCACCATGTACGCCTCGCGGGCG
Organism: Pseudonocardia sp.; assembly: GCA_016794615.1. Classification (GTDB taxonomy): domain Bacteria; phylum Actinomycetota; class Actinomycetes; order Mycobacteriales; family Pseudonocardiaceae; genus Pseudonocardia. The sequence goes on along the minus strand of JAEUJO010000203.1, from coordinate 10,130 downwards.
AGCACGGTGACGGCCAGCAGGTCGTCGACGCCCTGGCACATCGAGACGATGTAGGTGCTGCACACCTCGTTGCCGTACCGATGCTGCACCTCGTGCAGCATGTCGAAGGTCGCCAGCACGTCCTCGGCGCCGTCCGGGAGCCCGTAGTGGCGGCGGACGAGCGGGCGGCCCTGCTCCAGTTCGTGGGAGAGCAGCGCGGTGCGCTCCGCGCGGGTCAGCTCGGCGTAGGGCTTGCCCAGCTCGTCGAGCGCGTCGTAGATCGCCCCGAGCGCCGCGTGGTGCTTGCCGCTGTGCTCGCGGATGTCCAGCTCGGCCAGGTGCAGGCCGAATGACTTCGCCGCGCGCAGGGTGCGGGCCAGCGTGCGGCCGGCGATGCGTTCGCCGAGGTGGCTGCGCAGGGAGCGGTCGAGCACCTGCAGGTCCGTGATGTACTCCGCGGCGCCCAGGTAGTCGCGTCCGGCGACGTGCGCGGTGCCGTTGCGGATCCGCGCGCGGGTGGCCTCCAGGCGCGCGCGGACGTAGGAGAGCTTGAGCCGGTAGGGCTCGTTCGAGTTGAGCCGGATGTAGCGGCCGTACACGTCGGGCAGCGTCCGGCGGTCGCGGGCGAGCGAGCCGCGCAGCTCCTCCGAGACGCCGACGACCCGGGTCGAGATCGACAGCTCGTCGATCAGCCGCTCGACCGCCTCCAGGTGGATGCCCAGCGCCCGGTCCGCGTTCAGCGCGATGACCTCGCGGGTGACCTCGGGCGTGACGAACGGGTTGCCGTCGCGGTCGCCGCCGACCCACGACCCGAGCACCAGCGGCCGCGCGCCGTCCGGCACGGTGAACCCGGCGGCCCGGGCCTCGTGCTCGAACTCGCCGACGAGCTGCGGCACCGTGTTGCGGGCGAGCTGCTCCAGGTACCAGCCGACGGCGTTGGCCTCGTCGGAGACCATCGGCTTGCCGGGGCGGATCTCGTCGGTCTGCCACAGGAGGTCGACGAGCGCGCCGACCTCGTCGTCGTCCGCCCCGCGGTCCAGGGCCTCGCCGACCCGGCGCAGCACCCGCAGCACCGACTGCCGCGACGACTCGGTGGGGTGCGCGGTGAACACCGGCCGCAGCTCCAGGCCCTCCAGCGCGTTGTGTACCTCGGTGCGTGCCTCGCCGGGGAACTCCGCGGCGAGCCGCTGCATCAGGTCGCGCAGCGGGCGGTGCTCGGGCGGGCGCACGGTGCGCAGCTCACGCGAGCGGTGCAGCTGCTCGGCGGTGTTGGCGAGCTGGAAGTACTGGGAGAACGCACGGCTGAGCGCGACGGCGGTGCCGGTGTCGAGCCCGCAGAGCAGGTTGGTGATCTCCGCTCCGCCGCTCCCCGCGGCCTGCCGCGACAGCCCACGGACCTCCTCGACCAGCTCCAGCAGCTCCGGGCCGTTGTGGTGGGCCAGGGTGCGGCCGAGCATGGTGGTGAGCCGCCGGATGTCGGCGCGCAGCGACTCGTGCTCGGACTCGGAGACGACGCCGGTGGATACGGCGACGGGGTCGGTGGCCGATGGCCCGGGTGGTGCGGGGCGCAGGCACGCAGGCTCGCTCACGGTGGGTCTCCCTGGTGGATCAGCAGCGTGGTGGGGCCGCTCGCTGCGGTGAGAGAGGCCGTGCGGCTCAATCGTGCTCCGTGGGGACGGCGGACGCCAGCGGCAGCCCGCGATGTTACGCGCCGTGCTCGGCCGGTGATGCCAGCAAGGTGGCCCTGCTGCAACCGGATTGGAGCAGGGCCACCTTGCTGCAAACCCCGCACACCCGCCGGAACCGCGGAAAGAGCGCTCCGTAACGAGGGGACAACCGAGGCGTAACGGCGGTCGCCAACCCTGGACGGCGTGAGCGACCCGACCTCCGACGCAGCGCGGCCCCGTACGCCTCCGGCCGGCCGCACCGGGGTTGCCTGGTGACCGCGGACGTCGCCACGCACTGCCCGTACTGCTCCTTGCAGTGCGGGATCACGCTCACGCCCCGGCCGGACGGATCGATCGAGCTGGTCGGCCGTGCCGACTTCCCGGTCAACCGCGGTGGGCTGTGCATCAAGGGTGCCACCGCCACCGAGCTGCTCGACCATCCCGAACGGCTCACCACCCCGCTCGTCCGGGATTCCCGCGACGCCCCTTTTCGCCCCGCGAGCTGGGCGGACGCGTTCGACCGGATCGCTGCGGCGATCACCCGCACCCAAGCCGGGCACGGCCGCGACGCCGTCGGTGCCTTCGGCGGGGGTGGGCTGACGAACGAGAAGGCCTACCAGCTCGGCAAGTTCGTCCGCGTCGCGCTGCGCAGCCGCCACATCGACTACAACGGCCGCTTCTGCATGTCGTCCGCGGTCGCCGCCGCCACCCGGGCGTTCGGCATGGACCGCGGCCTGCCGTTCCCGCTCGACGACATCCCGAGAGCCGACGTGCTGGTCCTCGTCGGCAGCAACCCGGCCGACACGATGCCGCCCGCCATGCGGTTCCTCGGCGAGGGCCGCGCCCGCGGTGCCCGGCACGTCGTGATCGACCCCCGCCGCACCGCGACCGCCGAGCTCGCCCACACCCACCTGCAACCGCTGCCCGACACCGACCTCTCGCTGGCCAACGGCCTGCTGCACATCGCGATCCGGGAGGACCTGGTCGACGAGGAGTACGTCGCCACGCGCACCAACGGGTTCGACGCCGTGCGTCGCGCCGTCCGCGCCTACTGGCCGGACCGGGTCGAGCGGGTCACGGGCATCGCCGTGCCCGACCTGTACGACCTGGTCCGCGCGTTGGCCGCGGCACCGACGGCGATGATCCTCACCGCCCGCGGGGTCGAGCAGCACGCCGACGGCACGGACACCGCCCAGGCGTGGATCAACCTCGCGCTGGCGCTCGGCCTGCCCGGCCGGGGCCCCGGCAACGGCTGGGGGACGATCACCGGCCAGGGCAACGGGCAGGGCGGCCGCGAGCACGGGCAGAAGGCGGACCAGCTGCCCGGCTACCGCTCGCTGAGGAACCCGGCCGACCGCGCGCACGTTGCCGCGGTGTGGGGCGTCGACCCCGACGAGCTGCCCGGGCCGGGCGTGAGCGCCTACGAGCTGCTGGACACGCTGGGCCGCGACGTGCGCGCCCTGCTGGTCAGCGCGTCGAACCCGGTGGTGAGCGCGCCGAACGCGCGCCACGTCGAGGAACGGTTGCGGGCCCTGGACTTCCTGGCCGTCACCGACATCTTCCTGTCCGAGACCGCGCAGCTCGCCGACGTCGTCCTGCCCACCACGCAGTGGGCCGAGGAGAGCGGCACGATGACCAACCCCGAGGGCCGGGTGCTGCTGCGCCGCCGCGCCGTCGACCCGCCGCCCGGGGTGCGCAGCGATCTGGAGATATGGCGGGGGATCGCGGACCGGCTCGGCCGGGGCTCGTTGTTCCCGACGGAACCGGAAGCGGTCTTCGCCGAGCTGCGGCGGGCGTCGGCGGGCGGCGTCGCCGACTACGCGGGCGTCACCTACGGGCGCCTGGCCGCGGGCGAGGAGCTGCACTGGCCGTGTCCCGCCGAGGACCACCCGGGCACTCCGCGCATGTTCCTCGACCGCTTCGCCACCCCGGACGGGCGCGCGAACTTCGTCGCGGTGCGTCCCCGGCTCGCCGCCGAGCAGCCCGAGGACGCGCACCCGTACCTGCTGACCACCGGCCGCGCCCGGTCGCAGTACCAGTCGGGCACCCAGACCCGGCGCAGCCCGACGCTCGCCGCGGCCGCGCCCCGCCCGTACGTCGAGCTGCACCCCGAGCTGGCTCGGCGGCACGGCGTCGGCGACGGCGACCCGGTGCGCCTGTCGACGCCGCGGGGCAGCACGGTGCTCGACGCCCGGCTCGACCCGGGCATCCGGCCGGACACGGTGTTCGTGCCGTTCCACTGGAGCGGCGTGAACGTCCTGACCAGCGACGTGCTCGACCCGACGTCACGGATGCCGGAGTTCAAGACCTGCCCCGTGGCCGTCGAGAAGGTCGCCCACCCGACTCCCCCCACCACATCCGGCAACGAGGAGACAGCGATGCACAGCACACCCCGCTTCTTGCAGGGGATCTTCCCGTTCGAGGGCCGGGGCGTCGACAAGCCCGTGCCCGTGCACGACTCGCTGAGCTACACGGTGCCGATGGGGATCACCACCCAACCACTGTACTTCCGCGGAGGGAACAGCACGGACGAGCTGGTCACCGTCGTGCTCCTGCGCGACGGCGCCCCGATGCGCTACTTCCCGATCGGTGCCTGCGCCGCCGTCCACGTGCAACTCGCCGTCGTCGAGGACCTCGACGACGGCACCGTGCTGGAGCTGCACCTCGCCGCGCGCGAGGGGCTGAGCGGCACCCTCGTGGCCGACCTGGGGCTGGTGGAGGTCTGAGATGACGTCCGGGGTGAAGGAGCACCTGGTCGTCGTCGGCAACGGTATGGCAGGCGCCCGCACCGTCGAGGAGATCCTCGAACGCGGCGGCGGCGAGCGGTTCCGGATCACGATGTTCGGCGACGAGCCGTACGGGAACTACAACCGGATCATGCTCAGCCACGTCCTCGCGGGCGAGGCGAGCCCTGACGATCTCGGAGAGATCTACCTCAACCCGCTGGACTGGTACGCCGAGAACGACATCACCCTGCACTCGGGCGTGCGGGTCGTGCGGGTGGACCGCTTCGCGAAGAAGGTCTTCGGCAACGACGGCACGATCGAGGCGTACGACAAGCTGATCGTCGCGACGGGCAGCCGCACCTATTTCCCGCCGATGGACGGCATGTGGGTCGACGACAAGACGCTCACCCCGGGGGTCTTCGGGTTCCGCACCCTCGACGACACCACCGCGATGCTCGACTACGCCGCCGAGAGCCGCACCGCCGTCGTCATCGGCGCCGGCCTGCTCGGCCTTGAAGCGGCCTACGGGCTGATGCAGCACGGGCACGAGGTACACGTCGTGCAGGCCGGGCCGGTGCTGATGAACCAGCAGCTCGACGAGGAGGCCGGCGGCATCCTGCGCACGGTCCTCGAGCGCACGGGCATGCACGTGCACACCGGCAAGCGGACCACCGGGCTGCGCGCGGCGGGCGGCGGGGTGAGTGCCGTCGTGTTCAAGGACGGCACGTCGCTCGACTGCGACATGGTCGTGGTCACCGCCGGGATCCGGCCCAACGTCGGCCTCGCGGTCATCTCGGGGCTGACGGTCGAGCGCGCGATCGTCACCGATGACCAGATGTGCTCGGTCGACGACCCCGACATCTACGCCGTCGGCGAGTGCGCCCAGCACCGCGGCGAGGTCTACGGGCTGGTCGCGCCGCTGTGGGAGCAGGCGGTCGTCCTCGCCGAGCACCTCACCGGCACGAACCCGAAGGCCGCCTATCACGGCTCGCGGATCGCCACCAAGCTCAAGGTGGCGGGCGTGGACGTGGCGTCGATGGGGGTGAAGGGGCCCGAGCGGGCGGACGACGAGTTCGTCCGCTTCGCCGAGCCCAAGCGCGGCGTCTACAAGTCGGTGGTCATCCGCGACGGCAAGCTGATCGGCGCGATGCTGCTCGGCGACACCAAGAAGGTCGCGTTCCTCACCCAGAGCTTCGACCGCGGGCTGCCGCTGCCCGAGGAACGCGTCGGGATGCTCTTCGAGCTCGGCGGGCCGAGCGAGGAGCAGGGCGCGGCCGAGATGGACGACTCGGTGCAGGTGTGCAACTGCAACGGCGTGGCCAAGGGCGATCTGGTCGCGTGCGTGCGGGCCGGCGAGCACAGCGTCGCGGGCTGCATGAACGCCACCCGGGCCGGCAAGGGCTGCGGGGCGTGCACGCCGCTGGTCCGCGACATCGTCGAATGGGCGGTCGCCGAGTCCGGCGGCGAGGTCGGGGTCGACGAGAGCGCGAGCTGGTACGTCCCGGCCATCCCGATGGACAAGCCGACGTTGATCGCGGCGATCAGGGAGCAGAACCTGCGGTCGGTGTCGGCGGTGCTCGCGGCGCTGGCCCCCGAGGGCGAGGACGCGGGGGCGAAGATGCCGCTGACCTCGCTGCTGCGGGTGGTGTGGAACGGCGAGTTCGTCAACGAGAACGACGCGAGGTTCATCAACGACCGGGTGCACGCGAACATCCAGCGCGACGGCACGTTCTCCGTCGTCCCGCAGATCAAGGGCGGCATCACGACCGCCGCCGAGCTGCGGCGGATCGCGGACGTCGCGGACAAGTACTCCGTACCCATGATCAAGATCACCGGCGGGCAGCGGATCGACCTGCTGGGCGTGCGCAAGGAGGACCTGCCCGGAGTGTGGGCGGACCTCGACATGCCGTCGGGATACGCGTACGGCAAGTCGTTCCGCACCGTGAAGAGCTGCGTCGGCACCGACTACTGCCGCTTCGGGCTGGGCGACTCGACCACGCTGGCGGTGCGCCTCGAGCAGACCTACCAGGGGCTGGAGAGCCCGGCGAAGATGAAGCTCGCCGTGGCTGGCTGCCCGCGCAACTGCTCGGAGGCGCTGGTCAAGGACGTCGGGGTGGTCGCGGTGGGCGACGACCGGTGGGACCTGGTGATCGGCGGCGCGGCCGGGGCGTCGGTCCGCCGCGGTGACGTGCTCGCCACCGTGACCGGGCACGACGAGGTGGTCCGGCTCGCCGGGGTGTTCATGCAGTACTACCGCGAGAACGGCAAGTGGCTGGAGCGCACGTACGACTTCGTGCCGCGCGTGGGGCTCGACGAGCTCAAGGCGATCCTGGTCGCCGACCGCGACGGGATCGTCGGCGGCCTGGAGGAGCGGATGCAGGCCGCCGTCGACGCCTACCGCGACCCGTGGCAGGACGGGCCCGAGCCGTCGGGGCCGGGGCAGTTCGCGAACAACCTCCCGCTGGTCCCGCTGCCGATCGTGCCGGTCGGGCGCGCGCCCGACGGGAGCCTGCAGGCGTCGTCGGCGGGTCGCGGCCCGTCGGCGGGCGGAGTGTTCGAGGGGGCGCAGGCATGACCACATCGGAGATCACGGGACATGCGGTGGCGCCGAGCGACGAGCTGCCGCCGGGCGGCGCGCGCGCCTTCGCAGTGGGTGACCGGATGGTGGCGGTGTTCCGGCTGCGGTCGGGCGAACTGCGGGCCGTCGACGCCGTCTGCCCGCACTCGGGTGGTCCGCTGGCGGACGGGCAGTTCGACGCGAAGAAGGTGATCTGCCCGCTGCACAGCCACACCTTCTCGCTGGCCGACGGCACGTGCCTCAACGGCGACCGCGCCGTGCGCACGTACCCGGTCCGCGAGGAGGCGGGGAAGATCGTCGTCACCGCGCCGTGACGTTGGCGCGGATCACCGGGGCGACTCGACCGCGAGCGTGGCTTGACGGCTGCGGTCACAGCCCCGGCGCGACGCTCGCAACGATCATCCGACCCGCGCGGCTCGGGCGAGCTCCCCCGAGGGGCACCCTCGTCCACTCATCGCGCGGGTGTCCGCTCTCAGCCCGGTCTTGGCCGACCCCGGATACCCTCGATCGCGTGTCCGGCGCCCTCGGCTGGCTGCGTGCCCGGCTGGGTGTGCGGGTGGTCACCTCCCTCGCGGCCGCCCTCTCGGTGGCCGTCGTGCTGCTGCTCGCCGGTGCCGCCCTCGTCCTGCTCACCGACCGGCTGCTGCGCAGCTCGCTCGAGGACACCGCCAAGCAGCAGGCCGAGGTGGTGGCCCAGCGGGTCGCGGCGAACTTCGAGGACGACGTGAAGCAGAACGCCGTCGACGCCACCGCCGAGCGCGGCGACCTGATCCAGGTGGTGCGGGACGACGGCGACGACGGCGACGACGGCGACATCGAGGTCATCGGTGCCTCGAACCCGCTGTGGTCGATGAAGCCGATGGCGTCGGTGCTGCCCGGTCCGGGTGACACCGAGGTCGTGCCGAAGGCGTCGGTGACCCACCGGGACGGGATCAAGCAGACCGATCCCGAGACGACCGAGGACGTCATGGTCGTCGCCCACGGGACGTCGGTGAAGGGCCGCGACCTCGTCGTCTACGCCGCACAGCCGCTGGGGAACGTGCACGAGGCCGTCGACACCGTCTTCCACCTGGTGCTGATCGGGATCCCGCTGCTGGTGCTGATCACCGGGATCGTCACCTACCTCGCGGCGGGGCGGGCCCTTCGCCCGGTCGAGGCCATCCGCGCGCGGGTCGCGACGACCCGCGACCCGTCGGTCCGCGTTCCGGTGCCCCCGGCCCGGGACGAGGTCGGCAGGCTCGCCGAGACCATGAACGAGATGCTCGCCCGCCTGCAGGCGGGCCTGGCCGTGCAGCGCCGGTTCGTCGCGGACGCGAGCCACGAGCTGCGCAGCCCGCTGGCGACGATCGCGACCGGCCTGGAGCTGCTCGCGCGCGACGGCTCCGGACCGGCCGCCGACCGCGACACGGTCACCGCCCTGCGTGGCGAGACCGCGCGGCTGGGTCGGCTGGTCGACGCGCTGCTGCTGCTCGCCCGTGCCGATGAGAGCGGTCTGCGGCCGCGGTTCGAGGACGTCGACCTGGACGAGGTGGCCGAGGCGGAGCGGCTGCGGCCTGCGGGCCGGATCGTCCCCCGGATCGAGGCCGCGCACGTGCGGGTCGTCGGTGACCGGGGGCAGCTCGCCCAGGTCGTGCGCAACCTCGTCGACAACGCCTGCCGGCACGCCCGCTCGATGGTGGTGGTCTCGGTGCGGCCCGCCGGGCGGTACGCGGCGCTGGACGTCGCGGACGACGGGCCGGGCGTGCCGACCGACCAGCGGGCGCGCGTGTTCGAGCGGTTCGTCCGTCTCGACGATGCCCGCGCCCGCGCGGACGGCGGTGCGGGGCTGGGGCTCGCGATCGTCGCCGAGGTGGTCGCGGCGCACGGCGGCACGGTGGACGTCGTCGGCAGCCCGCTCGGCGGGGCCCTGTTCCGGGTGCGGCTCCCGCTGCCGGAGGAGCAGCCTGCGCCCGAGACGGTGGCGGGGTCGACGTCGGTGCGGCGGCCCAGCCCGGTGCCGAGTCCGTCGACCGTCTGAGAGACGCCCGGAGCGGTCGTCACTCGCCGGTCCCGAGATCAGGCCGGGGTCGGGTCCGCCATCCGGTAGCCCACCCCGCGCAGCGTCTCGATGCTCGACGTCCCGAACGGGGTGTCGATCTTACGGCGCAGGTAGCCGACGTAGACCTCCACGACGTTGACCTCGCCCTCGTAGTGTGCGTCCCAGACGGCGCGCAGGATGTCGGTCTTCGTGACGACCTCGCCCGCGTGCCGCATGAGGTGCTCCAGCACGCCGAACTCGCGCGGGGTCAGGGTGATCTCGGTGTCGGCGCGGTGCACACGGTGCCGGGCCGGGTCCAGCCGCAGCGTGCCGACCTGCAGGACGTTGGGCCGCGCGTCACCGGCGCGGCGGAGCAGGTTGCGCAGGCGGGCGAGCAGGACGACGAACGAGAACGGCTTGACGAGGTAGTCGTCGGCGCCGAGGTCGAAGGCGTCGGCCTCGTCGTACTCGCCGTCCTTGGCGGTGAGCATCAGCACCGGCGTCCAGTTGCCGTCCGCGCGCATCCGCTCCAGCACCCGGTAGCCCGAGAGCCCGGGCAGCATGATGTCGAGCACCACGACGTCGTGGCGGCCGGAGCCGGCGGCGACGAGCCCGGAGATCCCGTCGTGGGCCACCTGCACGGCATAGCCCTCCGCGGCGAGCCCGCGCCGCACCATCTCCGCCAGCGGAGCCTCATCCTCGACCAGCAGTACTCGCACGTTGCGACGGTAGCCGGGCGTGCGCGACCGCCCGCCCACGCCGCGGTACGGTCCGCGGTGACGAGAGGATGGTGGCGACGTGGCAGGCTGGGACGACCTGGTCTCGTACGTGCGGGTGCGCTACGAGGTGATGCGCCAGTCCGGGGATGAGCTCTGGTTCAACCTGCCCACCACCGGCGACCGGACGCAGCTCGTCGTCGTCCGCCGGGCCACCGGCGCGGACGGGGAGCCGTGGGCCCAGATCGCGTCGCCGATCTGCAAGGTGGACGACGCGGATCTCGACGAGCTGTTGCAGCTCGCCGCGGTGTCGGTCGTCGGCGGGCTGGTCGCCGTGGAGGGCGTCGCGATGTTCCGTCACTCGGTGCCGCTCGACGAGGGTGCGGTGTCCGGTTTCGACCTGTCGTTCCACCTCGTCGTCGACACCGCGGACCGGCTCGAGGAGCA
>JAEUJO010000150.1 GCA_016794615.1 Pseudonocardia sp. | reverse complement strand
TTCTTCGTCCACAACAACATCCAGAACTTCTATTCGGTGTCGATCTCCGGCTATCACATCGCCGAAGCCGGCGCCAACCCGATCAGCCAGCTCGCCTTCACGCTGTCCAACGGCTTCACCTACGTGGAGTCCTACCTGGCGCGCGGCATGCACATCGACGACTTCGCGCCCAACCTGAGCTTCTTCTTCTCCAACGGCATGGACCCCGAATACTCGGTGATCGGCCGCGTCGCCCGCCGCATCTGGGCGGTGGCGATGAAGAACAAGTACGGCGCCAACGAGCGCAGCCAGAAGCTCAAGTACCACATCCAGACGAGTGGGCGCTCACTGCACGCGCAGGAGATGGACTTCAACGACATCCGCACCACGCTGCAGGCGTTGTGCGCGCTCTACGACAACGCGAACTCGCTGCACACCAACGCGTTCGACGAAGCGGTCACCACGCCGACGGAGGCATCCGTCCGGCGCGCGATGGCGATCCAGCTGATCATCGGCAAGGAGTGGGGCCTGTCGGCGAACGAGAACCCGCTGCAGGGGGCGTTCGTCGTCGACGAGCTCACGGACCTGGTCGAGGAGGCCGTGCTCGCCGAGTTCGACCGCATCGCCGAGCGCGGCGGGGTGCTGGGCGCGATGGAGACCGGCTACCAGCGCGGGCGGATCCAGGACGAGTCGATGCTCTACGAGCACCGCAAGCACGACGGGTCGCTGCCGATCGTCGGGGTGAACACCTTCGTCCGCGAGATCGCCGCCGCGCCGCCCGAGGTCGAGCTGGCGCGGGCGACGGAGCAGGAGAAGCAGTCGCAGCTCGACCGGCTCGACGACTTCCACGCCCGCCACGCCACCGAGGCGGCGGCGGCGCTGCGCCGGTTGCAGGACGTGGCGACCGGTGGGGGGAACGTGTTCGACGAGCTGATGCGCGCGGCGCGGGTGTGCTCGCTGGGGCAGCTGACGGGCGCGTTCTTCGAGGTCGGGGGTCAGTACCGGCGCAACGTGTAGGCGGGCGGGGCGCGGGACGCGGGGCGGCCGGGATGTAGCGAAAGCGGCTTTGGGTGCACTGAACGCACTGAACGCCGCTTTCGCTGCATGTGGCGCGGCGGGGCGCGGGGTGTGGGGCCGGGCGGTGGGGCGCGGGGGCCGGGCGGGGCGCCGGGCGGCCGGGATGTAGCGAAAGCGGCTTTGGGTGCACTGAACGCACTGAACGCCGCTTTCGCTGCATGTGGCGCGGCGCGGCGCGGCGCGGCGGGGCGCCGGGCGACCGGGCAGGATGGGCAGGTGCCGGAGGACTCGCGGAGCTTCGACCTCGTCGTATACGGCGCCACCGGGTACGTCGGGGCGTTGACGGCCGCACACCTGGCCGCGCACGCTCCGCCGGGGACCCGGATCGCGCTCGCCGGGCGGTCGAGGGAGAAGCTGGCAGCGGTCCGGGCCCGGTTGCCGGGCGGTCGGGAGTGGCCCCTCCTCGCTGCGGACGCGACCGACCCGGCGTCGCTCGCCGCTCTCGCGACCGCCACGCGGTCGGTCGTCACGACCGTCGGCCCGTACTCCAGGCACGGGCTACCGCTGGTCGAGGCCTGCGCGCGGGCCGGGACGCACTACGCGGACCTGACCGGCGAGGTGTTGTTCGTCCGCGAGGCGATCGACCGCGTCGACGCCGTCGCCCGGAAGACCGGCGCGCGGATCGTGCACGCCTGCGGCTACGACTCGGTCCCGTCGGACCTCGCCGTCCTCCTGCTGCACGAGCGTGCGACCGCCGACGGTGCCGGCGGGCTCGGCGACGTGCGGCTCGTCGCGACCGCCCGCGGCGGCCTCAGCGGCGGGACGATCGACTCGATCCGCGTGCAGGTCGACACGATGCGCCGCGACCCGGCAGCGCGCCGGCTGGCCGCCGACCCGTTCGCGCTGAGCCCGGACCGCGCCGCGGAGCCGGATGTGCCGCAGCCGCCCGACGCCGGCCGCCCCGCGCGGACGACGGACGGCCGCTGGACCGCCCCGTTCCTCATGGCGGCGTTCAACACGCGGATCGTGCGCCGCAGCAATGCCCTGCAGGGCTTCGCCTACGGTCGCACGCTGCGGTACGCGGAGGTGATGGGCGCCGGGCGCGGGCCGCTCGGTGCGGCGGCCGCGGTCGGGATCACCGGCGGGCTGTTCGCGTTCCTGACCGCGATGGCCGTCCCACCGGCCCGGGCCCTGCTCGACCGCGTCCTGCCCGCGCCCGGCACAGGGCCGACCGCGACCGCCCGCGAGCGCGGGTGGTTCCGCATGGCGGTCGACGCGGGGACCGAGAGCGGCGCCCGGTACCACGCCGAGATCCGGGGCCGTGGCGACCCGGGTTACGCCGCGACGGCGGTGATGCTCGGGCAGAGCGGTCTGGCCCTGGCGCTGGACGGCGAGCGCCTGCCGGACCGCGCCGGCTCCCTGACCCCGGCGACCGCGTTGGGCACGGTCCTGGTCGACCGGTTGCGGACGGCGGGGCACATCTACGAGGTGGCACCGGTCTGACACCACCTGCCGGTGCCGTCGAACGGTGTCCGGGCAGGCGGGCCGTCGACCCGCCTGTCGCCGCGCCCCATCCCCGCTGTCGCAGGGCGACCGGGGTCGGTGCAGCC
>JAEUJO010000149.1 GCA_016794615.1 Pseudonocardia sp. | reverse complement strand
GGCGGAGGTCGACGTCGTGGTTCCGGCGACGGCCGCCGGCCGCACGGCCGCGGCCTCCACCGACACGGCAGCGGCCTCCTGGACCGACTGGGCGGCCGACACCTGCTCGGGCGGGGCCGGGTCGCCGGGCTGGGGCAGCGCGACCATCGGCGCCGTCGGGGCGGTGAAGACCTGCTCCGGGGCCGAGGGCGGCACGGCCGGCAGCGTGGCGGGGTCGACGTACGGCAGGAAGCCGCTCGTCAGCGAGCCGGGTGAGGCGGCCGGACGGGTGGCGCCGAGGTAGTCGTCGCCCGAGTAGCGGTAGAAGGCGACCTGCACCGGCTTGCCGAACGTCGGGGCGTTGACCATGCGGCCGGCGCCGAGGTACATGCCGACGTGGTGCACGCGCGCCGTCGTCCCGTAGAACACGAGGTCGCCGGGCTGCAGCGGTGCGCCGTCGGGGACGTGCGGGCCGGTGTTGTACTGGGTGTGCGCGGTGCGCGGCAGTGGCACGCCCGCGCTCGAGTAGCTGAAGGTCGTCAGGCCCGAGCAGTCGAAGCCGGCGTCGCCGTTGGTGGGCCCGTTGCCGCCCCAGACGTACGGGAGCCCGATCTGGGCGAGCGCCGTCCTGATGGCGGCGGCGGCGCGGACGTCCGGCGCGTCCGTCGTGAACTCCGCTCGGCGCAGCTGGGCCCCGGGGACCGGGTCGACGACCCCGCCGGGCTGCGGTGCGGCGGCCTCCGTGGCGGGCGGCGAGGGCGCCGGGGCGGGCGGCGAGGGCGCCGGGCCGATCGTCGGCAGGTCCGGCAGTACCGCGGACGGGCTGACCGGATCTGCCGTCGGCAGCAGGGCGAGGGGGTCGAGGCCGATGACCCCGGTGGAGGTCCCGGCGGTGTCCGTGGTGTCGGCGACCGCGACGGGCTGCGCGACGGCGACCGGCGTGGCACCCATCGCCGTGCCGAACCCGGCGACGACCAGGACCGAGGCGAGCGCCCATCCCGTGGCTGCGGTACGGCCGATCCGAACGGCCGTGCCCCGGGCAGGACCGGAGCGGTCCGCACCGCGATCCTCGACGCCCCGGCGCTGATCGATGTCGGGCATCTTTCCGGTTCCCCCCGCCGAACTCGGCCACCTGCGACCACCAGACTCGCGGAACCGCACCGACCCCGTGAGCCGCCATCGGGGGCGCGCGGTCCCCCTCGTCCTGGGGGTGCGGCGTAACACTGTCGCGGGAGATGTCGGGTCCCGGGCCTGCGGGGTTACGTCCCCCCGGGCAATCGGGACGGCACGCCGCACGATGGCCCGCTCCTCACCGCACCTGCGCAGATCGCCCCGGTGGCGGACACGTGCGTCGCGTGCCCCTGACCCCGAGCTCCGGCTGATCGCGACACCGGCCGGGGGCGACGGCGATCGCGCCGTGGCCCCTGCCCGTCAGCGGGACGTCAGTGGTCGGCCGGGTGGATGTGGTACTCGAACAGCAGGCCGCCGACGGCGATCAGCACGAGGACGAGCGAGATCGCCACGGCCCAGAAGTACATGAACGCCAGCGAGAGCGCGGTGAGCGCCACCGCGCCGGCCAGAATGATCGGCCAGTAGCTCCCTGGTGAGAAGAAGCCGACGTCACCCGCGCCGTCCGCGACCTCCCCGGCCGGGTTGTCCTCGGGCCGCGGTGCGTCGAGACGGCGGGCGACGAACCGGAAGTAGGTGCCGACGATCAGCGCCAGGCCACCGGTCAGGTACAGCGCGGCGCTGCCGGCCGGCTCCTTCGAGAGGATCAGGTAGAGCGTCCCGATGCCGAAGAAGAAGACCGTCAGGAGCTCGAAGATCCGGGCCTCGACCCTCATGTGGACTCCCTCCCGGGGCTCAGCTGCCGGTCGGCGGCTGGGCCGCCGACCGCACGGTGCGGTTCGTCTGGAACGGGTACGTGGTGATCGCCTCCGGCGCGCACCACTGCCCGCAGTTCAGGGTCTGCAGCGCCTCGCCCGCGGTGTACGGGGCTTTCGTCGTCGGGTTGACCTGCTGCCGCAGCTGCATGTACCGGGCGAACAGGTCCGGGTTCAGCGCCCGCACCTCGAAGTTCATCATCGAGTGGTAGGCGCCGCACAGCTCCGCGCACCGGCCGACGAAGGCGCCCTCGTGGTCGATCTGCGTGATCCGCCAGACGGACTCCTGGTCGTTCTTCTCCGGCATCGGGAAGACGTCGCGCTTGAACAGGAAGTCCGGCACCCAGAAGCTGTGGATCACGTCGTTGCTGCGCTGGGTGAACTGGATGGACTGGTTCGTCGGCAGCACCAGGAGCGGGATCGTGTCGGCCGTGCCGATCGTGCTGACCGGGGCACCCGCGGGCGTCCGCGAGTCGGGGTAGGTGAACTGCCAGTTCCACTGGAACGCGACGATGTCCACCTTGAGGTCCGGCGACGGGTCCTCGCCCACGACGTCGTTCTGCACCTGCACGGTGAACGCGAACAGCACCGCCACGATGATCGTCGGGACGACCGTGAAGATGACCTCGATGGGCAGGTTGTACTGCGTCTGCCGGGGAGGCACGTCCGACTCGCCCGCACGCTTGCGGTAGACGATCATCGCCCAGAACATCGCGGTCCAGGCGATCACCCCGATCACCAGCGCCGCGATGCAGGACCAGGTCCAGAACTCGCGCATGTGCGTGGCCTGGGGCGTCACCCCGACCGGCCATCCGAACCGCAGGACCTCGTCGACCGAGCACCCCGCGGTGAGCGGCACCACCGCCGCGGCCAGTGCCGCGAGCTTCGCCGCCCGCCCGAACCCGCTGCGGTACCCCCCGCGCTGTGCTCGGCCCACTGCTCGCGCTCCCTCGACTCGTCCCACAGCCTTGGCTACCACCCGAGCCCCGTCCGACGGGGTGGCCGTCGTCCCAGGTCGCGACGCACCTTCTACGGCCTGTCGGGAGAGTAGCCGAGCACACCCCCTGTGCGCCTCTCGGGTGCGGCGCGCCGTCGTGTCGGACCCGCTCGGCATACTCGGTAGCCGTGTGCGGGCTACTGGGACTGTTGACCTCCGGTGCGGACGCGGACCGGCGAGCAGGTCCCGTCGCGGCGGCCCTGCGCTGTGCGCGCCATCGCGGCCCGGACGAAAGCGGCACGTGGCACGATCCGGACGTCGTATTCGGGTTCAACCGGCTGTCGATCATCGACGTGGCCGGCTCGCACCAGCCGCTGCACTACGACGACGGCCGTTACACAATCGTGTTCAACGGCGAGATCTACAACTACCTCGAGCTGCGGGACGAGCTGGCCCGCGAGCACGGGGCGACGTTCGCAACCGACGGTGACACCGAGGCGATCGTCGCCGCCTACCACCACTGGGGCCCGTCGTCGGTGGCGCGCCTGCGCGGGATGTTCGCGTTCCTCATCTGGGACGCCCGGGAGCGGGTGCTGTTCGGTGCGCGCGACCCGTTCGGGATCAAGCCGCTGTTCATGGCCGCCGGTCCGAGCGGTGTCGCGTTCTCGAGCGAGAAGAAGAGCCTGCTGGAGCTGACCGGTGCCCTCGGCCTGCCCGAGGGCCCACCCGGCGGCCTGGACGAGCCCGCCCTGCAGCACTACCTGATCCTGCAGTACGTGCCGGAGCCCGCGACCCTGCACCGGTCGGTGCGGCGGATCGAGTCGGGCTGCTCGTTCACGGTCCGGCCCGGCGGCGAGGTGGAGCAGGAGCGCTACTTCACCCCCCGGTTCACCGAGACCGGACCCACCGGGCGGGCCGCCGCCACCGCGGTGGCCGACGTCCTGCGCGACTCGGTGGCCAAGCACATGCGCGCCGACGTCACCGTGGGCGCGTTCCTCTCCGGCGGGATCGACTCCACGGCCATCGCGGCGCTGGCGAAGGAGCACAACCCGGACCTGATCACGTTCACCACGGGCTTCGAGCGCGAGGGCTACTCGGAGGTGGACGTCGCCGCCGAGTCGGCCGCGGCGATCGGCGTCCGGCACGTCGTCCGCACGGTCAAGCCGGACGAGATGATGGACGCGCTGCCGCTGATCGTCTGGTACCTCGACGACCCGGTGGCCGACCCCGCCCTGGTGCCGCTCTGGTTCATCGCCCGCGAGGCCCGCCGCCACGTCAAGGTGGTGCTGTCCGGGGAGGGTGCGGACGAGCTGTTCGGCGGCTACACGATCTACAAGGAGCCGCTGTCGCTGGCGCCGTTCGAGAAGGTGCCGGGCGCGCTGCGCGGGCTGCTCGGCGAGGCGTCGCGGCACCTGCCGGAGGGCATGCGCGGCAAGGACCTGCTGCGCCGCGGCGCGCTGCCGCTGGAGCAGCGCTACTACGGCAACGCCCGGATCTTCCGGGACGACCAGCTCCGGGGCGTCCTACACCGCTACGACCCGCGGCGCGGGCACACCGACATCACCGCGGCGCACTACGCCGAGTCCGTCGACTGGGATCCGGTAGCGCGGATGCAGCACGTCGACCTGTTCACCTGGCTGCGCGGCGACATCCTCGTCAAGGCGGACAAGATGACGATGGCGAACTCGCTGGAGCTGCGGGTGCCGTTCCTCGATCCCGAGGTGTTCGCCGTCGCGTCGACGCTGCCGCGCTCGGCGAAGGTGGCGGAGGGGACGACGAAACTGGCTCTCCGCCACGCCCTCGAGGGCATCGTTCCCGGGCACGTGCTGCACCGGCGCAAGCTGGGCTTCCCGGTGCCGATCCGGCACTGGCTGCGCGACGAGATGTACGACTGGGCGCGCGGCATCGTGCGCGACTCGCAGGCCGACCACCTCGTCGACCTCGGTGCCGTGCAGCGCCTGATCGACGCCCACCGCGACGGGCC
>JAEUJO010000012.1 GCA_016794615.1 Pseudonocardia sp. | reverse complement strand
CAGCTCGACGAGAAGGAGATCGAGGAGGCGCGGGCACGGGAGCGCCGGTGGGTGGACCTGGAGCAGCGGGCGTTGGACGAGCTCGTCGACTAACTAGACTGGACGCGTGAGTACCCGATGACCGCACGTGTCGAACCGGTCGGTGCTCATGAGCTGGACCGGCGCGGCGCCACCCCGCTCTGGGTGCAGCTGCTCGCGGACCTGCGTCGGCGGCTGGGTGCGGGGGAGTTCAGCACCGCGTTCCCTGGCGAGCTGGCGCTCGTCGCCGAGTACCGGGTCAGCCGGCACACCGTGCGGGAGGCGCTGCGCCGCCTGCGCGAGGAGGGGCTCGTCGTCGCCGAGCGCGGCCGGCCGCCGCGCCTGGCGTCCCCGACGGAGATCGCGCAGCCGCTGGGCACCCCGTACAGCCTGTTCCAGTCGGTCGAGGCGACCGGGCGGGTGCAGCGCAACGTGGTGCGCACGCTGGACGTCCGGGCGGACGGGGTGGTGGCCGCGCGGCTGGGTCTGGAGGAGTCGACGCCGCTGGTGCACCTGGAGCGGCTGCGCTTCTCGGACGAGGAGCCCCTGGCCATCGACCGGGTGTGGATGCCCGAGCGGCTGGCCGCCCCGCTGCTCGACGCCGACTTCGCCCGCACCGCTCTCTACGACGAGTACGCGGCTCGATGCGGGATCCGGGTGACCGGCGGCCACGAGCACCTGCGCGCCGTCGTACCGGGCGACGCGGAGCGCGAGCTGCTCGGCACGGGCCCGGAGGTGGCGGCGTTCGCGATCGACCGACTCGGGCTCGCGGGCGCGCAGGCCGTGGAGTGGCGGCACACCCTCGTGCGCGGCGACCGGTTCAGCGTGACGGCGCGGTTCTCGCCCGCAGAGGGGTACCGGATGGGCGAGACCGCCCGCTGACGCGGACGGGCCACCGGGGTCAGACCGCCCGCTGACGCGGACGGGTCACCGGGGTCAGACCGCCCGCTGACGCGGATGGGTCACCGGGGTCAGACCGCCCGCTGACGCGGATGGGCCACCGGGGTCAGACCGCTCGCTGACGCGGACGGGCCACCGGGGTCAGGGCAGGCGGAAGTAGACCCGCACCGTGGTGCCTGTGGACTCGCGGTGGATGCGGACGAGATCCGCGAGCTGGTGGACGACGAACAGCCCGTGGCCGACGTGCGGGGGCTCGGGCGCCCGCCGCCCGACCAGCTGGTCCGTGATCCGGCCGGCGTCCTGGATCTGCAGGACGAGATGGTTGTCGGCCGTCCAGACCTCGAGCACCCCGCGGCCGGTCGGCGAGTGCGTGAGGGTGTTGACCGCCAGTTCCTGCACGACGAGCCGGACGTCGGTGAGCCGATCGTCGTCCATTCCGTGCGTCCGGCCGGCGTCGTGCACGAGCAGCCGGGCGGACCGTGCACCGGTGACCGGCCCGATGACGGCGCACTCGGCGTCGCTCGGAGTCAGGCTCAACGGGACGTCGAACGACGCGGCGACCGCGCCGGGGTCGGCGTAGGTGGGGCTCATCCAGCGCTCGGACGGGGAAGCCAGCGTCGGGTGGGTGCGGGTGGCGTCCGTGAGGACCGACGTCGGCAGCTTCGTGGTGTCGTACGGGCACTGGATGCAGGCGGGCCACCCACCGAGTGCGACATTGATCAGCGCCTCGTGCTCGGTGCAGGCGGGGTACTCCTCGTCCGTCCGCTCCGCCCAGATCGGCTCGCTGACGACGCGTACCCGGCGGTCGGCGTGCTCGCGGACGAATGCGCTGAGCACGGTGCCGATGATCCGGCCGGGGTTGCGGCCCGCCACGGTCATGTCGCGCAGCCGGACCCGCGCCATCTCGTCGGACGTCAGCGCCGCGCGCAGGAGATCGAGGTTCCAGCCGGGTACCGCCACGAGCACGGGCTCGTCGCGCTGCAGCCCTTCGCGCACGAAACCCAGAACGCCGGCGACGTACTCCTCGTCGTCCGCGTAGAACAGCGCGTCGTGCTCCAAGGTGCCCAGCGCGCCGGCCTTCTCCGCCGTCGCCGTCACGGCACTGTGTCCCCCGTCATCCTTCGGACCTCCTGGGTCACGGGCCCCAGCACCAGCGGATGTCCAGGCCCGATCCGCCGACCATCGCAACCGCGACTCTAGCCATCTACCTGGCGGAAGGACGCCCGCCTTCGGCAAACGGTAGGCGAGCCGCGACGGAGGGTTACGACGGCACCGGTACCGACACGCCGATACCGCCGGGCGTGTCGGCGCCGTAACGGGCGATCTCCGCGTCCAGGTCGAGCGGCGACGTCCGCATGGTCAGGTCCGGGGTGAGCAGCTCCGCCGGAACCAGCCAGCTCACCTCGAACTCCAGGCCGTCGGGGTCGCGGGCGTAGAGGGCCTTGGTGGTGCCGTGGTCCGAGGCGCCGACCAGGGCGCCGCGCTCGGTCAGAACGTCGGCGATCCGGTGCAGCTCGGCGAGGGTGTCGACCTCCCAGGCGAGGTGGTAGAGCCCGACGGTGCCGTGCCCGGCCGTGGAGGCGCCTGCCCGGCTGCCGGCGGCGAACAGGCCGAGGTCGTGGTCGTTGGTCGAGCCCGCGGCCTGCAGGAAGGCCGCGCCGGGTAGCGCGACCTTGACCCGGAAGCCGAGCGCTTCGGTGTAGAAGGCCACGCTCGCGTCGACGTCGCGGACATGGAGCACCGCGTGGTTGAGGCGCTGGATGGGCACGGGATCCTCCGGTGGTCGTCGTTTCGGGGTCCAGTGTTCCACGTGAAACATGAACCTTCAACTACCTGAGCTGCAGACGAGAGACCGGATGAACGTGCCGTGAACGGCGGTGGAAAAGTCCCCGCACGGTGCTCACCGAGGTCCTGATGGCCGGGTTCGGTCGGGGCGCACGCCTACCATGCGACCGTGAACCTGCTGGCGTCGTTGATCCTGGCTGCGGTGGCCCTGCTGGTCGGGCTCGGCGGTGGCATGGCCCTGAGGCACCGGTCCGCGCCGGTGCAGGAGGAACGCGGCGCGCCGGCCGACGAATCGGGCCTGTCCCTGGCCGATCTCCTGCTGCGCGTGTTCCGCTCGTCCGAGGCGGGGCTCGCCGTCCTGACCGGATCGGGCGAGGTGGTCCTGTACAACCCGCGCGCCGTCGACCTCGGGCTGGTCCACGACGGCCTGGCCGACCTGCGCGCCCGGACGGCGTGCCGGCAGGTCGCGGGCACCTCGAACGCGTTGCTGATGGAGGTCGACCTGTCGCCGATGGAGCACCGCGGCCGGGAGCCTGCCGCGGTGCTCGGCCAGGTCCGTGGGCTCGGCGACGGGTTCACGGTCGTCGAGGCCATCGACAGCTCGGACGCCGTGCGCCTGGAGGCGACCCGGCGGGACTTCGTCGCGAACGTCAGCCACGAGCTGAAGACGCCCGTCGGTGCGGTGGGGCTGCTGGCCGAGGCCGTGCTCGACGCCGCGGACGACCCCGTCGAGGTGCGCCGCTTCGCCGGGCGGATCCTCAAGGAGTCGACGCGGCTGGCTGCGCTCGTCACCGAATTGATCGCGCTGTCGCGCTTGACGGGTGCGGAACGGCTGCCTGAGCTCTCCGCCGTCGACGTGGACGAGCTGGTGAACGAGTCGCTCGCCCGCTGCCGCCTGTCCGCGGAGTCCGCCGGCATCGAGGTCAGCGTGGATCGCCCGTCGAGGCTCGCGGTCGACGGCGACCGCACACTGCTGATCACCGCGCTGAGCAACCTGCTGGAGAACGCCATCGCGTACTCGCCGCCGGAGGCGTCGGTCTCGGTCTCGCGGCGGCGCGTCGGCGACACCGTCGAGATCGCCGTGACGGACCGCGGCATCGGGATCGAACCCCAGCACCAGACGCGCGTGTTCGAGCGGTTCTTCCGGGTCGACCCCGCCCGCTCCCGGGCGACCGGCGGCACCGGGCTGGGGCTCGCCATCGTCAAGCACGTGTTGGCCAACCACGGCGGCCACGTGCGGCTGTGGAGCAGCCCGGGCACCGGCTCGACCTTCACCATGTGCCTGCCCGTGTGCACGGCCGACCACGCGGATGCGGCTGCGACCACAATCGATCCCGGAGGACGTGCATGACAAGGGTGCTCATCGTCGAGGACGAGGAGTCGTTCGCCGAGCCGCTGGAGTTCCTGCTCCGCAAGGAGGGCTTCAGCACCGCGATCGCGGCCACCGGGCAGGGCGCCCTCGAGGAGTTCGATCGCAACGGGGCCGACATCGTGCTGCTCGACCTCATGCTGCCGGGGATGAGCGGCACGGATGTCTGCAAGGCGCTGCGGGTCCGCTCGGCCGTACCGGTGATCATGGTGACGGCCCGGGACAGCGAGATCGACAAGGTGGTCGGCCTCGAGCTGGGCGCCGACGACTACGTCACGAAGCCCTACTCGGCCCGCGAGCTGATCGCCCGGATCCGGGCCGTCCTGCGCCGCGGCGGCGAGGCGGCGGACGGCGACGCGGCACCGGGCGTGCTCACGGCCGGTCCGGTGCGGATGGACGTCGAGCGGCACATCGTCAGCGTCGACGGCAGGGAGGTGGCGGTGCCGCTCAAGGAGTTCGACCTGCTGGAGTACCTGCTGCGCAACGTCGGGCGGGTGCTCACCCGGGGCCAGCTGATCGGCCGGGTGTGGGGCGCGGACTACGTGGGCGACACGAAGACGCTCGACGTGCACATCAAGCGGCTGCGCGCCAAGGTGGAGGCGGACCCGTCGGTGCCGCGGCACCTGGTCACCGTGCGCGGGTTGGGGTACAAGTTCGAGGCCTGACCTCGCCCCCGCCGATCGCCGATGGTGGACAGTAGCCGGCCTGTACCCGTGCGTGACGGCCCGTGTCACGAACTCGTCACGCGCGGGCAGTAGCCTCCCCGTGTGCACCCGACCGTGGCATCCCGCGGGGCCCTGCGCGTCCACCCCCGCGGGGGTGCGCGGCGGCGTCGACGCTCGGACACGCACCACCGACCGCTCGGCGCACCGCGCGCGGCGAGGCCCTGGAACGCCGGCGACCGACGAGGCACGGTGTAGGCGATGAGTCCGGAGATCGACCACACGCGGCAGCGCACCGTCGCCGAGCTGCTCGCCGAGCACAGTGAAGGCGGCCCGGCCGGGCGTCGTCGCAGGAGGCGCGGTGAGGGCCCGGACGGGCAGGGCCCGCCGCCGGTCGGTCGCCGCGGGCCGGACGGGCGCCCGTACCCGCCCGACGCCGGGCCGGGCCGCCGTCCGCGCCAAGGTCATGACGCGGCGCCGCTCGGGTACCGCGGTGGCCCGCCCCCGCGTCCCGCGCCCGGCGGCCCGCCCGTGGCCGGGCGCCGTGACCGGCCGACCGAGATGATCGGGGACCGGCAGCGCCCGCCGGTAGCTGCCGGCTTCCCCGAGGGCCCCTACGGTCCCGGCCCGAGCCGCGGGGCGGTGCCGAACGTCCCGGACAACGGCACGGTGAACGGCACGGTGAACGGCACGGTGAACGGCACGGTGAACGGCTTGGCGAGCGGTGCTGAGCGCACGACGGCGTACGGCCTGGTGCGGGCCGTGCCGGCCGCCGACCGGGAGGGGTGGCCGACGGCATCGGGACCGCTGCGCGCGGCGCCGTCGTCCGCGCCGGATCCCTGGGCGTCCTATCGCGGTACGCCGGCGGGCACCCCGAACCGTGCGCGGCCGGTGCCGGGCGCCGCCCCCGTGACGGGGCTCGCGCAGCCCGCCGCGCTGCGCGCGCCCGTCGCGCGCCCGTACCTGCCCGCCGCGGTCCCGCCGCCTGCGTCGCACCGGCCGCCCCGGGGCCCCGGGCGCGCTCCCGGGCCGCCGGGCTGGCCTCCGGTGCCCGACCCCGGTCCGGACACCGGGGCGTACGACCCGTTCGAGTTCGACGACGACGCCGAGGACGGGCCCGAGGCCGTCGCCGACCGGCCACGCCTGCCGAGCCGAGCCGCATTCCCGAGCCTGCTCGAGGGGCCCGCGACCGACCTCGACCTCGGTAGGGGACGCCGCACGGACGGCCCGGTCACGTACGTCGACGCGGCCGGTCGCCGGTGCGCCGACGACGCCGCGACCCGGTTCGACGTCCCGGAGCTCCGGCAGGGTGCCGGGACGACGGACGTCGGCAGGTCCGGCAGGCCGGACCGGAGCGCGGGACCGGCCACCGACGTCGATGTCACCGCGTTCGACCTCCCCGTCCGGCCCGGACCCCGGGGCCCGGCCGAGCCCGCGGCCGGTCCGCCGCCTGCGCCCGTCCGGCCGGTGTTCGGCTCCGGCCCGCGGGCCGGAGCCGCTCCCGCACCTGCCGCGGCGCCACCTCCTCGGGTGCGCCCGCTCGCGAGGAAGGTCGTCGACGAACCGACCGAGCTGACCGACCGCATCCTCGACGGCTTCGACGACGCCCCCGCCGCCGCCGGCTCCGGCTGGTTCAGCGGTGACGTCGACGACCGGACGGACGTCGCTGCGCCGCGTCTGCTCGCGTCGCCTGCCCGCGGGCGGCGCCCGGGCAGCACGGGCGACGAGGACGACCCGCGCGGCGGCGACGACTACGCCGGCGAGCGGTTCGACGACGAGCCGGACCCGGACGAGCGCGAGCACGACGCCGGGCACCTCGACGACCGGGACGACGAGTTCGACGAGCACGATGAGCGGACCGGCCGGCCGGCCCAGGCCTGGGCGGGGGTCGTCGCGCAGTGGCTGGCCGGCGCGGTCGCGGGCGCGGTGCTGTGGGTGCTGTTCCGCTACCTCTGGCGCGGGCTCCCCGTCGTGGCGCTCGCCGCCGCCGCGCTCGTCACCGCCGGGCTCATCCTGCTGGTACGGCAGTTGCTGCACCAGGCGGACCGGCGCACCACGGGGTTCGCTCTCCTGGTCGGGTTGCTGCTGACGGCGTCGCCTGCGGTGCTGGTACTACTGGGCAGATGAGTCCGCCTGTCGCGCTCTCCACGGCCTCGGTGTTCCCGGAGACGGTGCATGCCGGGTTCGCGCTGGCTCGCGAGCTGGGCTACGACGGCGTCGAGCTGATGGTGTGGTCCGAGCGGCTGAGCCAGGACGTGGCGGCGGTCGGCCGGCTCGCCGAGGCGTCCGGTGTCCCGGTGCTGGCGGTGCACGCGCCGTGCCTCGCGGTCACGCAGCGGGTGTGGACCGCGGACCCCGTCGAGCGACTGCGGCGCGCGGTCGGCGCCGCCCACGAGCTCGGTGCGCGTACGGTCGTCATCCACCCGCCGTTTCGCTGGCAGCGGCGCTACGCGGCGATGTTCGACGACGAGGTGCGCCGGGCCGAGGAACACGCGGGCATCGCGGTGGCCGTGGAGAACATGTTCCCGATCGTCCGCGGCGGCGTGCGGGCGGTGCCCTACAGCCCGGGCTTCGACCCCACCGACGTCGGCTACCGGAGCTACACGCTCGACCTGTCCCACACCGCCGTCGCCGGGACGGACCCGCTGACCATGATGGAGCGGATGGGGGACGGGCTCGCGCACGTCCACCTCGCCGACGGCAGCGGCGCCCCCCGCGACGAACACCTCGTGCCCGGGCGCGGGACCCAGCCGTGCGCGCAGGTCTGCGGGCTGCTCGCGGCATCGGGGTTCACCGGCGCGGTCGTCCTCGAGGTCAACACGCGGCGCGCCCGCAGCCGGGGCGACCGGGCGGCGCTCCTGGCCGAGGCGCTGCTGTTCGCGCGCCTGCACCTGCGCACCCCGGCGCAGCCCACGCCGATCCTCGGCTGAGCAGCCGCCGGTCGCGCTCCGTGACCCGCACCCTGGGCCGGTCGCCGCCGATCGCCCGCGGCGGCACACCGCGTGTGCTGTGGTGCACGTCCGGGCGGGCCGTCGCGCGTGCTGGACGGCGTGTGCCGGTGATGCGCGCTGTGCGCCAGCAGCCGAGGCCACCTGCCGCCCGATCCGTGCGCCGCCGCGGGCTACGGTGCGAACCATGACGCGGATCGCGGTTCTCGGGGCGGGCAAGATCGGCGAGGCGCTGCTGGCGGGGCTGCTCGCCTCGGGTCAGCCGGCGGGCGAGCTGTGCTTCACCGAGCGCTACCCGGAACGGGCCCGCGAGCTCACGGCACGTCACGGCGTCGCCGCCGTCACCGTCGCGGAGGCGGCCGTGCGCGCCGAAGTGCTGGTGGTGGCCGTCAAGCCGCAGGACATCGACCCGCTCCTCGCCGAGCTGGCTACCGCGGTGGCCTCCGGCACGCTCGTCGTCTCGCTGTGCGCGGGCCTGCCGACGTCGCTCTACGAGCAGGCGCTGCCCGCCGGGACGCCGGTGGTGCGCGTCATGCCGAACACACCGATGCTGGTCGGTGAGGCCATGAGCGCCGTCTCGGGCGGCCGACACGCGACCGACGAGCACCTCGCCGCCGTGGAGAAGATGCTCGGCTCGGTCGGGCGGGTGGTGCGGCTGCCGGAGAGCCAGCAGGATGCGGTGACGGCGCTGTCGGGCTCCGGGCCCGCGTACTTCTTCTACCTGGTTGAGGCCATGATCGACGCGGGGGTCCTGCTCGGTCTGCCGCGCACCGTGGTGGCGGAGCTGATCGTCCAGTCGGCCTACGGCGCGGCGGTGATGATGCGCGAGTCCGGTGACCACCCCGTGAGCCTGCGGGAGGCCGTCACCTCGCCCGCCGGGACGACGATCGCCGCGGTGCGCGAGCTGGAACGCCACGGGGTGCGTGCGGCGCTGATGGCCGCGATCGAGGCGGCCCGCGACCGGTCGGTGGAGCTGGGTGCGCGCTGACGCACCCCGGCTGCGGTGTCGCACACCGTCTGATCGCTGAGGAGCGCGCTGACGCGCCCCGGTTGCGGTGTCGCACACCGTCGGTGAACGGCGCACCCGGTGCAGCACGTGCGGGCCCCCGACGGGGTGCGCCAGCACCTGGTTAGGCTCCGCCTCCGACACCGTGCTCGCCTGGCGAGGGCCGTGCCTGCCGGTGCGACCAGGAAACCCGGTGCGACCAGGAAACGGTGATCCGATGCGATCGGAGCGGTCCGACATGACCGACCTTCCCCAGGTGCAGTTCCTGACGGTGGCCGAGGTCGCCGCCCGGATGCGGGTGTCGAAGATGACGGTCTATCGGCTCGTGCACGCGGGTGACCTGCCGGCGGCGCGGGTGGGCCGGTCGTTCCGCGTGCCGCGCCGCGCCGTGGAGAGCCACCTGCGCGACGCCTGGTCCGAGACCGGCCGACCGTCTGCGGTGGGCCCGGGCGGTCACGCCAGGCATCTCTGAGCTGAGGCTGAGGCAACCCCGAGGCATCCCGCGGCGGTGCGGGTGCGAGAACCGTCGGTCGGCGCCGGTAGAGTGGGCAACCAGTCGACGTCCGGTCGGTGTACGTCCTCATGACGGTGTCCGGGCCGGCGCTCCACCCGTCCAGCAGGAAGGAACCGACGTATGGGTTCGGTCATCAAGAAGCGTCGCAAGCGGATGTCGAAGAAGAAGCACCGCAAGCTCCTCCGCAAGACCCGTGTACAGCGTCGCAAGCTCGGCAAGTGAGCGGGCGCACACCTCAACAGATCGGCCTGCGCACTGTCGACCGCGCGCGACCTGCTGTGCCGGTCGGCAGCGCGTCGCTCGGGTCGTAGGGTTCGGCCCGTGGCCCCCTCGGTCGTCCTCGTCACGGGTGTCAGCCGTTTCCTCGGCGGGCACCTCGCCGCCCGGCTCGCCGCGGACCCGTCGATCGAGCGGGTGCTCGGCGTCGACACCGTCCCGCCGGGACCGGACCTGGGCAGCCGCATGGGCCGCGCGGAGTTCATCCGGGCGGACCTCCGCAACCCCTCGATCGTCGAGGTGATCGCGCGTGCGGACGTGGACACGGTGGTGCACGCCGCGCTGTCTCCCGACCCTTCGGGAAGGTGGGGGTCGGCGGCGCGGGAGATGAGCGTCCTCGGCACCATGCGACTGCTCGCCGCCTGCCAGACGGTGCCGACGGTGCGTCGGGTCGTGCTCGAGTCGACCACCGCGGTGTACGGCGCGAGCCCGCTGGACCCGGCGCTGTTCGACGAGACGATGACGTCGAACGACCTTCCGACCGCCGGGTACGCCCGCGACGCCGCCGAGATCGAAGGCTGTCTGCGCGGCTTCGCCCGGCGGCGGGCAGATGTCTCCACGACGGTGCTGCGCTTCGCCAGCCTGGTCGGCCCGCGGATCGACACGGTGGTCACGCGCTACTTCTCGCTTCCGGTGGTCCCCACCGTCCTCGGCTATGACGCCCGCCTGCAGCTGCTCCACGAGGAAGACGCCCTCGCCGTCCTCGAGCTCGCGGTGGCGCACGACACGCCCGACGTGGTCAACGTGGCCGCGGACGGCGTGCTCCTGCTCTCGCAGGCGATCCGGCGGGCGGGGCGGGTGCCGTTGCCGGTACCGCCGCCCGCCGTCGGGTTGGTCGGTCGGGCGCTCGCCACGGCCCGGGTCGCCGCGTTCTCCCCGGAGCAGCTGCGCCTGCTCGACTTCGGCCGGGTCGTCGACACCACCCGCCTGCGCACCGCATTCGGTTTCACGCCGCGCTGGACCACCGTTCAGGCCTTCGACGACTTCGTGCGTGGCCGCGCGTTCCACGCGCTGGCCGGTCGCGAGCGGGTGGAGGAGGCGGAGCGGCTGGTCGACCGCGGGGTGCACGCGGCCGTCCGGGTGGTCGCCGGGCTCGGGAGGTGGGCATGACCGCCGACGGCCCGGACGCCCCCAGTGCCCCCGACCTCGACGGGGCACAGGTCGTCCCCCTCCACGCCGGCGACATCGCGCCGGCTCCGGCCCGCCCGACGCGGAGCCGCCGCCGGGCCGAACCCCGCCGGGCGACCCGCCGGCCCGGTCCCGCGCCGGTCACCCCGGACGTGGCCGCGGTCGCGCCCGCGGTACCGGACGCCCCGCCGGAGCGAGCACGAGCCGCCGCCCGTACCCCGGAGGCGACCACCGCTGCTCCGCCGAGCCTGCCCCACTCCGGCGAGCTCCCACCCGGCTGGGAAGCCACCCTGGCGGACGCTCTCGGGTTCCTGCGCCGCCGGCTCACCGGCGACTACGCCGTGGACGAGTTCGGCTTCGACGCCGACCTGACCGACAACGTCGTCCTCCCGCTGCTCCGGCCGCTGTATCGGACGTGGTTCCGGGTCGAGGCCACCGGCCTGCACCACGTGCCGGCCGAGGGTGGCGCGCTGGTCGCCGCGAACCACTCCGGCACCCTTCCGCTCGATGCGTTGATGACCTCGGTCGCACTGCACGACGATCATCCGGCACACCGGCACCTGCGCATGCTCGGCGGGGACCTGCTGTTCCGGCTACCGGTCGTCGGCCAGCTCAGCCGCAAGCACGGCAGCACGCTGGCCTGCACCGCGGACGCCGAGCGCCTGCTGACGGCCGGTGAGCTGGTCGGCGTGTGGCCGGAGGGTTACAAGGGGATCGGCAAGCCGTTCGCGGACCGGTACAAGCTGCAGCGCTTCGGCCGCGGCGGGTTCGTGACCGCCGCGTTGCGCACCGGCAAGCCGATCATCCCGTGCTCGATCGTCGGTGCCGAGGAGATCTACCCGAAGATCGCGGACGTCCCGGTGCTGGCCCGGCTGCTGAACCTCCCGTACTTCCCGGTGACGCCGATGTTCCCCCTTCTGGGTCCGCTCGGCGCCGTTCCGCTGCCGACGAAGTGGCACATCGAGTTCGGCGAGCCGGTCTCCACCGCGGAGCTGGGCCCGGACGCGGCGGACGACCCGATGCTCGTGTTCAACCTCGCGGACCAGGTGCGCGAGACGATCCAGCTCACGCTCTACCGCCTGCTCGGCGGACGCCGCAATGCCTTCGAGGGATAGGGCCTTCGAGGGATAGGGCCTTCGAGGGATAGGGCCTTCCGGGGCTGAGCCCGCGTGCTACCGCCAGCGGCGCAGGCCTGCGGCCACCGCTCCCGCCACCGCGCCCGCCCCGAGCAGTGCGGGGACCGCGATGCGCGTGGCGCGCCGGCCCGTGCGGAAGTCGCGGATCGGCCAGCCGCGGGCGCGGGCGATGTCGCGCAGGTCGCGGTCCGGGTTGACCGCGACGGCCGTCCCGACCGCGGACAGCATCGGCACGTCGTTCACCGAATCCGAGTACGCCGTGCAGCGGCGCAGGTTCAGGCCCTCGGTGACGGCCAGCGCGCGCACCGCATGCGCCTTCGCCGGGCCGTGCAGGACCTCCCCGACCAGCCGGCCGGTGTAGTGCCCGTCCACGCTCTCGGCCACCGTGCCGAGGGCGCCGGTCAGCCCCAGCCGCCGCGCGATGATCAGTGCCAGCTCCACGGGTGTGGCCGTGACCAGCCAGACCCGCTGCCCGGCGTCGAGGTGCATCTGGGCCAGCGCGCGCGTGCCTGCCCAGATCCGGTCCGCCATCAGCTCGTCGTAGATCTCCTCGCCGAGCTCGACGATGTCGGCGACCGGGCGTCCCGCGACGAACGACAGCGCGGTGTCACGCCCGGTGGTGTGGCCGTAGCTGAGCTCGCGGCCCCCGATCCGGAACTTCGTCTGCTGCCAGACGAAGCCCAGCATGTCCGAGGTCGTGAAGAACTTCCGAGCCGCGAGGCCGCGGGCGAAGTGGAAGATCGACGCACCGACCATCATCGTGTTGTCGACGTCGAAGAACGCGGCGGCCGTCAGGTCCGTCGGCGGGGCGAGCGGGAGCACGCTCCGTTCGGCCGCAACGGCCGCGGCAGCGGCCGCCTCACCGGCCCGGACGGCCGGGTCGAGGGCCGTCACGGCGTCGAGCACGCTCGACGACTCCGCGATGCCTGCGACCTCGGGACGACCCCGCTCTCCTGCTCCCACCAGTGCCTCCGCCTCGACCGCGAACGTGGCGTCAGCCTAACGTCGCCGCTCGGCGCGGTCGGGCGGAGCGGCCCGGTCGTCAGCCCGGCTCCACCCCGGGCAGGCCGGGGGGAGCGAGGGCGCCGGCCGCCGTCGGATCCGCGGGCGGGTGCACCGGCCGGGTCAGCGGCAGCCGGCACGGCGGTGCTGGGTGTCGCACCCGGAACGGGTGGCCGGTGCGCGGGACCGGGGCCGGCCGGTCCACGCCGGTGGAAGCGGGATCACCGCGGAGCAGCCGGGAAACGCGCATCGGGCGGGTCACGTCTCCCGGTCGACATCGGGAGTGAGTGGTGCGGGGCGCCGGAACGATCCGCGGCGTCGTCACACCCTCGGGTCGCGCGTCGGGTCGGCTGTGGCGATGGAGCACACGACCGGCGTGCCTGCTCACCCTCCGCAGCAACCGCCGAGTGGGCAGTGACGATCGGTCAGCATCGTCCGGCGGTCCGTGACGAACCGGCAGCGTGCCCGGGCTGCGCTCAGCGTGAGGTCGTGTGCGACAGGCGGTCACTTTGCGTTCGTTGACGGACCGCGGTCGCCGGGATCGGGCGGGGCGCGCAAGACTGGCGGGAGACACCTGTGGATCACCGCCTCCGCGCGCTCCGGCGTTGATCCCAGGACCCGCGTGAGGAGGTCGCCGCCGTGGACAGCACGAATCGCCCGACGCACCTGGCCGACCTGGTCGAGGCGGCCGCCGCCCGCCAGGCCGGCCATCCGGCGCTGATCGACGCGGCGAGTGACGCCACGCTCACGTGGGGCGAACTCGACGCCGCGGTGTCCGCGGAGGCGCGCAGGCTCGCGGGCGCCGGGGTCGCGGCAGGCGACCGCGTCGTGATCCGCTGCGCGCGCGGCCCCGCCCTCACGGTCGCGGTGCTCGGTGCGCTGCGGGCGGGCGCGGTGGCGGTGCCCGTGGGGCCGGGTGACGTCGGCGCCGTCGTCGCCCACTGCACCCCTCGGCTCCTGGTGGACGACGAGGCGTCGCCCGCGGAGGTCGAGGTCGTCGGACCGCCCGACCTGACCGACCGCGGCGCGCCGCTGGCCGCGGTCGGCGGCGGGGAGGACGTCGCGCTGCTGCTCTACACCTCCGAGGCGCGGGCCGTGTGCCTGTCGCACCGGGCCCTGCTGGCCAACCGGGCGCAGGCAGCGGCGCTCCGCCCGGCTCCCGTCACCCCCGTGGACCGCGTGCTCCTCGCCCAGCCGCTGTTCCACGCCTACGGGCTGGCCGCCGGCCTGTTCCAGGTCTGCTGGGCCGGTGCGACGGCCGTGCTGCCGGGACCCGGGCGGCCCGACGCCGAGGAGCTCGCCGACACGGTCGCGCGGCACCGGGTCAGCGGACTCGCCGGCGTGCCGTCGACCTATCGGGCGCTGCTCGACCTCCCGCCCGAGCGCCTGCGCACCGCCCTGGCCGGACTGCGGCTCTGCACGTGTGGCGGGGTGCCGCTGCCGCGGCCGTGGGCGGCGGCCTTCCGGGAGGCGACCGGGCACCGCATCGTCGAGGGCTACGGCCTGACGGAGGCCGGCCCGGTCGTGACGAGCACGCCGATCGACGGCGTCACGGTCCCGGGATCGGTGGGTCGCCCGCTGCCGGGGATCGAGCTGCGGCTCGTGGACCGCGACGGCCGGCCGATGACGCAGCAACCCGCCGCACTCGCTGCAGCGGCCGACCCGGCTTCGTCGGCAGGCGAGCCGTCCGCAGGGGAGCAGGAGGTCGCGGGGGTACCGGAACCGGCGGTCGCCGGGGCCGACGCCGTCGACAGCAGCGCTCCGGAGCCGGCCGTGACCGGATCCGGAGCGACCGGCACCCACCCTGAGGCGGGAGCACCCGGCACCGGCGCGATCGAGGTCCGCACCACCGCGAGCCGCGTCGCCACGGACGTCCTCGCGGTGGCGGAACGGGGCGTCGCGGAGTTCCGCGCCGTGGCCGAGCGTGCCGCCGTCGAGGTCCGCGCGGCCGCCGAGCGCGCCGCCACCGAGGTCCGGGCCGCGGTGCGGACCGGCGACCCGGTCGGCGACATGATCGACGACGCACAGGACGTCGAGGGCCCCGCCGATCCGGCGAGCGACGCCGGGCTCATCGCCCTGCGCGGTCCGAACCTCTTCTCCGGCTACTGGCCCGGTCCCACCGGAGGCCCCGGCGCCGACGGCTGGTTCGTCACCTCGGACATGGGCCTCCTCGACGGCTCGGGTGCGCTGCACCTGGTCGACCGGTCGTCGGACCTGGTGGTGGTCAGCGGCTTCACCGTCTACCCGCACGAGGTCGAGCGGGTGTTGGGGGAGCTGCCCGCCGTCGCCGAGGCGGCCGTGGTCGGCGTGCCCGACGAGCGCACGGGGCAGGTGGTGCGTGCGGTCGTCGTGCGGGTGGCCGGTGCGGAGCTGGACACGGACGCCGTGCGGGCGCACTGCCGCACCCGGCTGGCCCGGTTCAAGGTGCCGGCGCAGGTGGTGTTCGTCGACGAACTGCCGCGCACGGTGGCGGGACGCCTGGCCCGGCACCTGCTGGTGGACCGGCCGCCGCGAGCCTGAAGCATCTGAACGGAGGGAGAACGGTGTGTCCGAGGAGACGGCGGCCCGGGAGTCCGGGGTGACGGTCTACACCCGGGTCGGGTGTCCCGCGTGCGAGAAGGCGGAGGCGGACGTCGCCCGCATCTGCGGTGAGCTGGGGAAGCCCTGGCGCGCCGTCGACGTCGACGCCGATCCGGATCTGCGCGCCGAGTACGGCGACCGCGTTCCGGTGATCGACATCGACGGCCGCGAGCACGGCTTCTGGAAGGTCGAGGAGCAGCGCTTCCGTACGGCTCTCCTCGGCTCCGGCTGACCGTCCGGTGCCCGCGGGCCCGCCCGGCCCCGGCTCGACTCGACCCGGCCCGCCCGACCCCCGGCCCGCCGGGCCCGGATGTAGCGAAAGCGGCTTTCGGTGCGCCCAGTGCACCCAACGCCGCTTTCGCTACATCTCCGCGGCGAGACCGGATCCCGACGGCGCGACCGGCCGGCGTGCGGTCGTGGTGACCGCATCGTGGGCTTCCACGACCAGCGGTAGCCCCCGCGCGCCCACCGGTGCACCCGCGCACGAGCACGATCCGGCTCAAGATCGCAACTTTGTGCGCCCGTTCACGAGCGACTACCGTGGCGGAGCGTCGCCGTCAATACCCGGCTTTCCTGCGTTCACCGCAGCGGGGTACCTCGACCGCGACCACCCCGATCTCGATCGTCCGAGGAGTGCGTCAGCGTGACGTCGCCGCAGGCAGGCCCGGAGGGTGCCCCCGCCCTCGGGGCCTCCCGCGTCACGGGCACCGGCCGGGCACGCACGCGGGCCGTCCCGCAGGCCACGGTCGCCCGCCTCGCGGTCTACCTGCGCATTCTCGGCGAGCTCGTCGAGCGGGGCACGGAGACCGCGTCGAGCGACGAGCTGGCGGCCGTCTGCGGGGTCAACTCGGCCATGCTCCGCAAGGACCTGTCCTACGTCGGCTCGCACGGCATCCGCGGGGTCGGCTACGAGGTCGGGCCGCTGCTGCGGCACCTGGAGTCGGCGCTCGGCCTCACCCACCGCCAGCCCGTCGCGCTGGTCGGGATCGGCAACCTCGGGCATGCGCTCGCCGGCTACGGCGGGTTCGGGGGCCGAGGCTTCCCGGTGACGGCGTTGTTCGACGTCGACCCGGACCTGGTCGGCATCAAGATCAACGGAATCGTCGTGGAACATGCGCGGGACATCCCGCAGACATGTCGCGAACGCGACGTGACGATCGGCATGATCGCCACACCCGCCCCTGCGGCGCAGGGCGCCTGCGACCTGCTGGTCCGAGCGGGTGTCTCCAGCATCTTGAACTTCGCCCCGGTGGTCCTCCAGGTACCCGAGCAGGTGGAGGTGCGGAAAGTGGACCTTGCCGTGGAGCTGCAGATCCTGGCCTTCCACGTCGCTCGCCGGCACCTCGCCGGCAGTGACCTATCCGGCCACGACGGGTCCGCTCAGCACTCCCTGCGGGGCGTCCGCCCCGCACCGGATCCTGGCCGCGACACCGTGAACAGGCACGCGGTGGTGACGTCGTGAGTGTGCTGGTGGTGGGCCTGTCGCACCGCAGTGCCCCGGTGGAGCTGCTGGAACGCGCCGCCGTCGGGGTCGAGGAGATCCCCAAGCTGCTGGACGAGATGCTGCAGGGCAGCCACGTCACCGAGGTGATGATGCTGTCGACCTGCAACCGCATCGAGGTCTACGCGGTCGTCGACGCCTTCCACGGCGGTCTCACCGACGTCTCCGGCGTGCTCGGCCGGCATGCCGGGCTGCCGATGCACGAGCTCACCGAGCACCTGTACGTCCACTACGCGGGCTCGGCCGTGCAGCACCTGTTCGCCGTCGCCGCCGGGCTGGACTCGATGGTGATCGGCGAGGCACAGATCCTCGGCCAGCTGCGCGCCGCCTACGCCGTGGCGGACGACGCGGGCACGGTGGGCCGCAGCCTGCACGAGCTGGCGCAGCAGGCGCTGCGGGTCGGCAAGCGGGTACATGCCCGGACCGGCATCGACGCCGCGGGTTCCTCGGTCGTCTCCGAGGCGCTGGCCGCCGCGTCGGACGCGCTCGGCCGCGGCCTGGCCGGCGTGCGGGCGGTCGTCGTCGGTGCCGGGGCGATGGCCGCACTCGCCGCCGCACACCTGCGCCGCGCCGGAGCCACCGAGATCGTCGTGCTGAACCGGTCCGCCGAGCGGGCGCAGCGGCTCGCCCACAACACCCGGCGCACCGGGACCGCGGCCCGCTCCGCCCCCATCGAGCACCTGGCGGACGAGCTGGCCACGGCGGACCTGCTGGTGACCTGCACCGGTGCCGTCGGCACGGTCATCGCCCGCGAGACCGTGGCCGCCGCGGTGGTCGCTCGCGACGGGCGCCCGCTCGCCATCTGCGACCTCGGACTGCCCCGCGACGTCGACCCCGACGTGGCCACGCTGCCCGGTGTCACCGTCGTCGACCTGGTCACCCTGCAGGTGCGGCTGGCCCCCCGCCCACACGGCGAGGCCGTCGCGGCGGCCCAGGAGCTGGTCGCCGAGGAGGCGCTGGCGTATCTGGCCGCTCGGCGCTCCGCGGAGGTGACCCCGACGGTGACGGCGCTGCGCCGCCGCGCGTCGGAGGTCATCGACGCCGAGCTGCTGCGGCTCGACGCGCGGCTGCCCGCGCTGGACCCGGCGGTCCGCGCGGAGTTCGGGCAGACCGTTCGCCGCGTCGTCGACAAGCTGCTGCACACCCCGACGGTGCAGGTCAAGCGCCTGGCCGAGGGGCCGGACGGCAGCAGCTACGCGCACGCTCTGCGCGAGCTGTTCGAGCTGGACCCGCAGACGCCCGCCGCGGTCGCCGTGCAGCGCCACGGCGACGTGCTCGCGGCACTGGAGGCACCGATGCAGGCCGTCCGCGAGATCTCGGATCCCGGAGACGTCACCTTCGCCGCACCCGGAAGCCTCCGGGAGGAGCGCCGGTGACCGCTCGAGTCCAGACCGGGGCACTCCGCCTCGGCACCCGGCCCAGTGCGCTGGCCGTCGCCCAGTCCACGGTCGTCGCGCAGCGGCTGCGCGATGCCGGCCACACCGTCGAGCTGGTCACCATCAGCACCGCCGGTGACCGTTCGTCCGCCCCGATCGCCACGCTCGGCGTCGGAGTGTTCGTCTCGCAGCTGCGCGACGTGCTCGTGGCCGGTGAGGTCGATCTCGCCGTGCACTCCTACAAGGACCTCCCGACGGCCGCCGACCCGCGGCTCGTCATCGCCGCGGTCCCGCCCCGGGAGGATCCGCGCGACGCGCTGGTCGCCCGGGACGGACGGGTGCTCGGGGAGCTGCCCGCGGGAGCGACGGTCGGTACCGGGTCACCGCGGCGGGTCGCCCAGCTCGAGGCCCTCGGCCTCGGCCTGCGCACCGTGCCGATCCGCGGCAACGTCGACACCCGCATCGGCAAGGTCCGCAGCGGCGAGCTCGACGCCGTGGTGGTCGCCGCGGCGGGCCTGCGCCGGCTCGGCCGTATCGACGAGGCGGGCGAGCTGCTCGACCCCCTGCAGATGTTGCCCGCACCCGCGCAGGGTGCGCTCGCCGTCGAGTGCCGCGCGGCCGACACCGCGTTGGCCGCCCTGCTCGCGCAGGTGCTCGACGACGTGGGCGCGCGGGCGGCCGTCACCGCCGAGCGGGCGGTGCTGGCGACGCTGGAAGCCGGCTGCAGCGCCCCCGTGGGTGCACTGGCCGACGTGGTGTCCGACCTCGACGACGACGGCCGGGTCGTCGACCGCGTGTTCCTGCGTGCGGTGGTCGGCACGGGCGACGGTGCGCTGCTGCGCGCGTCGGCCACCGGCAACCTCGACGACGTCGAGAAGCTCGGCGCGGCGCTCGCCGCAGAGTTGCTCGACATGGCGGGTGGCGCAGGTCTCACCGGCACGCCCTCCGTAGACGCTCAACCAGGAGTAGATCGATGAACCGCGCACCGTCCACCCCCGGACGTGTCGCCTTCGTGGGCAGCGGCCCCGGCGACCCCGGGTTGCTCACCGTTCGGGCGCGCGACGCGCTCGGCAGCGCCCCGCTGGTGGTCACCGACCCCGACGTACCCGACGGCGTTCTCGCCCTCGTGGCGGACGGCGCCGAGGTCCGGCCTGCGGTCGGCGAGCCGGCCGACGTCGCCGCGGACCTGGTCGCCGAGGCGTCCGCGGGCCGATCGGTCGTGCGGCTGGTCGGCGGGGACCCGCTGACGGCCGACGCCGTCGTGGCCGAGACCCTCGCCGTCGCCGCGGCGGGCCTGCCGTTCGACATCGTCCCCGGCGTCGCCCCGGGCACCGCCGTGCCGGCCTACGCGGGCGTCCCGCTCGGCTCCGCGCACGTCGAGGCGGACGTGCGTGCGGGGGTGGACTGGGCGGCGCTCGCCACGGTCCCCGGCCCGCTCGTGCTGCACGCCACCGCCGCCCATCTGCCCGATCTCGTCGCAGGCCTGACCGCGCACGGCCTGGCGCCGACGACGCCGGTCGCCGTGACCTCCCGCGGCACGCTCACCGCACAGAAGACCGTGCAGACCACGCTCGCGACGCTCGCCGGTGAGGGTGCGGACCTCGACGGCCCGCTGGTCGTCACGGTCGGGAACGCCGTCGAGGAACGCGCGCGGCTGTCGTGGTGGGAGTCCCGCGCGCTGTACGGGTGGCGGGTGCTGGTGCCGCGCACCAAGGACCAGGCAGGCGTGATGAGCGACCGGCTCGCGGTGCACGGTGCGACCGCCGAGGAGGTGCCGACCATCGCCGTCGAGCCGCCGCGGTCGCCCACTCAGATGGAACGCGCCGTCAAGGGCCTGGTCGACGGGCGCTACCAGTGGGTGGTGTTCACCTCGACGAACGCCGTACGCGCGGTGTGGGAGAAGTTCGCCGAGTTCGGGCTGGACGCCCGCGCGTTCTCCGGTGTGAAGATCGCCTGCGTCGGCACGGCAACGGCCGAGCGCGTGCGCGCCTTCGGCATCGTGCCGGACCTCGTGCCGAACACCGTGGAGTCCCAGGAGTCGTCGTCCGAGGGCCTGCTGGCCATCTTCCCGCCGCACGACGACGTGCTCGACCCGGTGGACCGGGTGTTGCTGCCGCGCGCCGACATCGCGACCGAGACGCTGGCCGCCGGCCTGCGGGAGCGCGGCTGGGAGATCGACGACGTGACCGCGTACCGCACGGTGCGTGCCGCGCCGCCGCCCGCCCCGATCCGCGAGGCGATCAAGACCGGCGGGTTCGACGCGGTGTGCTTCACCTCGTCGTCGACGGTGCGCAACCTGGTCGGGATCGCGGGCAAGCCGCACGCGCGCACGATCGTCGCGTGCATCGGCCCGCAGACGGCCGAGACCGCACGCGAGTTCGGCCTGCGGGTGGACGTGCAGCCGGAGGAGGCGCGGGTGTCCGTGCTGGTCGACGCGCTGGCAGCGCACGCGGCGCGGCTGCGCGCCGAGGGTGCGCTTCCGCCTCCGCGGAAGGCGAAGATCCGCCGACGCTGACGTTCCGACGGCGACGCGCCCGCCCGGCGAGCCCGGCGGGCGCGTCGCCGTCGAGCTTCACCGAACGGCCTCGGAAACGGCCGAGCACCGGTAGCGTCGTCGTCGTGACGGAGCCCGACGGCATGGACGAGCTGCGCGCGCGGCTGCGCCGGGCCGAGGACGACGCCCGGGCGGCGCGGTACCTGGCAGGCGGCGCGGACCGCGACGTCGGCGAGATCCGCACCGAGCTGCGGGCGCTCCGGTCGGAGATGCGATCGGAGTTCGTCGATGTCCGAGCCGAGATGCGATCGGAGTTCGTTGACGTCCGAGCCGAGATGCGATCGGAGTTCGTCGACGTCCGAGCCGAGATGCGATCGGAGTTCGTCGACGTCCGAGCCGAGATGCGCAGCTTCCGCGACCAGAACAACCGCGTGCTGAGCGCCATGCGTGCGGACCTCACCGACCTGCGCACCGATATGGACGAGGGGTTCCGCACGATGCACGAGGGGTTCCGTGTGATCGACGACAGGTTCCTGGAGATCCGCGGCGTACTCGACGGTCAAGCGGGCTGGAACCAGCGGCTCGCGGACATGCTGGAGGTCCTGATCCGCCGGCAGGGCGACGACTCGACCGACCGGACCTGAAGAAGGACTTCGTACCCTCGTACGCTGGGGTGATGGCCTTCCCGACCCACCGGCCCCGCCGGCTGCGCGCCACGCCGGCGCTGCGGCGGCTCGTCGCCGAGACCACCCTGCGCCCGCGCCAGCTCGTGCTGCCGATGTTCGTCAAGGAGGGGGCCACCGAGCCGACGCCGATCGCGTCGATGCCCGGTGTCGTACAGCACACCCGCGACTCCCTGCGCAAGGCCGCCGTCGACGCCGTGACGGCGGGGGTCGGCGGGCTCATGCTCTTCGGCGTCCCCGCCCGGCGCGACGCCACCGGCACCGCAGGTGTCGACCCGGACGGCGTGCTCAACGTCGCGCTGCACGACGTGCGGTCCGAGGTCGGCGACGCGACCGTCGTCATGGCCGACACCTGCCTCGACGAGTTCACCGACCACGGCCACTGCGGCGTGCTCGGCGACGACGGCGGGGTCGACAACGACGCCACGCTCGCCGTCTACGCGCGGATGGCCGTGGCACAGGCCGACGCGGGGGCGCACCTACTGGGGCCGAGCGGGATGATGGACGGCCAGGTGGGCGTCATCCGGGCCGCGCTCGACGCCGCGGGCCACCGGGACACGGGGATCCTCGCCTACACGGCCAAGTACGCCTCGGCGTTCTACGGGCCGTTCCGCGAGGCGGTGGACAGCCAGCTGCGCGGAGACCGCAAGACCTACCAGCAGGACGCGGCGAACGTCCGTGAGTCGCTGCGCGAGCTCGCCCTGGACCTCGAGGAGGGCGCCGACCTGGTGATGGTCAAGCCCGCAATGGCCTACCTGGACGTGCTGCGCGCCGTCGCCGAGGTCGCGGACGTGCCGGTCGCGGCGTACCAGGTCTCCGGCGAGTACGCGATGATCGAGGCGGCGGCGGGGAACGGCTGGCTGGACCGGGACCGCACGATCCTGGAGACGCTCACCGCGATCCGTCGCGCCGGTGCGGACGTCGTGCTCACCTACTGGGCCGTCGAGGTCGCCGCCCGGCTGGACCGCGACTAGCCCACCTGGCCGTTCGCGGACTCACCTGCAGGTATGCTCCCGCCCCGCCGATACCCGAGCGGTGTGATCCGGCGCGGGGCGGCCGCCCGGCACGGAGTGCGGGGTGGACGCGTCGTGGCCGGATCGGTCACGGTCATCTATCTGGTGGAGGAAGTGCACGATGAGCAACGATCCGGCATCCGGCGGCGGCGAGCAGCAGCCCGGCTGGCACGGCCAGCAGCCCTACCCGGGGGGGTACGGCCAGCAGCCGCAGCAGCCGGAGCAGCCGGCTTACGGGTCCTATCCGCCGCCGCCCACGCAGTCGGGCGCCTACGGTCAGGCTCAGCCCTCCTGGCAGCAGCCCGCCGGCCAGCAGCGGTACGCGGGCTACCCGGCCGGAACGGGTGGGCTCCCCCCGCAGAACGAGTCGCCCAGCTTCTTCAACGCGCTGTTCGACTTCGGCTTCAACTCGTTCGCCACCCCCGTCGTGATCAAGGTGCTGTACATCCTGGGTCTGGTCGCGATCGGGCTGGCCTACGTGTTTCTCGTGATCTCGGGGTTCGCGACCTCTCTGGGGGTGGGACTGGGCGCGTTGGTCGGTGGGGCCATCGTGGCGCTGATCTACGTGATCTTGTTCCGCATCACCCTGGAGTTCTACTACGCGGTGGTGCGGATGTCGGAGGACATCCGGGCCATGCGCAACCGCTCCTGACCCGAGGTGGGCGGCGGTACCGTGGCGGCGTGAGCGGGCATGCCGGCCGTTCGACACAGGAGCGGCTGACGAGCCTCATCGAGGGGGTCGAATGACTATCCCGGGGGACGGGCGGGCACCCGGCGAGCGCGACGGGCCGAGCCCGGCCCGTCCCCAACCGGACGCGCCTGCACCCGAATCCCAGCCGCCCGGATCCCAGCCGCCCGAGTCCCAGCCGCCCGGCGGGCAGCCGTACGTCCCGCGTCCGCCGTACGGTGCGCCCGCGCACCCCGGGTCGCCGTACGACCGGTCCCCGGGGGACGGGCCGACCGGCGGACCGGCCGAACCGCCGTACGTCTACAACCCGTACGGCAACTACCCCTACCCGGCCTCCTACCCGATGTCCCCGGCGGGGCTGGGCCGCGAGCCGGTGCAGCCGCCGCGGCGTCCGGGGTCGCTGCATCTCGCGCTGCTGCTGGTCGTCCTCTCGGCGGTGCCGTACCTCCTCATCGGGCTGTTCGGAGTGGTCGGTGCGGGGCAGACCACGGCCGCGCTGCCTCCGGAGGACCAGGCCCAGCTCCAACAGCTGGGGGTGGACCTCGCGCAGGTGATCCGAATCACGGGATTCGTGATACTCGCGGTCGCGCTGGGATTCCTCCTGCTCGGGGTGCTGGCGTGGGGCGGGCGCCGGTGGGCGCGGGCGCTGCTCGCCGCGACGGCCGCCGGGTTCACACTGATGGTCGTCGCATCGCTGGTGGCGGCGGGCTCGCAGGGGTTGCCGCTGGACGCGGCGAGCGGGGCCGTCCTCGCCGCGCCGCTGATACTGGCGCTCGCGGGCGTCGGGTTGATGTTCGCCCCGGCCGCCCGCGACTGGTTCGCCCGCCGCCGCTGACGGGCCCGCGCCCGCCCCGTCGCGTCCTGGGGAAGACTGGGGCCGTGACCACGCCCTCCGTCGCCGAGCTCGGCACCCCCGAACCTGACACGGCGGCCTCCCGCACCCTGTTCGCCCGCGCCGCCGCCGCGATCCCGGGCGGGGTCAACTCGCCCGTCCGCGCCTTCACCTCGGTGGGCGGCACACCCCGGTTCATGGTCTCGGCCCGCGGTCCATGGCTCACCGACGCCGACGGTCACCGCTATGTGGACCTCATCTGCTCCTGGGGGCCGATGATCCTCGGTCACGCGCACCCCGCCGTCGTCGAGGCCGTGCGGGCGGCCGCGGGCAGCGGGCTGTCGTTCGGCGCGCCGACCCCCGCCGAGGTCGAGCTCGCCGAGGAGATCATCGGTCGGGTCGCTCCCGTCGAGCAGGTGCGGCTGGTCAACTCGGGCACCGAGGCGACGATGAGCGCCGTCCGGCTCGCCCGCGGGATCACGGGCCGGAAGGCCGTGGTCAAGTTCGCCGGCTGCTACCACGGGCACGTGGACGCCCTGCTCGCCCAGGCCGGCTCGGGCGTCGCCACGCTCGGCCTGCCGACGAGCCCCGGCGTGACGGGCGCGCAGGCCGCCGACACGGTCGTGCTGCCCTACAACGACCTCGACGCCGTGCGCGCGGTGTTCGCCGAACGCGGCGGCGAGATCGCGTGCGTGATCACCGAGGCGGCGGCGGGCAACATGGGGGCCGTCGCCCCGCTGCCGGGCTTCAACGCCGGGCTCAAGGAGCTCTGCTCGGCCCACGGTGCCCTGCTGATCATGGACGAGGTGATGACCGGCTTCCGGGTCTCCGGGTCCGGCTGGTACGGCCGCGACGGAGTCGCGGGCGACCTCTACACGTTCGGCAAGGTCATGTCGGGCGGGCTGCCTGCGGCGGCGTTCGGCGGGCCGACGGCCTCGATGAGCCACCTCGCCCCGGCCGGGCCCGTCTACCAGGCCGGGACGCTGTCCGGGAACCCCGTCGCGGTCGCCGCGGGGCTCGCCACACTCCGGAACGCCGACGAGGCCGTCTACGCGACGCTGGACGCGAACGCGGACCGGTTGGCGCGGCTGCTGGGCGACGCGCTGTCGGTGCAGGGCGTGCCGCACCGCGTACAGCGCGCCGGGAACCTGCTGTCGGTGTTCTTCACCGACGACGACGTGCACGACTACGCGGGAGCCCAGGCCGCGCAGACGTGGCGGTTCCCCCCGTTCTTCCACGCGCTGCTGGACCGCGGGGTCTACCCGCCGCCGAGCGCCTTCGAGGCGTGGTTCGTCTCGACGGCCCTGGACGACGACGCCTGGCAGGCGATCGACGACGCCCTGCCGCAGGCCGCCAAGGCCGCCGCCACGGCGCTCTCGCCGACGGACGCAGCGCAATGATGACCGGAGACGTCGGCACGCCGCCGGTCCGCACCGTCGTCCACCTCCTGCGCCACGGTGAGGTGCGCAATCCGGACAGGATCCTCTACGGCCGGATCCCCGGCTTCCGGCTGTCGGCGAACGGCCGCGACCAGGCCGACCTCGCCGCGAAGGCGCTCGTCGACGCCGACCTGACCGCCGTGCTCGCCTCCCCGCTGCAGCGC
Source organism: Pseudonocardia sp. (assembly GCA_016794615.1). Lineage (GTDB taxonomy): Bacteria > Actinomycetota > Actinomycetes > Mycobacteriales > Pseudonocardiaceae > Pseudonocardia. Next base: position 9,792 of record JAEUJO010000012.1, on the reverse strand, counting down.
GCGCAGGAGACCGCCGCTCCCGCCGCCGCCCAGCACGGCCTGGAGGTCATCACCGACGACCGGCTGATCGAGGCGGACAACAGCTTCGAGGGCAAGCGGGTCGCCGTCGGCGACGGCGCCCTGCGCAGGCCCCGGTACTGGTGGCTGCTGCGCGACCCGTTCACGCCCTCGTGGGGCGAGCCGTACCGGGAGATCGCCGAGCGGATGCTCGCCGTCGTGCACCGCGCCCGCGAGCTGGCGTCGGGCCACGAGGCGCTGTGCGTCAGCCACCAGCTACCGATCTGGACGCTGCGCCGGTACGTCACCGGTCAGCACCTGTGGCACGACCCGCGGCGCCGCCAGTGCGCGCTGGCGTCACTGACCTCGCTGGTGTTCGACGACGGCGAGCTGGTGCAGCTGCGCTACACCGAGCCCGGCGGTCGCAGCGACCCCGCCCAGACCGGCGCATGAGCCGCACCGGATACCGGCTCGCGGCACTGGCCGTCACCTTCCTGCTGACGGCGTGCAGCACCAGCAAGGACGCCGTCGAGGCCGGCCAGGACTTCACCTTCGTCGCGCCCGGCGGGCAGACGACGATCGTCTACGACCCGCCGGAGAGCCGCGGCACGTTGCGGGCGCTGTCGGGGGCGAGCCTGCTCGACCCGGGCTCCACCGTCGGGCTGGAGAACCTCGCGGGCCGGGTCGTCGTGCTCAACATCTGGGGCTCCTGGTGCGGCCCCTGCCGTGCGGAGGCCCCGGACCTGCAGTTCGTCGCGCAGCAGACGGCCGCGGACGGCGTCTCGGTGCTCGGCGTCGACGTGCGCGACGACCGCGCCGCGGCCACCGACTTCGTCCGCGACCGCGGCATCACCTACGACTCCGTGTTCGACCCCCCGGGCCGGACGCTGGCCGCGCTCCGCGGCTACCCGCGCAACACCGTGCCGTCGACGATCGTGCTCGACCGGCAGCACCGCGTCGCTGCGGTGTACCTGACGTCGATCCGGGTGCCCGAACTCATCCCGCTGGTCCAGCGCCTGGCGGCCGAACCCGCCCCGTAGGCGTCCGGCCACGCGTGGGCCGGGCGCGTGCAGGTCGCCCGGCGCTCGCTCGCGGGCTCGGCCTTCCGCCGAACGAGCGTCCACCGGCGCCGTCGCGCAGGAGCGGATCTACGCCGCGTAGAACCCGAGAGGCGAACTGTCGGTCCCGGCACTTACTCTCGTCCGTGATGGACCCCTCGACCACGCTCGCGGTCAGCGGCCCGCTGCTCGCGGCGGTGGCCGTGGCCGTGCTGGCTGGCGCGGTCAGCTTCGCGTCGCCGTGCGTGGTGCCGCTGGTCCCCGGCTACCTCGCGTACCTCGCCGGGCTCGTCGGGGCGGACGCCCCGCCCACCACGCCGGACGAGGCCCGTGGCCCGCGGGCCGGGCGGTGGCGGGTGGCCGGGGCGGCGGCACTGTTCGTCGCGGGGTTCACCGCGGTGTTCGGCGCGATCCTCTTCGGGGTCGTCTGGCTGGCGGACACGCTGGTGCGCAACGAGGTGCTGCTGCAGCGTGCCGGTGGAGTCGTCATGATCATGATGGGGTTCGCGTTCGTCGGGGTGGTCCCGATCCTGGCGCGCGAGCGCCGGGTGCACTGGGTGCCGCGCGCCGGGATCTGGGGTGCGCCGCTGCTCGGCGCGGTGTTCGGGCTGGGCTGGGTGCCGTGCGTCGGGCCGACGCTCGCGGGCGTCGTCGCCGTCGCGGCCGGCACCGGCGGCGGCTCGCTGCGCGGCGTCGTGCTCACCCTCGCCTACTGCGCGGGCCTCGGCCTGCCGTTCGTCGTGATCGCGCTCGGTGCGTCCCGGGCCGTGCGTGCGCTCGGCTGGTTGCGCCGGCACGCGCGCGCCATCCAGGTCTGCGGCGGCGTCCTGCTGATCGCCGTCGGGGTGCTGCTGGTCAGCGGGCTGTGGGGCGGGCTGCTCGCGTGGCTGCAGGTGTCGGTCGCCGGCTTCACCCCGGTGCTCTAGTGCCATGACCACCACAGCGCCGCCCGCCACACCGCCGGACGAGAGCACCCCCGCATTCCCGCGCGCCCCGTGGGCGTTGCTGCGCAACACCTGGCGCGGTCTCACGAGCATGCGCACGGCGCTCGTGCTCCTGTTCCTGCTCGCCCTCGCCGCCCTGCCGGGCGCACTGCTGCCGCAGCGCTCGCTCAACCAGCGCCTCGTCACCCAGTACTTCGCCGATCACCCGACCCTCGCGCCGCTGCTGGACCGGCTGCAGTTCTTCGGCGTCTTCGCCGCGCCCTGGTTCGCCGCGGTCTACCTGCTGCTGATGGTCTCGCTGGTCGGCTGCCTGCTGCCGCGCACCGCCGAGCAGCTCCGTGGCCTGCGCACCCCGCCGGTGGTCACCCCGCGCAACCTCGCCCGGCTCCCGCACGCGGCGCAGCGGACGGTGGCCGAGCCGATCGCGGACGTCGAGGAGCGGGCCCGCGGCCGGCTGCGGGGCTGGCGGACGCGGTGGTCCGACGAGCCCGGGGACGTCCGGACCGGGTCGGCCGAACGCGGCCACCTGCACGAGGTCGGCAACCTCGTGTTCCACCTGAGCCTGCTCGGCCTGCTCGTCGCGTTCGCGCTCGGCAAGCTGTTCGGCTACGAGGGCCAGGTCGTCGTGCTGTCCGGGGGCGGGCAGTTCTGCAACACCGGCATCCTCGGCTACGACTCGTTCCGCGCCGGCCTACGGGTGGACGGCACGGACCTGCAGCCGTTCTGCGTGCGCGTGGACGACTTCACCGCCGCCTACGAGGCGAACGGGCAGCCCGCGAGCTTCAGCGCCTCGATCGGCTTCCAGACGGCCGCGGACGTCACCGCGGGCACGGCCGCCTGGCGGCAGGCGACGCTTGCGGTGAACCACCCGCTGCGCACCGACGGCAGCAGGCTCTACCTGCTCGGGCACGGCTACGCCCCGCGCTTCACGGTCACCTATCCGGACGGTCAGCAGCGGACGGGTGAGGTTCAGTGGCGCCCGGTCGACCAGACCACGCTGCTGTCGGAGGGTGCCACCAAGTTCGCCCGCCCCGGCGTGACGGACGAGCAGCAGCGCCGCACCACCCAGCTCGCCGTGACCGGTCTGCTCGCGCCCACCAGCTCGGGCGGGCAGGTGGTGACGTCGGTGTTCCCCGCGCTGGACGACCCCGAGGTGGCCGTGGACGTGCTGCGTGGCGACCTCGGGCTGGACGACGGGCGCGGCCAGTCGATCTTCACTGTCGACCGGAGCAAGCTCGACACCGGCGAGCTGACGCGCGTGGCGCGGCAGAACATGCGGCCCGGCGACGAGATCACGTTGGACGACGGCACCCGGGTCCGGTTCGACGGTGTGCGCGACTGGGTCTCGCTGCAGGTCAGCCACGATCCCGCGCAGCTGTGGGTGCTCGTGTCGGCCGTCTTCCTGCTCGCGGGCCTGATGCTGTCGCTGGCGGTGCGGCGCCGCCGGTTCTGGGTGCGGCTGACGCCGGACGCCGCGGGCGGCACCCGGGTCGAGCTCGGCGGGCTGGCGCGCACGGACCGCGCGGGCTACGGCGAGGAGTTCGACCGGCTCACCGCCGCGGTGCTCGGCACGTGCCCGGATGACGACGTTCAGCAATCCCGGAAGACGGAGGACGGCCCGTGAACGACGTGGTGCTCGCCATCTACAGCGACCGGTTGTTCATGGCGGCGGTCGCGGTCTACGTGCTGGCCATGGCACTGCACGCCGCCGAGTACGCGGCGCTGCGCTCGGCGTACGAGCCCGCGGCGGTGCCCGTGGCCGTCGGCGGCGAGGCGTCGCCGGGAGGGGAGCCCGACGCGCTCCCGCCCCCCGACGCCCCGGCGCCGGGCCGGCCCGCGCGCAGCCGGGCGGACCGGTTGGGCGGGGCTGCGGTGAACCTGGTCGTGCTCGCCGCGCTGCTGCAACTCGGGTCGATCGTCACTCGCGGGCTGGCCGCGGACCGCTGGCCGTTGGGCAACATGTACGAGTTCACCTCCGCGGTCTGCCTCGCCGCGGTCGTGACCTGGCTCGTCGTGCTGCGCCGCGTCCCGGCGGTGCGGACCGTCGCGCTGTTCGTCCTGCTGCCCGTCGTGATCCTGCTCTTCCTGGCCGGCACGGTCCTCTACGCCCGAGCCGCCCCGGTCGTCCCGGCTCTGCGGTCGTACTGGCTGGTCGTGCACGTCACCACGATGACCGTGTCGTCCGGGCTGCTGTTCGTCCCGGGCATGGCGAGCCTGCTCTACCTGCTGCGCCGGTCCTCCCGGGGTGGGGCGCTGGTGGACCGGCTGCCCTCGGCGGCGGCCCTGGACCGGCTGGCCTACCGCACCACGATCGTCGCCTTCCCGCTGTACACGTTCGGCGTCATCGCCGGGGCGATCTGGGCGGAGGCGGCCTGGGGCCGGTTCTGGGGCTGGGACCCGAAGGAGACCGTCGCGTTCGTCGTCTGGGTCGTGTACGCCGCCTACCTGCACGCACGGTCCACCGCGGGCTGGCGCAGCGGCCGCGCCGCCTGGATCAACGTGGCCGGGTTGGTGGTCGTGCTCTTCAACCTGTTCTTCATCAACATGGTCGTCGCGGGCCTCCACTCGTACGCGGGGCTCTGACCGGCGGTGCGGTATGTCTCGCGGCCCGTGACCATCGGCCCCCGTCCAGCCCATCGACCGAGCGGGACGACGCGACTACCGTCGGACTCCGTGCGGAGCAGTGTCCTGGCCAGGGGAATGGTCACAGCGGGGGGCCGATCGTGACCGAGCCCGATCCGGAGTACTCCGACGGGTCGGTCGGGCGCTACGTGCGAGAGCAGTGGACAGCGGACGCGGCGGCGCGCCGCTCCCACCGCCGGGCGTCGTCGAGGCTCTCCACACCTGCCGCGGGTCGCGAGCCCCAGCACGCCACTCCGGTGTCCGGGCTGGAGGCCGTGCCGCCGCCGGACTCCGATCCCGCACCCGGTGTGTCGGAGTCCCGGGCGGCCGGCCCGGACATCGTCCGGCCGGATGCTGCCGGTCCGCCCGTCGCACCGGAGGCACGGGGTCCTTCGTACGGACCGGCCGCGCCGCACCGGATCGAGGGCGAGGCGGCCGCCCCGCACCGGAGCAGCCCGCCGCTGACGCCGCCGCGGGGGGTCGGCCGCTGGGTCGATCCCGGAGCGGTGGCCGCGCAGGAGGCGCAGCGGGTGCGCAGCGGCATGGTCGGCTCGGGCACCGGCGCGCTGAGCGACAACCCGTCGGACCTGTCGTCGGCGCGGCTCCTCCGGCCGCTGAAACGGCCGCCTCAGTCGGGCTGGCGGCGGGTGGTGTACGCGCTGTCCGGCAAGCTGATCAACCCGGGGGAGAGCCCGGACGACATCCGGCGCCGCGAGCTCGTCGCGCGGATCAACGCGCCGCTGCTGGGCTGTCACAAGATCGCGCTGCTGAGCCTCAAGGGCGGCGTCGGCAAGACCACGATGACGGCGACGCTGGGCGCCACCTTCGCGTCGCTGCGCGGGGACCGCGTGGTGGCCGTCGACGCGAACCCGGACCGGGGAACGCTGAGCCAGAAGATCCCGCTCGAGACCAGCGCCACCGTCCGGCACCTGCTGCGGGACGCCCAGCGCGTCCGCCGCTACACCGACGTGCGCGCCTACACCTCGCAGGGCCTCTCGCGGCTGGAGGTGCTCGCGAGCGAGCAGGACCCCGCGGTGTCCGAGGCCTTCAGCGAAGACGACTACCGGCGCACGGTGAACCTGCTCGAGCACTTCTACAACATGGTGCTCACCGACTGCGGCACCGGCCTGATGCACTCGGCGATGTACGGCGTGCTGGGCGTGGCGGACCAGATCGTGGTGGTCTCGTCCGGCTCGATCGACGCCGCGCGCAGCGCCTCGGCGACGATGGACTGGCTGGACGCCCATGGGCACGGCGACCTGGTCCGCGATGCGGTCGCAGTGATCAACTGCGTCAGCCGGTCCGCGGGCGGGGTGGACCTGGACCGCGTGGCGGCGCACTTCGCGGGGAGGTGCCGTGCGGTGGTGCGCGTCCCGTTCGACCCGCACCTGCAGGAGGGGGCCGAGGTGGACCTGGACCGCCTGGATCCGCGCACCCGGCTGGGCCTGCTGGAGCTGGCAGCCGAGGTCGCGGACGCCTTCCCGTCGTGACTCAGACAGCCGGCGGGTCGTCGCGCCGCTTCACCTTCTCGTCGAGCTGACGCAGGAAGTCGGGGTCGTCGTCCGGTCCGCTCACCCGTGGCCGGGCCGTGCCGAGCGACTGCGGCCGCCGGACGGCGGGTACATCGCTGCGGGACGAGTTCATCGCCTTCCACAGCACCAGTGCGATGACCGCGGCGCCGACGAACGCGATGAGGAACAGCATCGGTACCACCTCCGCCGTCGAGGTTAGCCGAGGCGTCGAGGGTGGCGCGTGAAGTCCGCCAACCCCGCCCGTCACAACGCTGTGAGCCGGGGTCGAGGGGGGTTGGCTACTCAGCGCGGAGCCTGCGGCAGCGCCTCGCTCGTGAGGTTCGCGAGCATGCTGCGGACCTCCGACTCGCGGAACCGCCGGTGACCACCCGGGGTGCGGATGGAGCCGATGCGGCCGGCCGACGCCCAGCGGGTGACCGTCTTGGGGTCGACCCGGAAGAGGCTCGCGACCTCGCCCGGGGTGAGCAGGTGCTCAGCGGCGTCCGCGGACTGGGTGGGGGTGGCCATGGCATGTCTCCCAAGAGCGTCGATCCGTGGAATCCCGGATGTTCCCGGCCATCGTGACACCGGTGATGCCAGGTACTCGAACGGTTGGGTAGAGGTAAAGAGCCCTTAAAGGGCAAATCGGGCGCATGAGCCAGCCTCTTCCCACGACCGTACGCTCGTCTCATGAGTGCTCCCGCCGATCGGCGCGCCCGCTCCGCGCGCGAGCCGGGCCTGGCCGCGACGGTCGTCCTCTACGCGCTGGCCCGTCTCGGCCTGCTCGCACTGATCGCCGGGCTGCTGCTCGTGGCCGGCACCCCACTCGTCGTCGCCCTGCTCGTGGCCCTGATCGTCGCGCTGCCCCTGTCGATGTTCGTGTTCCGTGGGCTGCGGACCCGGCTGGACGCCGCGCTGGCCGCATCGCGGGCCCAGCGGGGGGAGGAACGTGCGACGCTGCGGGCCCGGCTGCGCGGCGAGGAGTCCGAGGAGCCGGCACCCGCGCCGGAGACCGGGGCCGAGGCTCCGGGCGACGGCTCAGGCGACCGGCCCGAGAGCCAGCCCGACGCCCGTCGTGACTGACCACGCCAGCAACAGCAGCCCCGTGTCGCCCAGCACCCGCACCAGCCCCCGCCCGTCCGCGCCACCCAGCACCCGCCGGGTCACGGCGACGGCCAACGGCAGCGGGAGCAGCCCGAGCAGCATCGGCCAGCTGCGGATCCCGGCCAGCGCCGACAGCCCGAGCGGCACCACCACGCAGGCGGTGTAGAGCCGCCGGGTGTCCCGGTCGCCGAGGGCGACCGCGAGCGTCCGCTTGCCCACGGCCGTGTCGCTCGGGATGTCGCGCAGGTTGTTGACCACCAGCACGGCGCACGCCAGCAGGCCCACACCCGCGGCGCCGACGATCCCGGGCGCGCTCACCGCGCCGCTCTGCGTCACGGCCGTCCCGAGTACCGCGACCGGCCCGAAGAACGCGAAGACGGCCACCTCACCGAGTCCGGCATAGCCGTAGGGGCGGTGCCCGCCGGTGTAGAACCAGGCACCCGCGATGCACACGGCGCCGACGGCCACGAGCCACCACTGCCGCGTCAGCGACACCAGCGTGAGCCCGGCCAGCGCCGCGACCGAGAAGCACAGGAACGCGGCGTTGCGCACCGCCGTGGGCGCGGCCAGCCGCGACCCGACCAGCCGCATCGGTCCGACCCGCTCGTCGTCCGTGCCGCGGATGCCGTCGGAGTAGTCGTTGGCGTAGTTGACGCCGACCACCAGTGCGACGGCGACGACCAGCGCGAGCAGTGCCCGCACCGGTTGCACCGCCCCCGCCCCGACCGCCGCGCCGGTGCCGACGAACACCGGGGAGACCGCGGTCGGCAGGGTCCGCGGCCGCGCCCCCGCGACCCACTCACCGACGCTCGCCACGATCCCAGGCTAGGGTGAGCACGGTGTCGACGTGGTCGACGGGTACGTCCATGCGGTGGGCGGGCGGAGTCAGCAGCCCGGGGGGCCGGCCGGCGCCGTGGCCGTCGGCGCATCCGCGGCCCGGCTGCTCGCGGCGAGCAGACGCGCGACCGCGGCCCGGTCCGGCTTGCCGATCCCGCGCAGCGGCAGGGCGTCGACGGTGCCCAGGACGCGCGGTACCGCGGCCCGGCCGAGGACGGCGCGCACCGCCCCCCGCAGGCCCTCCGCGGCCGGTGGGGCGTCGACGACCAGGGCGGCCGCGACGACCGCACCCCACTCCGGGTCGGGCAGGCCGACGACGCACGCCGCACGAACCCCGGGCTGTGCGGTCAGCACGCGCTCGACGGCGGCCGGGGCGACCTTCTGCCCGCCCGTGACGATGACGTCGTCGACGCGGCCGAGCACCTCGAGCCTGCCGTCGACCCAGCGGCCGAGGTCGCCGGTGCGGAACTCGGGGCCGTCGTCGTGCTCGACGAACGCGGCTGCGGTCGCGGCCGGGTCGTCGAGGTAGCCGGCCGCCAGCGTCGGGCCGCCGATCACGACGCAGCCCTCGGCGTCCAGACGGACCCGTACCCCGCCGAGCGGCAGCCCGTCGTAGACGCAGCCCCCGGCCGTCTCGGTCATGCCGTACGTCGTGACGATCCGCACCCCGGCCGCCTCGGCGCGCGCCCGCAGCCCGGCGTCGAGGGCGGCGCCGCCGACGAGCACGGCGTCGTAGCCCCGCAGCGCCTCCAGCGCGGAACCACCGGCATCGAGAATCCGCAGGAGCTGGGTGGGAACGAGGCTCGTGTACCGCCTGCCGGGGCCGAGCCGGGCCGTCGCGGCGGCGAACCCGTCCGGCCGGAACCCGCCCCGCAGGTCCTGCACGACGGGTGCGGCGCCGGCGAGCAGCGCCCTGACGACGACCTGGACGCCGGCGACGTGGTCGGCAGGAAGGGTGAGCAGCCAGCGTCCGGGCCCGCCGAGGCGCGCGGCGGTGGCCTCCGCGGAGGCCCGCAGCGCGGCGGCCGGGAGCACGACCAGCCGCGGCAGGCCGGTGGAGCCGGAGGTCGCGAGGAGCACCCCGGCCCCGGGTCCGGGCAGCGGATCGGTCGGCCGGGGATCGGCCGGACCGGCTGCCGCGGGCGCGGGGACTTGCCCGAACGGAGGCGCGGTGGCCTCGAGAGGCAGCACCGCCGGGCCGCCGTCCAGCGCCTCGGCGACGGCGGCGGCGAGCATGCCCGCCGTCGTGGGCGAGCCGTCGAGCCGGATGATCCGCACCGGCTCATCCTCCGTCGTGCGGCCGCGTCGCCGCACCTCCTCCTGCGAGGCGGGGCACACTCCGCGCACCCGGCGCGCGTGTTGCAGCGGGTGTGTCGGCTTCAGCCGGTGTGCGTCACCGCGGGAAACCGCGCGCCAGGTCGCGATCGTCACTCCGCGCCGTCGACCACGACCCGCAGGGAAGGGCCGATCACCCCGCCACGACCTGGTGGGCCGCCGGGCCGGTGCTCACCAGGTCGAGCTACCGGACAGCGACGGTGAGCGGCTGATCCGGCATGCCTGTGGCACCTGGTCGTCGCGGCTCCGGACGACCCGGCCGACGACGACCGACACCAGGACCGAGGCAGGCAGCCACAGCGCGACACCGACCCACACCCACACGAGCACGATCACGGCCACTCACCCCGTTCCACGATGCGGCTCGCACAGGGTCCGCCCCGC
>JAEUJO010000009.1 GCA_016794615.1 Pseudonocardia sp. | reverse complement strand
TCGTTCGTCGAGGCCGCCCGCCGGCTTGGAATCAGCCAATCGGCGGTCAGCATGCAGATCCGCGCGCTGGAGGCCGAGCTGGGCGTCACCTTGTTCGACCGCTCGGTTCGCCCGCCGCTGCCGACGCCAGTCGCGCTCGCGATCCTGCCGACAGCTCGCGACGTCGTCGCACGGGTCACCGAGATCCGACGGGTGACCGATGCGGCGTCCAGGCCGGCCGGGCTCCTGCGCCTGGGCGCCATCTCGACGGCGACGCTTGCCCTGATTCCCGACGTACTCGCCCGCATCCTCCGGCGACACCCGGGACTGGGTGTCAGCGTCGAGACCGCGCTGTCACAAGACCTCGTCCAACGGGTACTCGATCGGAAGCTGGACTGCGCCGTCGTCACCACCCCCGAGATGCCGCCCGAGGAGTTGCGCTGCCAGGCCGTCATCCGCGAACGCCTGGTCGTCGTGGCTGCCGTGGGTGAGCCCGTGACCCGGCTCGCCGATGTCGCCACCCGGCCATTCATTCGCTACGCACGCCACCAGGGAGTCGGCATCCTGGTCGGGCGCCTCCTGCGAGAACACGGCCTCGACCCGGCCGAGTTCGTCGAGCTCGACTCGGTGGAGTCGACCCCTGGCAATGGTCGCATGGGGGCTCGGGGTCGCGATCGTCCCCGAACTCAGTCTCACCGCCGACATCCGTCGCCGGATCGCGCCCTGGCCCATCGACCACCCAGGTGCCGAACGCGCGGTGTCGCTCGTCTCACGAATCGACAGCCCGCGAGGGGTCTTACTGGATTCGGTTTTCGACGACCTGCGATCCGCGGCGAACGACCACTGAACGTCAGCGAGCCTTCCGCGTGACGATCAGTGACTGTTGGTAGCCGACGGAAGGGCCGACACACCGACGCGGATCCGGCGAGGAGCGCGGAGCTCCCGCTACAGAGGTGATCCGACCAAGAAGCATCCGCAGAGGGGCGCCGCGCCGTCGTGCGTGTCACGTGCGTCAGGCTCGTGTCCGGGCTACGCGACGCCGAGCGGCTGCGCCGGGGCACCCGGTCGCTGAGCAAGCACCGCCACCACGGCGGCAACATCCAGGTCGTCTCCGCGCCCGACGGCCGGCCGCTGCGGACCTCCGGCGTACGCGCCGGGCGCGTGCAGGACACCACCGCCGCCGCGCCGACTCCGGGGAGTGCGTGAACACCGGCGCCGCTCGGCACACGAGCGGTACGGGTTTACCGTCGTGGGGTGGCGCCCGGGTCGGCGCCGGGAGGCCGGTGACAGCGATGGCGTGGGTACCGGAGGCGTGCACGCTGCCGACGGCGGAGCAACCGTTGCGGGTGGCGGAGTTCGACGAGTTGTTCGCGACGGCGGTGCGGCCGGTGGAGCGGGTGGGCCTGACCGGCTTGCATGTTCACCTGCCGGCCGGTGACGCGACGGTGTCGACCGTCCGGCACCTGGTCGCCCGGGAGACGGCGTGCTGCTCGTTCTTCGCCTTCGACCTGCGCGCATCCGCAGCGGGGACGGAGCTGGAGGTGCGGGTGCCGCCGTCTGGGGTCGCGGTGCTGGATGCGATGCAGCAGCGAGCGGACGCGGCCCGGGCCGGCGGTGCGCACCCGTGAGTGGTGGGCTGGGCGTCGTGACGGCCCGGCAGGCGGTTCTGCGTCGGCGGATCCGGCTGCTGGTCGCGGCCACGATCACCTACAACGTCGTCGAGGCCGTGGTGGCGCTGGTGGCCGGGACGGTGGCCTCGTCGGTGGCGCTGATCGGGTTCGGTCTGGACTCGGTGATCGAGGTCAGTTCGGCAGCGGCGGTGGCCTGGCAGTTCGCCGGAGCGGATCCGGAGCGCCGAGAGCGGACGGCACTGCGGGTGATCGCTTGTTCGTTCTTCGCCCTGGCCGCCTACGTGAGTGTGGAGGCCGTCCGCGCGCTGCTCGGTGCGGGTGAGGCTGATCGATCCGTGGTCGGGATCGTGCTGGTGGCCGTCAGCGTCGCGGTGATGCCGTTCCTGTCCTTCGCGCAGCGGCGGGCCGGGCGCGAGCTGGGCTCGGCGAGTGCGGTCGCGGACTCGAAGCAGACGTTGCTGTGCACGTACTTGTCTGCGGCGGTGCTCGCCGGGCTGGTGCTCAACGCTGCGCTCGGCTGGTGGTGGGCCGACCCGGCAGCAGCGCTGCTCCTGGCGGTGCTGGCCGTCAAGGAAGGCCGGACGGCGTGGCGTGGGGAGCTGTGCTGCGCGCCGTCGTCCCGAGCTCCCGGGACGGACGGGGGGTGCCCGGACGGCTGTTGTACCTGAGGCCGGTCAGACCAGCGGCGTCCCGGTGTCGTTGTCCGCAAAGGAGCCGACTCGCGGGAACGGACACGGCCGGCACCCGAGGGGCGCCGGCCGTGTCCGGGGAGCGAACGACGTCAGCCGTTCTTGACGTCCATCTCCTTGTTGCTGAAGATGCTGTTCCCGCTCGACGGGTCCGTGGAGTTGCCCTTCAGCATCACGCCGGTGCGGTTCTTCCAGATCGTGTTGCCGGCCATGGCGAACGGGCCGTCGCTGTCGACGTAGACGCCGTAGCGGATGTTCTCGCCGATCACGTTGTTCCGGACGTCGGTCTGGCTGGCCTCGCTGACCAGCCGCAGCCCGTCCTGCTGGTTGCCGCGGACGTCGTTGTCCTGCACGACGTTGTCCTTGGCGGTCTGGCCGATGCCGATGCCGGACTCGGTGTTGTCATAGACCCGGTTCGACTTGACCGTGTTGTTCGAGGACTCGTTGACGTTGATGCCCTGGGCGGCGTTGCCGAACGTCTCGTTGCCCTCGATCAGGTTCCGGTCCGAGTGCAGGTAGAGCACGATCCCGTGGTGCTCGTTGCGGTAGACCACGTTGTCGCGGATCACGCTGTCGACGCAGTCTTCCGCGAGGATGATCCCGTGCTTGCCGTTGTCATGGACGACGTTGCGCTCGATCGTCAGGTTGTGCGAGCCGGTGTGCGGGTCGATGCCGTACAGCACGTTGTCGCGGACCTCGTTGTCGCTGACGGTGAGACCACCGACGTCGAAGCTGTAGAGCCCGAAGTACAGGTGCGTGATGAGGCTGTTCGTGATGTGCCCGCCGCTGCCCTCGGTACGCCAGGAGAGACCGTACGACTCGACCTCGCCGTAGCCGAGGTAGTGCAGCTCCGCCTTGTCGATCGTCATCTGCGCGCCGTCGCGGGCCAGCAGGAAGCCACGGCCTTTGAGGTAGTCCTCGTCGACCGTGCCCTTGCCCTCGTTCCACGAGGTCACGCAGGTGCTGCTGATGTCGAGGCCGCCGCCGAGCGCCTTGACCGAGGCGAACCCGGTGTCGTCCCCGCGCAGCTTGAGCCAGCGGACCGTCGGCGCCGCGATCTTGAGTGAGGCACCCTGGTTGATCTCGATGGTCTTGTTGAGCAGCCACTCGCCGGGAGCGGTCTCCTTGAGCAGGTTCGGCTTGTTCAGCTTCGTGGCCAGCGCGGGCAGGGTGACGTTCTGGCCGCCGCTCAGGACGATCTTGTCGCCCGCCGCGTCGAACGTCGCGGCCAGGCCGGCCGGAGCAGGCTCGGCGGGAGCCGTGGACTGGGCCGCCTCGCGGGTGCACGGCTTGGTGACGTCCGAGGTCGCGGCCGGCGCGACCTCGCGCCGGACGAGCGCGTCGGGCGTCTTCGCACCGCATCCGGTGAGCAGGAGTCCCACGGCGGCCACGAGGATGGCCGCCCTGGCGGCGAGCGTGCCTGTCGGGTTCATGATGTTCCGGTTTCTCACGCGGTCGCCGGCAGGGTGGGCGGCAGGTGCCGGTTCGTGCCGCCGAAGCGGCGCTGACGGATCGAGTGCATGCCTTCGAGAACCAGCGCCAGGATGATCAGCGGGACGCCGATCGCGCCCAGCAGGTTGATCGCGGGAAGGCTCAGGTCGTTGCCGGCGGCCTGCGGACCCAGGTCGCCCCGGACCGCCTCGAGGGCGTGCATCCGCGAGTTGGTCAGCGTGATGGGCGTGCCGACGGCGATGTTCAACCCGACGGTCACGGCATCCACGGTGACGTCGTCCACCGTGACGGGCTCGGAGGTCCGGGCGCGGATACCCTCGTTGGACAGGCTCACCCCGGTGCCGGTGATCGTGGTCGCCGCCTCGGCGTCGATCCCGGTGAGGCCGCCCTTGAGGTGCCCACCGACGATCTGCGCTCCGGGCGAGAAGTTGCGGATGGCGTCGTTCTCGACCCCGTCGGCAGTCATGTCCTTCACGACGATGCCGGTGGTGCCGGCCGTGGTCACCAGGCCGTCCTGGCCGCCGCTGAGCTTGATTGCGTTGACGAGTACGTTGCCCGCGCCACGTTCGACGCGGACGCCGGTGCGCGAGTCGCTCACGGACACGCCGTCCAGCGTGATGTCGTGGCCGCCGATCGCGATCCCGGCGACCCGGGCACCGTCGATCGTCGAGTTGCTGATCGTCGCGCCCTTGGTGGTCTTCTCCGCGACGATGCCGCGCCGCCCGCCGGTCAACTGCAGGTTCTGCAGCGTGACGTTCGTCGTGTTCACGTGCATGAACAGCCCGATCGGCTGGTCCGCGGTGGTGATGTCGCGCACCAGGCAGTCGGTGCACCGGTTGATGCGCAGCCCGCCCGCGCCGTCGCCGGTCGCGTTGATGTTCGTGACCTGCGCCTTGTTCTGGCCGATCACGGCCACCCCGTAGGAGTGGTTGCCGGCGGTGGTGATGTTGTGGAGCTCGCGGTCCGAGCTCTCGCCGGTGACGGTGACGCCGTTGCCGCCGTTGCGCTCGGCCTTGACGTCGGTGAGCGTCGTGCCGATGTCGCCCTGGAAGACCAGGCCGTCGGACCACGACTCGGTGGCGGTCACGCCCTCGAGCTTGATGTTCTTGGACTTCGACAGCTCCACGCCGGTGGTGTTGCGCAGCAGCTGCGTGCGCACCAGCGCCCCGGTGGAGTCCGTGTTGTAGGAGATGCCGGGATCGCCCTTGTCCGTGCCGGTCGGCTGGACGCCGAGGTCGCTCAGGGTGGAGTCCGTGGCCTCGAAACGCCCGCGCGAGGAGACGACGATGTACGGGCGGCCCTGCGAGCTCATGGCGAGGGGCTGGCCGTCCCTGTTCGCCGACGTGACGGTGACACCGTCGACGAGGATCCGGCCGCTACCGGTGTAGAGGAACGCCGCTTCGGTCGGCGAGTCGCCACCGCCGAGCTTGAGCGTCCTGATGCCGCTGATGTCCAGCGTCGTCTGCGGGGTGAGGACGACCGCGGCGTTCAGGTTCGCGGTGTCGCCGTCGATCGTCAGGAACGAGTTGGGCACGATCCGGCCCAGGGCCTGCACCGTCACCGCCCCGGACCGGGGCGTGCGCTTGGTGAGGCTCCCGTTCGTGATCGCGTCGATGGACGTCGGGCGCACGATGATCAGCTTCTTCGGCCGGCCGCGCCGATCCCAGGTCTCGCGGGCCTTCGCCGCGGCGGCGGCGGCCTGTGCGGCGGCCTTGGCCGCCTTCTCGGCGGCCTTGCGCTGCGCCTCGGCGGCCTTCCTCGCCGCCTCGGCGGCGTCGCGCTCGGCCTGCGCCTTCTCCTTGGCGGCCTTGCGCTCGGCGTCGGCTTGCTCCTCGGCGGCCGCCTCGGCGGCGGCGGCCCGACTGGCTGCCGCGTCGGCCTGGCGCTTCGCGGCGCCGCCCGCACCGGCCCCGGCGTTCCCGTTGCCCGGGGTGTCGCCACCGGAACCGGAGCCGCTGCCGCCCGTGCCGCCCGTACCGCCCGTGCTGCCCGTAGCGCCCGTGCTGCCCGTACCGGTGTCACCGCCGGTGCTCCCGTTCGATCCGGTATCCGCGCCGGTGCCGCCGGACGAGCTCGTGCCGGACCCGGCGTCAGCGCCGCCGGAAGGCTGCGCCAGTTGCAGGGCCGCCGGCACCTCGGCGGCACCGGCGGCCCCCGCCGGTGCCGCGATTCCCACCAGCGTCGCGACTGTGGCGCCGGCGAGAAGCCTGCGCACCCAGTGCCTGCTCGTGGAGGTACTCATGCGGGTACTCCTGGCTGCGCCCTCTGGTTGGGCTGGGAGCGCGGGTTGGGCTGCGGACGTGGAGCCGGCTGCGGGTGCTGTGGTGCCGACGGTGCCGGGTGCGAGCCCCCGTGCGGCCGGGGAGACGGCCTCGGCCCCGGCTGCGGATGCGGCTGGGGCCGCGGCCCCTGTTGTGGATGCGGCTGCGGATGGGGATGCGGATGCGGGTGCGGATGGGGCTGCGGGTACGGCCGGGGCGCCGCGGCGGCCGCGGCGGCCACCGCCGCCGTCGCGACCGGCTCGGTGAGGGCGACGGGGGAGGCCCCGAACCCGACCGGCTCCGGCTGCCCCAATGGCTGGGTGAGCGGATCCGCGGCGGCAGCGATCTCGGCCGGGTCCTCACCGGTGCCTGCAGTCCGCACGACCGCGCCGTTCTCGACGGCCACCTGGCGGGTGAGCCACCGCTGCTTGCGGATCGTCACCAGCGCGTGCAGCTTGATGATCGCCATGACCCACGAGAACATGACGTAGGCCGGGATGAAGAAGAACGACGAGGGCCGCCGATACAGGTGCGGCAGCAACTTCGCCGACCGGCTGATCTGCCACCACAGCGCGAGCACCGCGCAGAAGATCCAGTTCTGGGCCACCAGCGCCCAGACCATGAAGATCGGACCCAGAAGCACGGTGAAGCCGCTCAGCGCCTTGTCGATCATCGTGTAGGCGAGGAACGGGTGGCTCCAGACCCACCGGCGCGACAACGCCCGCAGGTCCGAGCGCCATGTGTTGCGTGCCCACCGCAGGCGCTGCTTGCGGAACACCCGTGGGCTGTCCGGGAACGTCGACCACACCTGCGCGGTGCGTTGCATGTAGGTCAGGTAGCCGTACTCCAGGGTGAGCGTGGTGAGGCGCTTGTCGTCGCCCGACAGGCACGGGACGCCCCAGAACGTCTCGCTCATGAAGTCTTCCTGGATCTCCATCAGCACCGAACGGCGGTACACCGCGGTGCGTCCGGAGAGGCAGGAGACGGCCTTGCCGAGATAGCTCTGGCTGGCGTTCTCGTCGAAGTAGCGGTGGTCGAGGAACATGTCGGTCAGCCGGGACAACAGGCCCGTGCTGCCGTACACGCTCTGCCGCGTGCCGACGCCGCCCATGCGGGGATCCGCGAACGGTTTGCACACCTCGGCCGCGACGTCCGGTGCCCAGATGGTGTCCGAGTCAACCAGCGCGACCAGCTCGGTCGAGGCCGCGTTCCAGCCCTTGACCAGCGCGTCGCGCTTGCCGGGCACGTCCGTGATCACGACTGTCACCGGATACCGGGAGGCGATCTCCTGGCAGACCTTGTCCGACTGGTCGATGACGAGGATGACCTCTTCGACGTTGTTCGCCAGCCACGACCGGATCGCGGTCTCGAAGATGATCGGGTCTTCCTGGTAGACCGGCACCGCGATGCTGATCGACGTGCGGAAGTCGTTGACGACGGGGTTGTAGAGCACCGCGGGGACGCGCCGGACGAGCCAGCACCCCCAGCGGAACAGGCCGAGCACGCCGAGCGGCGTGCCCAGCACGTAGTAATAGAGCGGTAAGGTCATGCGCGATCGGTGTCCGCAACCACCTGCTCGGCGGCCTCGACCTCGCTGCTGACCACCTTCTCCAGGTGTTCGTTGACCTGCACGACCGCCCGCAGCAGCTGCATGTCGACTCCGACGCTGTCGGCGTAGCCGAGGAAGCCGCAGGTGTCCTTGGGCAGGCAGACGCCGCCGTAGGGGGCGCCGCCACGGATGCCGTACTGCGGGTTGATCGAGCCTTCGGCGGACTTCGCGACCGTCGCGGCGATCGGGTCCAGGTCCAGGCCGATCTCGCGGGCGACCAGCCACATCTCGTTCCAGAAGCTGATCTTCGCCGCGTTGAAGATGTTGTGCGAGCACTTGACGAACTCGGCCTCGGCCGGGTTGCTGAACGTGCGCATGTCGCCGCCGAAGGGGGAGAGCAGCGCGCGCAGGCTCTCGACGGTCTGCGGGTCGCGGCTGGCGATGACCGTCATCCACGGGTGGCGGAAGTCCTCGGCGGCGGAGACCGCGCGAAGGAACTCGGGGTTCGACGCGAGCGCGAAGCCCT
Organism: Pseudonocardia sp.; assembly: GCA_016794615.1. Taxonomy (GTDB): domain Bacteria; phylum Actinomycetota; class Actinomycetes; order Mycobacteriales; family Pseudonocardiaceae; genus Pseudonocardia. The sequence continues at coordinate 21,830 of JAEUJO010000009.1, read as the reverse complement.
CGCTGGCGACCATGCCGGAGTTCTTCTCCAGGACGGTCTTCACCAGGCCCTCGGTGGTGCCGGGCGGGACGGTGGAGCGCACGACGACGGTGTGCCGCGCGGGGGAGGCTGCGAGCGCTTTACCGACCGACGTGCTGCCGGCGGTGAAGGCGCGCAGGTCGTACTCGTAGCCCGCGTGCGGGGTCGGGAGCGTCAGGAAGATGAACGAGTCGGGCTCACCGCTGAGATCGATCTCGTTGCGCACGTCGTGGCCGCGGCCCTGCAGCTCCCGGATGCGGGCCGGGGAGACGTCGATGAAGGTGACCTCGTGCCCGGCCGCGAGGAAGCCCTCTCCGGTGGCGGTCCCCACGACGCCCGAACCCACGATGAAGATCCTCGACGACTGCATGGGTGGTATGTCCCCTTCCCCTTCAAGCGGAGTGAACCCGGTTGAGGTCCGTCGCCAGCTTTTCGGAGCCGTCCGGGGGGCCGTTACGCAGGGGGGCGGTGACCTGTCGTGATCGTGCAGTTCGTATGCGTACGTGAGTTAGAACAAGATGTGCAGGTCAGGGCGATGCAAGTGGACGCAGTCGCCGCGACTTGTCCACGGCGAGCAGCGACCGATTCAACGCTCGGTCACGCAGCCCGTGATACAGATCACAGATTATCCAACAGTTTATTCGGTCCTCGACATTTCTGCTCCATCCACGATGCATACCGCATTTCGTGCCGTACCAACCGCTCGTCGCTTCGGAGGTTCCGATGGGCGCAGGCCCGAAAAACTCATGCAACCCCGGCTCTACTCGTCGCCCGCAGTGCCGGCGTTACTCCCGGCGCGTCGCGCGTCGCCGTCGGGTGTCCGAGAGCTCCACGACGAAGGTGTCACGTATTACTCGGTCGATCTTGGACGAGCGCAACGTGGTGGACGGGACGACGATGCCGATCGTGATGTCACCGTCATCCCGGTGATACCTGGAAGCTCTCCCTGTGCCTCCCGCCAGTGGTGACACCGGTGTCGTCACGCCGTGACGATCCGCCGACAGCGAGACGAGCCGACGGTGAACGGCCGAGCGGTCCTACGGGTACGGGGGGTGTGCCGCTGCCACCGCACAACCCCCCCCGCGGATCGCCCGGTGGGCGGTATGGGTGCACCGCGCCGCCTCGTGCGGCACGTCCAGGAGGCCGCAAGCATCGACGGGAGGACGGGACTGCTCAACGCCACCGCCTGGCAGGACCGCGCCGACCGGGTGCTGCAGCGGGCTCAGCGCAACCAGGGCGGTGCCGCCGTGCTCATCCTCGACCTCGACCACGTCGGACTGGTCGACGACCGCCACGGCCACCTCGCAGGCGACCGCGTGCTCTCCTCGGTGGCGGAGGCGCTGCGTGCGGAGGTGCGCGACTACGACCTCGTCGGCCGGGTCGGCGGCGAGGAGTTCGTGATCATGCTGCCCGGGCACGACGGGGCCGGGTACGACCGGGCCGAGCGGGCGGCGGTGGCCGACCGGATCCGCCGTCGGGTCGATGCGCTGGATGTGGACGTCGCGACAGCGGACGGCCCGCTGACCGTCGGGGACCTCAGCGTCTCGGTGGAGGAGCGACGTTCCCCGACGACGCCGCGGACCTCGAGGGCCCTGCTCGAGGTCGCCGACTCGGCCCGCCACGCCGCGAAGCGGGCGGGCCGGAACGCCGTCCGGATGGGGCTGGATCTGCACTCGGCTCGGCAGTCGCCGCCGTCGTGGGTGGCGGCCGTTCCGCCGCACGCCACCGGTCCCTCGGTGAGGGAACGCGGCCGTCGCCCCGGCGTCAGCGGCCGTCGCTGCGGCATCGCAGGACATGGGTCGGTGTGGGATCTTGGCGTGGTAGGTTTTGCGCCGGTTGCAGTCGTGTCTTCCTCGTCGCCGCCAAGCGACCGTGGAGAGTGAGCCCTCCTGTGTCCGGCTGATCAGCGGATCATCCCGATGACGTCGGCGGAGCGGGGCTCGTGACGGTGGGCTCCACGATGTGAAGGTTCCTTCTCCTCGCGGTGTCCGCGCAGCCGCCGATCGGCACGGTGCCGGTCGGGTCCGCGTCACATGTCAGTGGGAGAACAGGTATGCCGCAGGGCACGGTCAAGTGGTTCAACGCCGAGAAGGGCTTCGGCTTCATCGCGACCGACGACAACGGCCCGGACGTCTTCGTCCACTACTCGGCCATTCAGTCCGACGGGTTTCGCACGCTCGAGGAGAACCAGCGCGTCACCTTCGAGGCGAGCCAGGGCGCGAAGGGGCCGCAGGCCGACACGGTCCGCCCCCTCTGACGCGACAGAAGGCCCCTGCCGGTGCCGGCGACCCATCACGGGTCGCCGGCACCGGTGTTTTCCGGCTCCTTGCGTCCGTCGGCCGGGGGAACAGCGTCCGGCGGGCGACCACCGGTCGCAACCTCCAGGGCCCCGCGACGTTCCCGGACGCTCACCGCACCGCCCGCCCGCCGACCTGCGGTCACGGACCGGTCGGCTGCCGCCCGCCGACGGTCCCACCGCGGCCGTGATGGAGACGTGACGTAGAGCACCCGCTCGTCTCGTCGTCACGTACGGTCATCGCTACCGGCTCCACATTCCATATTCGAAGGGGCATCCTCGCGCTGCAAGGTTCGGAACGCGCCCCCGGCAGGTGGCACGGGTGAGGAGTCAGAGATGTTGCGGTGGGACAGCTACCGGACCGTCTACGGTGCCGAGCTGCGTGCGGCCGCCCGTGAGTACTCGGACCACGGGTGGATCGTCGTCGGCGGTGGGCCCGCCGGCCTGCTGCTGGCCACGGGTACGACGCTGGACGTCCTGGAGATGCCCGCCGCCGTCGGCCGGCTCGTCTGCGCGCAGTTGCGGGCCGCCGGTGTGGCGGTGCCGGTCGCTGCGACGCCCACCGGCCGGTGGTGGTTCCCGGTCACGACGGGCGGCACGCTCCCCGATCCGCTGTGCGAGGGCACGGATGTCGTCCTGCACACCGGCGGGGCCGCCGTCCTCGCCCCACCGTCCGAGACGCCCGACGGCTGGGTCCACTGGCGGGTCGCCCCCGCACTTTCTGGCTACTGTCCGTCACCGTTCGATCCGATCATCGCGGCAGTGCTCGCTGCTGTCGACGTGCGCGAGGGCGACCGCCTCCCCGTAGCGGCCGCAGCGCGCAGGTAGCGGCCCGGCCCGTCCCCGGTGCCACGGACCGTCGGTCCGCGCGGGGACCGCGGGACGTTCGCAGGTGCGGCGCCCGAGGGGGCACTTCTCCCTCGCCGAGCTGCCGCACCCACCTTCTCGGCCGGGGCCGGCCGTCAGAGGACACCGGCCCCGGCCAGAGCCAGCATCCCGCGCGGGACGACAGGCACTATGGAGTCGTGCAGACCACGCCCGCCCCGCCGGCTCTCCCGCCGGGACCGCGCCGAGTCGCAGTCGAGGTCGGCCTGGGTGTCGGTGCCGCCACCGACAAGGCCCGCGACCTGCGCCGGATGAAGACGCTGGCCACCGGGCTCCTGCTAGGTGCGGCGGTGATCTTCCTTGTCGCCCGCTGGGGTGAGGCCGCCGGAGCACCGGGCTGGGTCGCCTACGTCCGCGCGACGGCCGAGGCCGCGATGGTCGGTGCGCTTGCGGACTGGTTCGCCGTCACAGCGCTCTTCCGGCGGCCGCTGGGCCTGCCGATCCCGCACACCGCGATCATCCCGCGCAAGAAGGACCAGATCGGTGACAGCCTCGGCGACTTCGTCGGCGAGAACTTCCTGGCCGAGGACGTGGTGCGCGACAAGCTCGGACGGGTCGACGTCGCCAGGCGGGTGGGCGAGTGGATCGGGCAGGTGCCCAACGCCGATCGGGTCACCGCCGAACTCGCGACGGCGGCCAAGGGCATCGTGACCGTGCTGCGCGACGAGGACGTGCAGGAGGTCATCGACCAGGTCCTGGTCCGCAAGCTGCTCGAGCGGCCCGCCGGGCCTCCGCTCGGGGCGGTGCTGGAGGGCATTCTGGCCGACGGTGCGCACCACCGGCTCGTCGATCTCGTGTGCGACAAGGCCTACGACTGGGTGACCGAGAACCACACGACCGTGCTGCAGATCGTCGAGCGGCGGGCACCGACCTGGTCGCCACGGTTCGTCGACGGGATCATCGCGGACCGGGTCTACCTCGAAGTGCAGAACTTCGCCTGGGCGGTGAAGACGGACCCGGAGCACCCGCTGCGCAAGGCCGTCGACACCTTCCTCGGCGAGTTCGCCGAGGACCTGCAGCGCGACCGGGAGACGATCGAGCGGGTCGAGCGGATCAAGTACCAGATCGTGGAGCACCCCGATGTGCAGCGGTTCATCGGCCAGGCCTGGAGCACGGTCAAGAGGCTCGTGCTCGACGCCGCGGCGGACCCGTCGTCGGCGTTGCGGCTGCGGGTACGCGACGGGCTGTTGGCGCTCGGCGCTCGGCTGTCCGCGGACGCCGAGCTGCGCAGCAAGATCGACGGCTGGCTGGTGGACGCGGCCGGCTACATCGTGCGGCACTACCGCCGGGAGATCACCACCTTGATCACGGACACGGTGGCACGGTGGGACGCCGACGAGACCTCGCGCAAGGTCGAGCTGCAGGTGGGCCGCGATCTCCAGTTCATCCGGATCAACGGCACGGTGGTGGGCGCGTTGGCGGGGCTGGCGATCTACACGGTGTCGCAGCTGTTCTTCGGGGTCTGACGCTCCTCGCGCCGGCTCGTCACAGTGCAAGCTGGGCGCTTGCCGGAGCAAGCGCCCCCGGCGTAGCGTCGGGTACGTGGGAACGGTGGGTGAACCGGACGCACCGGGCGGGCACGCCGTCGGTCCGGTCGGCACTGCCGTCGGGCAGGCCGTCGGGGACATCGGCGCCTACATCCGGGCGCAGCGGGAGCACGCGAGGGTCTCGCTGCGTCAGCTGGCCCGCACGGCCGGCGTCAGCAACCCGTACCTGAGTCAGATCGAGCGCGGGCTGCGCACGCCGTCCGCCGAGATCCTCGGGCAGATCGCCCGGGCACTACGGATCTCCGCCGAGGCGCTCTACGTGCGGGCCGGGATCCTGGAACAGCGTCCCGCGGGCGCCATCGTGGACGCGGTCCTCGCCGACCCGCACCTCACCGAGCAGCAGAAGCACGCGCTGCTCGAGGTCTACCAGTCCTTCCGCCGGGACAGCACCGGCGCCGACCATCCGGAGTGATTGACATGGCCCTCTCCGCACCCGAACCCGACGACGCGCCCACGGCCACCACGGAGCCCGCGAACGGGAGATCCACCGAGCACCGGCCGACTCCGCTGCTCGCGGCGCTGGGGGCCGGGGACGCCGCCGTTTCGGCCGTCGCCCGGGTCTTCGCCGACGCTTTCGCGGCCGCGGCGAGCCGCCGCGAGACCGTGCAGCACCGCGTCGCGGAGCTGCCCACCGAGCTCGAGGGCCTGCGCACCCGGTTCTCCGGCGACGAGCTGCGCCACGCGCTGGAGACCTACCGCGCGCAGGTCGAGCGGGCCTATGCACAGTTCGCCGGCCGCGGTGAGCAGGCCTGGGACAAGCTGCGCGAGAAGCCGCAGGTCCGCCACGCGAAGGAGAAGCTCGATTCCCGCGTGGACGAGGCACAGGAGGCCGCGGCCAGGGCGCTGGCGGTCGCCAGCCGACAGACCCGGGCCACGGGCGAGAAGGTCGCCAAGGCCGGGCAGCGTCTGTCAGGTCGGGCCGCGGACACCGTCGTCGACGCGAGCACGACGGTCTCGGACGCGGTCGAAGGTACCGGGACCGCGGCGGCCGAGGTGATCGAGGAGGCCGGTGACGAAGCCGCGGCCGCCACGCGCAAGGCGACGGGTACGGCGACCCCGACCTCCGAGTGAGCCGACCGGCAGGGGCCTGGGCCATGTGCCGGGCCCCTGCCGGAGGTGCACATCGTCCGGGCCCCGAGTGTCGGGGGATGACGCCGGTCGGGCAGGCGACGTAGGCTTGGCCGGTGGACGTGTTCTACATCCTGGACCGGCTGGTGCTGTGCGCCATCGGCGTGGTGGCTGCGGCAGTCTCCGGCTACGCCTTTGCCCACGCGCTGCGCCAGCGGCAGGAGGCGTTCACGGCCGTCGGACGTCTGACGAAGAACGCCTGGCTCGGGATCACCGGGGCCTCGGCGCTGTTCCTGCTGCTCATCCCGCTGTTCGGGCTGCTGGCGAACCCCACGTTCTCGGGCCTGGTGCTGTCGTTCCAGGGCCCTCGCAGCAGCATGACGCTGTTCTGGCTGGCCGGCCTCGTGGCGACGCTGGTCTACCTGGTCGACGTCCGCCCTGCGGTCGTCGGCGTGCAGCGGGGGGACCAGCGCTGGTGACCGACTGGTCCGTCTTTGGGACTCTGGCGCCCGAGCCGGCTCTCGCGCGCCTCGACCTGCTCGCGTCCCCCGTCGCCGCGGCGCTCAAGGAGTGGGATACCGCGGAGGCCGCGCAGGTCGGCGTCGCCGAGATCGACCCCACGCTGGCCGACACGGCGGCCTTCTGCGCCGCCTACGGCTCACCGATGGACGGTTCCGCGAACTGCGTCATCGTCGCGGGCCGCCGTGGCGACGCGGTCCGGTACGCGGCCTGCCTGGTGCTGGCCACGACCCGGGCGGACGTCAACGGCCTCGTGCGGCGCCGGCTGGACGCGCGCAAGGCGTCGTTCGCGCCGATGGACGACGCCGTGGCACTGACCGGCATGGAGTACGGCGGGATCACCCCGCTCGGCCTGCCCGACGGCTGGCCGTTGCTCGTCGACGCCGCGGTGGCGGCTGCGCCGGCAGTGGTCGTCGGGAGTGGGCTGCGGGCGTCCAAGCTGGCCCTGCCGGGGGCATTGCTGGCGGCGTTGCCGGAGGCGGAGGTCGTCGAGGGGCTGGCCCGCCCGGCCTGATCCGCGATCGCGGGATGTACCCGGGAGATCCCGCGTGATCTGGGGTCGCCGTGTTGTGGTCGGGTTGTTGCAGCAAGGTGTTGTTGCAGCAAGGTGGCCCTACACCAGTTGGATTGGAGCAGGGCCACCTTGCTGCAACCCCCGAGCACGCCCGTACGCCGCACGCCCGACCTTCCTCCCCGTTCGCCGAGAGCAGACATCGTTGAACGCTGGAATGACTTCAACGGTGTAAGCGTTCAGCTGGTTATGACAGAGACGCTGAAGCTGCCGGTGCTTCCGCTCACCGACTCGGTGCTGCTGCCCGGCATGGTGATTCCCGTCCGGCTCGACGAGCCGGAGATCTCGGCGGCTGTCGATGCGGCACAGAGCCAGTCGGATTCGGGCGGCGACCGCAAGGTCCTCGTCGTTCCCCGTCTCGACGGACGCTACGCCGCCGTCGGCACCGTGGCCGTCCTCGAGCAGGTCGGCCGGCTGCCCAGTGGTGAGAAGGCCGCGGTCGTGCGCGGCGAGGTCCGGGCCCGGATCGGGTCCGGTGTCGCGGGACCCGGAGCGGCCCTGTGGGTCGAGGTCGAGCAGATCACCGACCCGGCGCCGACCGGGCGGGTGCTCGAGCTCGCGAAGGACTACAAGGCGCTGGTCGTGTCGATCCTGCAGCAGCGCGGTGCGTGGCAGGTGATCGACAATGTCGAGCGCACCACGGACCCCGGCGCGCTGGCCGACCTGGCCGGTTGGGCGCCCTACTTCGACGACGCGCAGAAGGCGCAGCTGCTCGCCGAGACCGACGTGCAGCGTCGCCTCGAGCTGCTGGTCGAGTGGACCAAGGAGCACGTCGCCGAGCAGGAGATCTCCGAGAAGATCGGCAAGGACGTCCGCGAGGGGATGGAGAAGCAGCAGCGGGAGTTCCTGCTGCACCAGCAGCTCGCGGCGATCCGCAAGGAGCTCGGTGAGGGTGAGCCCGAGGGCTCGGACGACTACCGCGCCCGCGTCGAGGCCGCCGACCTGCCCGAGCACGTGCTGAAGGCCGCCCTCAAGGAGGTCGACAAGCTCGAGCGGAGCTCGGAGCAGAACCCCGAGGCCGGGTGGATCCGCACCTGGCTGGACACCGTCCTCGACATCCCCTGGAATCACAGCACGTCCGACAACGACGACCTCGTCGCCGCGCGCGCGGTGCTGGACGCGGACCACGCGGGGCTGGACGACGTCAAGGAGCGGCTGATCGAGTTCCTGGCCGTCCGTGCGCGGCGCAACCGTCGCGGCCTGGAGAAGGTCGGCGGCCGTGGGTCCGGCGCGGTCATGGCCCTGGTCGGGCCGCCCGGTGTCGGCAAGACGTCGCTGGGCGAGTCGGTCGCGCGGGCGCTGGACCGCAAGTTCGTCCGCGTCGCCCTCGGTGGGGTGCGCGACGAGGCCGAGATCCGCGGCCACCGGCGCACCTACGTCGGCGCGTTGCCCGGCCGCATCGTCCGTGCGATCCGCGAGGCCGGCTCGATGAACCCGGTCGTGCTGCTCGACGAGATCGACAAGGTGGGTAGCGACTTCCGCGGCGACCCGACGGCCGCGCTGCTCGAGGTACTCGACCCGGCGCAGAACCATACGTTCCGCGACCACTACCTCGAGGTCGACCTCGACCTGAGCGACGTGCTGTTCCTCGCCACCGCGAACGTCGGCGAGGCCATCCCCGGCCCGCTGGCCGACCGGATGGAGTGGGTGACGCTCGACGGCTACACCGAGGCGGAGAAGGTCGCCATCGCTCGCGACCACCTGCTGCCCCGGCAGATCGAGAAGGCCGGCCTGGAGGCCTCGGACGTCGAGTTCTCCGACGTCGCGCTGGGCATGATCGCCGCCGAGTACACTCGGGAGGCGGGCGTGCGGCAGCTGGAGCGGGGCCTCGCGAAGGTCCTGCGCAAGGTGACGGTCGCGCTCGACTCGGGGACGGCGGCGCCGGTGCATGTCGATGCCGACACGCTGGTCAAGTTCCTCGGCCGGCCGAGGTTCACGCCGGAGTCGGCGGAGCGGACGGCGGTGCCGGGTGTCGCCACGGGCCTCGCGGTCACCGGTGCCGGTGGTGACGTGCTGTTCATCGAGGCCACGGCCATGGACGGCGACCCGGGCCTGATCCTCACGGGCCAGCTGGGCGACGTCATGAAGGAGTCGGTGTCGATCGCCCTGTCCTACCTGCGGTCCAAGGGTCTGGCAGGAGACCTGGCGTCGCGGAAGCTGCACGTGCACGTCCCGGCGGGCGCGGTCCCGAAGGACGGGCCGAGCGCGGGCGTCACGATGACGACGGCGCTGGCGTCGCTGGCTGCCGGGCGCCCGGTGAAGTCCACGGTCGGCATGACCGGTGAGGTCACGCTGCAGGGCCGCGTGCTCCCGATCGGCGGCGTCAAGCAGAAGCTGCTGGCCGCGCACCGTGCGGGACTGACGGATGTGATCATCCCGAAGCGCAACGAGCCCGACCTGGACGACCTGCCCGAGTCGGTGCGCCGCGAGCTGCGGGTGCACCCGGTGGCGGATGTCGCCGAGGTGCTGGCGCTGGCCCTGGAGCCGGCGGAGGTGGCGGTGGCCCAGGCCGCCTGAGCCGCAGGTGACGTAGCGAAAGCGGCGTTCGGTGCACTCAACGCACCGAACGCCGCTTTCGCTTCATCCGGCATTGGCGGACGTAGGGGTAGCCCTCGTCCCCCGGGGGCGTGGCATCACCCCCGATGCACCGGGAAGCACCCCCGATCCGGCCTCGGCTTACGCCTAGCGTTCGTCTGGTCGGACGAGGGGGGACTCATGACGCGCACGATCGACATGATCGACAGGAACGTCACCGCGCTGAGAGCGGTGGTGAACGGCGAGGTGCTGCTGCCGGGCGACGAGGGGTACGACGAGGCGCGGTCGGTGTGGAACGGCGACATCGACCGGCGGCCCGCCGTCATCGCGCAGTGCACCGGGCCGGAGGACGTCGCGGCCGCGTTGCGGTACGCCCGGGCCGCCGGCCTCGAGGTGGCCGTACGCGGGGGTGGCCACGGCTACTGGGGCGCCGCTATCGCCGAGGGCGGGCTGGTGATCGACCTGAGCTTGCTCGACCACGTCGACGTCGATCCGGTGGCCCGGCGCGCTCGCGTCGGTGGCGGTGCCACGCTCGGCCAACTCGACGCCGCCACCCAGGAGCACGGGCTCGCCGTCCCGGCCGGCACCGTCAGCCACACCGGCGTCGGCGGCCTGACGCTGGGCGGGGGGTTCGGCTGGTTGACACCGCTGCACGGGTTCACGATCGACAACCTGCAATCGGCACAGGTCGTGCTGGCCGACGGCTCCGTCGTGTTGGCGAGCGCCACCGAGCACCCGGACCTGTTCTGGGGTCTGCGCGGCGGCGGTGGCAACTTCGGCGTGGTCACCGAGTTCGAGTTCCGCCTCCACGAGGTGGGGCCGATCGTGCAGTTCGCGCTGCTGGCCGTCGAGCAGGACCGCGCGGCGCACGCCCTGCGGGTGGCGCGGGACGTCGCCGACGGCCTCGACCGGACCCTCAGCCCGGGTATCGCCTGCATAAGCGCACCGCCCGCGCCGTTCGTCCCCGCGGAGCACCACTTCGCCCCGGTGGTCGCGCTGATCCTGATCGGCTTCGGTGATCCGGACGAGCACGCCGCCGCGGTCGCGGCTGCCAAGGGGGCGCTGCAGCCGCTGTTCGAGGTCGTCACCCCGATGCCCTACGTCGCGCTGCAGCAGATGCTCGACGAGGGCGTGCCGTGGGGCGTCCGGTCGTACACGAAGGGCCTCTACCTCGACGAACTGCCGGACACGGCGATCGACACGCTCGCCGAGCGGCTGCCGGGCCGGCGCTCGCCCATATCCGAGGTCCTCATCTTCCCGCTCGGCGGAGCCATCGCCGACGTCGGAGACGACGACACCGCGTTCGGAGGCAGCCGGTCCCTGCGGTACGTGGTCGCACTCGAGGGCATCGCGCCGGACCCCGAGACGTTCGCGCACGACCGGCAGTGGGTCCGCGACACCTGGAACGCGCTGCGCCCGGCCGCTGTTCACGACGGGGCGTACGTCAACCTCAACGCCGAGTTCGCGGGCGACAGCCTGCGCAACACCTACGGTGCGGCGAAGTTCGACCGGCTCCGCGCGATCAAGGCGAAGTACGACCCGACGAACGTGTTCCGGCACAACGCCAACATCCCGCCCGCCTGACCGAACTCTTATCGGCGCAAGCCCCGGGGTCCAGCCCGGGGACAGCCGCTCCCTTGATGGGGGTTGCCACGTTGGGTACCGCCGGGCTGGCGGGAACGGGGCCGTCCGCGGTCCGAAAGCCTGTGGAGACCTTGTCAGACTCCGAGCAATCGGGGCAGCGGTCGACGAAGCAGGAACCCGCCTCGCGAGGCTCGCACGAGCCGTCGTGGAGGAATCCCTGCCGTTCACGGCGGGGAGGAAGTCAATGGTGAGGCAGGTAGCGGACGGGTGCTTCCGCTGAGATTCCTCGGCCGGAGGCGCCGTTCGGTGTATCCCGGCTCGTCGTTGCGCCTCTTCTCGAAAGCCGGTGAAGGAGGAGTCATGACACGAACCCTGGGCGGCTCGATCGAGGAGCTGCGCGCCGCGATGGCGGGCGTGGTGTTCACCCCGGAGGACTCGGACTACGACCAGGCGCGCCTGCTGTGGAACGCCGACGCCGACCGCCGTCCTGCGGTGGTCGCCCGGTGCAGCAGCGCCGCCGACGTCGTCGCCGCGCTGCGCTACGCCCGGGCCGAAGGCCTGGAGGTCGCCGTCCGGTGCGGGGCCCACAGCGTCTCGGGGCAGAGCGGGGTGGACGGCGGCCTGGTCGTTGACCTGAGCGGGATGCGGGAGGTCACCGTCGACCCCGAGCGCAAGCTCGCCCGGGCCGGCGGCGGAGCCCTGATCTCCGACCTCGACGCCGCCACACAGGCGCACGGGCTCGCCGTGCCGACCGGGCTGGTCGGCCACACCGGAATCGGCGGTCTCACCCTGGGCGGCGGCATGGGTTGGCTGACCCGGCAGGCCGGGATGGCCTGCGACAACCTCGAGTCGGTCGAGATCGTCGTCGCCGACGGCCGGATCCTGCGCGCGTCGGCCGAGAGGGACGCCGATCTGTTCTGGGCGGTCCGCGGGGGCGGCGGGAACTTCGGGGTCGTCACCGAGTTCGAGTACCGGCTGCACGAGGTCGGTCCGATGATCCAGTTCGGGTTCCTGTTCTGGGAGGCCGAGCGGGGGCGCGAGGCCCTGCGCGCCATCCGCGAGGCCGTCGTGACCCTTCCGCGGTCGTGCAACGTCGTCGTGGCGGGCCTCAACGCCCCGCCCGCGCCGTTCGTCCCGGCGGAGCACCACCTCAAACCCGGGTTCGCGCTGATCCTCTGCGGCTTCGGCGACCCCGACGAGCACACCCGGGCGGTTGCCCGAGTGAGCGCCGCGCTGCCGCCGCTGGTCGAGGCGGTGACGCCGATGCCCTACACCGTGCTCGGTCAGGCATTCGACGAGGCCAACGCATGGGGCCAGTACGCCTACGAGACGTCCGCGCGGTACGCGGAGCTGACCGACGACGTCATCGACGTCATGGTCGCACAGCTCGGAGGCCGCACCTCGCCGGCGACCGCCCTGCTGACCTACCGGCTCGACCAGGCCTACAGCGAGGTCGACCCGGACGCGACGGCGTTCGGCGGAACCCGCGACCCGCAGTACAACACGTTCATGCTGGCCATAGCCCCCGATGCCGAGACCATGGGGGCCGACCGGAGTTGGGCGCGGGGCGTCCGGGACAGCCTCGCGCCGTTCGCACTGGACGCGGGCGGCTACGTCAATGCGATGGCTGAGCGGGAGGAGCACCGGGTGCGGGCGGCCTACGGGGACAAGTACGACCGGCTGGCGCGGATCAAGGCCGAGTACGACCCCGGGAACGTGTTCCACCGCAACATCAACATCAAGCCTGCCTGACCCCGACCCGCCTTCCGCTGTGGATCCTCAGGGCGGCGGCACGATCAGGGCGGCGGCACGGCCTACCGGAACACGACGGTCTTGTTGCCGTGCACCACCACCCGGTCCTCCAGGTGCCAGCGCAGGCCGCGGGCCAGCACGAGGCGCTCGATGTCGCGCCCCCGCCGCACCATGTCGGCCACGGTGTCGCCGTGGTCCACCCGGATCACGTCCTGCTCGACGATCGGGCCCGCGTCGAGATCCGCCGTCACGTAGTGGCAGGTCGCGCCGATCAGCTTCACCCCGCGCACGTGCGCCTGGTGGTAAGGCCGGGCGCCGACGAACGACGGCAGGAAGCTGTGGTGGATGTTGAGCGCGCGCCCGGCCCACCGCGAGCACAGCGAGGCGGGAAGGATCTGCATGAACCGGGCGAGCACCACGGCGTCCGGCTCGTGCTTGTCGACCAGCCGGCCGACCTCGGCGAATGCGGCGGCCTTGCCGTCGGGGTCCGAAGGGAACGGAACGTGGTGGAAGTCGACGCCGTGGGCGCGCACCACGCCCTCCAGCGTGTCGTGGTTGCCGATCACGGCCTCCAGCCGCACGGGCAGCTCGCCCGCCGCCACCCGCCCGAGCAGGTCGTGCAGGCAGTGCAATTCCTTGCTCACCAGCAGGACGGCCCGCTTCGGCACGCCGGTGTCGGTCACCGTCCACGACACCTGATCGTGGCCGGATCGGTCACCGCCCAGCTCCGCGGCCACCTCCGCGAACCGGCGCCGCAGCTCGTCGACGTCGAACGGCAGCGAGTCGGCGCGCACCACCTGGCGGGTGAAGAACCACTCGCTGTCGACGTCCGAGTGGTAGCCGGCCTCGACGATCCAGCCCCCGGCGTCGGCGAGGAAACCTGCGATGCGGGCGACGATGCCCGTGGTGTCCGGGCAGGTCAACGTGAGGACGTAGCGGCGTTCGCTGGGCACTCCCGCATCCTCCCGGATGCTAGTGCGACCCGAGCCAGCGGACCGTGAACGCCGTCTCCGCCGCCAGCAGCCGACGCACCTGCCCGGCGATGATCTCCTCGATCTTCCCGCCGAACAGCGGCACCTTCACCTCGACGGTCGCGTGCACCTCGAACTCGCCGCCGGTGCCGTTGTCGGTCAGGCGCATCGTCCCCGAGGCCGACGCGGGCACGCCGGAGATCGCGACGTCGACGTCGCCTGCGTACGCCCCCGGGCCCGTCGCCCGGAGCGACTCGGTGCGTTGGATCGTCAGGTCGCCCTGCATCACCTTGCCCACGATCGGGGGGAGGTCCTTCTCCGAGAGCCCCTGTTTGAGCCGGTACCGGGCGCCCTGCGGACCGGCCTCGTGCTCGAGCAGCTCGGAACCCGGTCCGCCGAGGTCGCGGAGCCGGGCGCGCAGGTACTCCTCGTCCGTCATGGTCACGAAGACCTTTTCTGCCGGGTATGCCAGGGTGGACCGGTAGTCGATCGAACGCGCCATGGCGGCAGGCTACTTTGGGCGCCGTGCCCTCACCCGTCCTGACCCGGTCGCTCGCCCCGCACACCACGCTGCGGGTGGGCGGCCCGGCGGGCGGGCTCCTCGTGGCGCGGACGGCGGCGGAGATCGTCGAATCCGTGCGTGCGGCGGACGCCGCCGGCGAACCGCTTCTCCTGCTCGGCGGCGGCTCGAACGTCGTGATCGCGGACGAGGGCGTGCCGGGCGGCGCGCTGCTGGTGCGCAGTACCGGGCACACGGTGGAACCGCTGCCCGACGGCGCCGTGCTCGTCACCGTGGAGGCCGGTGAGGACTGGGACGCCCTGGTCGCGGCGACGGTCGGCATGGGGCTGGGCGGGCTGGAGTGCCTGTCCGGTATCCCGGGCAGCACGGGCGCCACCCCGGTGCAGAACGTGGGCGCCTACGGGGTCGAGATCGCGGACGTGCTGGTCGACGTCGATCTCTACGACCGGCGCGCCGGAGAGCTGCGCCCGCACGTCCCGGCCGCCGAGCTCGGGCTGGGGTACCGCGCGAGCGTGCTCAAACACCGGGACGACGCAGTGGTGCTGCGGGTCCGGTTCCGGCTGCGCCCGGACGGCACGAGCGTCCCGATCCGCTACCCCGAGCTGGCCCGCGCCCTCGGTGTGCCCCCGGGCGCGACGGTCGCCGCGGGCGCCGCCCGGATGGCGGTGCTGGATCTGCGTCGCGGCAAGGGCATGGTGCTCGATCCGGCGGACCACGACACCTGGAGCGTCGGGTCGTTCTTCACCAACCCCGTCCTCCCCGTCGCCGACGTCCCGGACGAACCGGATCTCCCGCGCTGGCCTGCCGGGCAGGAGCGGGTGAAGCTGCCGGCGGCGTGGCTGATCGAACACAGTGGTTTCCGCCGCGGCCGGCCCGGCCCGGGAGGCCGGGTCGGCCTGTCCACCAGACACGTGCTTGCGCTCAGCAACCGGGGTGGTGGCACCGCCCGGGACATCCTTGCCCTGGCCAGGGAGGTGCGCGACGGCGTGCGGACGCGCTTCGGTGTCGAACTGGTGCCCGAACCGGTGCTTGTCGGCTGCAGTCTGTAGCTGGCGGGTAGCCTGTCCGGTGGCTTCCGCATGCCTCGAGCGGAGCCATCGGGGGGAATGCTCATGCGGAGGGTCGGTCTGATCCTCGCCGTCGTGGCGGTCGGCTCGCTGATCGCCGTCACCGTCGCCATCGCCTCCGGGGCCCGAGGCCCGCTGGCGAAGCCGACGGAGGCGCCGAAGCCGGACGCTGTGCTCGCCTACGACCCGGGTCCCGGCGCGACCGGGGTGAACCCGATCGCGCCGATCGGGGTGAAGGTCTCGAGCGGGAGCTTCACCGAGGTCGCTCTGCGCGACGCGCAGGGTGCGGCCGTCGAGGGCACGCTGTCGGACGACCGCACCAGTTGGACGGCCTCGCAGCCACTGCACTACGCGCAGATGTACACGTGGTCGGGCACCGCGACCGGCGAGAACGGCAACGCCGTGCCGCTGGAGGGTGCGTTCCGCACCGTCGAGCCGCAGGCACTGGTCCGCGGCCTGCTGAACGTCGGCGACGGCCGCACCGTGGGGATCGCGGCGCCGATCGAGATCCAGTTCGATCATCACGTGGCCGACCGCGCCGCGGTCGAGCGTGCGCTCAAGATCGAGACCTCCACACCCGTCGAGGGCGCGTGGGGCTGGCTGCCGGACGAGAACGGCGGCTCGCGCATCCACTACCGGACCAAGGAGTACTGGCCGACGGGCACGAAGGTGACGGTCACCGCGAAGCTGTTCGGCGTCGACTACGGGGACGGTGCGTTCGGCAGGGCGGACGTGTCGTCGTCCTTCACGATCGGACGCGCCCAGATCGTCAAGGCCGATGCCAACAGCCACCGCCTCGTCGTCATGCGCAACGGGAAGAAGGTGGCCGACTTCCCGGCCAGTTACGGCCTGGCCAGCGATCCGGAGCGCAACACCCGCTCGGGCATCCACGTGGTGAGCGAGAAGTTCACCGACAAGCGGATGGTCAGCCAGCAGTTCGACTACGACCTCGTCGAGAAGTGGGCCGTGCGGATGAGCAACAACGGTGAGTTCATCCACGCGAACCCGAACACGACGGGTGTGCAGGGGTCGAGCAACGTCACTCACGGCTGCATCAACCTGTCGACCGCCAACGCCAAGGCCTACTACGACACCGCCATCTACGGCGACCCGGTGGAGGTCACCGGCACGCCGGTCAAGCTCGCGGCGCGGGACGGCGACATCTGGGACTGGACGCTCTCCTGGGACCAGTGGAAGGGCCTCTCGGCTCTCTGACCGCCCGGTGACGTCGATCTAGAGATCCACACCCTCCTGCGCCGTGCGGCTGCCGCGTCGCGCGGCGGCCCGCTGCCAGGAGTGGATCCCGATGCCGATCCCGCCGAGCACCAGGCCGCAGACACACGTGGTGAACCAGATGTCGAGGGGGCGGCCGGCCACGGCGTGGGCGACGAGGAGCGCACCTGCGCCGACCAGCCACAGCATCGAGCCGATACCGACGACCGTGTGCACGTCGGTGAAGCGCGCAGGTAGCGGCGGTGGAGGTGCGGGCACGACATCAGGCTAACGCGGGTTCGCGCGCAAGGCTTGCGCGCGGAGGTCAAGTTAGGCTAACCTCATCACGTCGCTTCGTGGTGGGAGCGGCGCGTCAGTTCGGGAACACGTCGGGCCCTGCCGATCGGCAGGGCCCGACGTGCTCCCGGCATGTGTGCGTCGCCGGATCAGGCGGCGTAGATGCGCACCCAGTCGACCTCGAAGGTGACCTTGGCCGGGGTGGTCGCGTCCGGAGCGGGGATCCAGTCGGTGCCGTACGGGCCGATGTCCTGCTGCATGGCGAAGTGCATCGGCCCCGGCGGGTTCGCGTCCTTGTCCTCGGTGCGGTAGAACTCGACGCCGTCCAGGTAGCCGATGATGTGCTCCGGGGTCCACTCGACGGCGAAGGTGTGCCACTGCGTGAAGTCGGCACTGGCGGACGCGCTGTCCTGCGAGTTGTCATCACCCCAGTGCACGGTGAAGTGCGCCTTGGTGCGGTCCCCGTCGGGGATCTCCATCATGTCGATCTCGCCGTCTTCGGGCCACTTCTCGGAGTCCGGCCAGAGCAACATGACCGGCCCGTAGCCGTTGCCCGCCTGGGAGCGCACACGTGCCTCCCAGCGGCCGTACTTCTGGCCGTCGTCCCAGGCCATCCCGGCCGACGTGTTGCCACGGCTGGTGAGCTTGAGCGTGCCGTCCGAGACCGTCAGGTTGTCCGGGTCGTGCTGGCCGACGTCGTCGGTGGTCCGGCCCCGGTAGGGCGACCAGTGGTCCTCGTCGAGCTTGTCGCCGTCGAACTCGTCGTGGGCGATCAGCGTCCAGTTGTTGCGGACGGCGGCCTCGGTGGAGAGCCGCTGCGCCGGGTCCAGCGCGGTGCCCTCCTGCGGCCGGGTGCTCCCGGACGACGTCCCGCTGCTGGTGCCGGCACCACGCTGCAGGGCGACGACCAGAACGGAGACGAGGGCGGCGACGGCGACGCAGGCCAGGACGAGCAGCGCGACCCGACGGCGGCGGAGCCCGCTCGGGGGCTCGTCCGGGGCGGCGGTGCGCTCGTGAAGATCCGACACGCCGCTGAGGGTAGATCGGCCGGACTGAACCTGCGCTGAGAGCGCCCCGCCCGCCGCGACCGCCGGGCCCGAGCCGCAGGTCACACGTCCCCCTCATCGAGCTCGCTCGCGTCGGCCACGACCAGCCAGCGCCCGTCCGGTTGCCGGGCGAGCACGACGTACGCGGTCGTGACGGTGGTCGAGGCGGCACCGTCCGGTGGACCGGTCGCGATCGCGACGGTGGCCCGGTATCCGCGGCGGCCGTCGTCCTCGGCAGCGGCGACGAGGTCCAGAGCGGTGACGCCGGCCGTGCGGACCTGCCCGGGCGGCGGCGGGTCGAGCACCACCACGCCGACGGACGCCGTCGGGCTGCGGGGTGCGGCATAGGCGGCGGCCCGCAGGCGGGTGAGGTCGCGGTCGTCCGGTGTGGCCGAGCGCGCGGCGGCGAGGTATGTGCGGGCGACGACCTGCGGGTCGGTGAAGTCGACGGCGGGGTCCGCGGGCGGCGGGCCCGGGCCGCGGCGCATCGGCACGGCGGCGAGCGCACGCCGGTCCGCCCCGTCGAGCACCGCACCCAGCGGCGGGCCCGGTCGGGAGTCGCGGGACATCAGAACCGCGCCGACGACGGCCAGCACGACGACGGTGAGCGCCACCGCCACGGGGACCCAGAGGCGAGGCACGATCACTCCCGGAAGCTGACGTGGACGTGGTCGAAGTGGCCCCCGGTCGCGTTGCGCACGTCGTAGACACCGCCGCCCGAGTAGCGCCGGCCCCAGCCGTCCTGGTCCGCGACCCGCGGGTCCCAGTAGCGCCCCTGCCAGATCACGTACTTGACCTGCAGCGGACCCGCGTGCCCACGGATCCAGCGCGCCACCCGCCAGCCTTCGGCGAGTTCGGTGCCGTCGGCATAGCGGCCGGGTCTCGTGGCGAACAGGTCGCAGGCCCGGCCCCGCGGGTGGTCGCTCCTCGGGTTCCAGGCGTGCCGGTCCCAGCATCCGGCCGACCGGATGGCAGGGCCGTCCTGCCACCCCTCGAAGGCCGCGGCGACCTCCTCGAACCCGTGCCGGGTCGCGCCGGTGACACAGCGGCCCCCGGTCGGATCGGGCACCGTGCAGCCCGTCGAGCCCCCCGTCCAGGCGCCCGGGTCGAGAAGCCCGGCCGGTGGGGTGGCCGTGGTCGGAGAGGGCGCTGGAACGGCAGAGGCCTGCTCCGCCCGGTCGTCAGCGGGAGTGGCCGCGGAGGCCGCGGTCGTCGTACCGGGCCCCGGATCCGTGACCGCGTACTGCCGGACGAGGCCGTGCACGGCATCCAGATATCGGGTCACGACCGCCGCGCAGCGCTCGTCGCAGCCGGCCTCCCCGGCCCGTGGCACCCCCGAGGCGCTGCCGGTGACCCGGCCGCAGCCGGCGACGTGACACACCAGCATCGCATCGAGTGCGGAGGCGGGCTTGCCGTTCTCGAGCAGGTGGCCCGTGACGGCGCGCAGGGTGCTGCACAGCCAGAGGACCGCGACCCGCAGGTGGACTTCCGGATCGAGCACGTCGTCGCCTGGCCGGGGCGACCGGGCGGACCACGCCGGGCCGCCTGCGGCCATCCAGGTGAGCTGGTCGAACTGCAGCAGCCCGGCGACGCCGTCGCCGACCGCGGCCGGATCCCAGCCGGACTCGGCCTCGACCTGCGCGACGACCCACAGCGGTGGCAGATCCGGGCACTGCTGCGCGGTGATGTCGGTGACCAGCGGCAGGTGGCGGCGCGCGGTGGTGGGGAGGCGGGCGGCGTCCACGCCCGACGACGGCGCGGTGACGCCACCGCCGGGCACCACGCCGAGCGCCACACCCAACACGGCGACGAGCGGACCGCGCAGGACCTTCGGAATGCGCACGCACGCCTCACCCGACCCGCTCGGTCCGCCGGGCCGATTCGGTGCGCGGGCGGTCCGGCCGGACGACCTGCACCCCTCTCGGCCGCTGCGGTGCAGTTGTCCCCGCCGGTGCCGGGGCGGGCCGCCCGACCCGCACGCTGCTCTCGTGACAAGCGACCCGCCCGTCACGAGCCGCTCGACCGACGTTCCCGCCGCCCGGACCCCTGCGACGGCGCTGCGGTGTGTCCGGCGCCGCGTCGAGGCGACCCGACTCCGTCACCGCCTCGACCAGCTCCCGCAGCACGGCGGCATAGGCGCGCAAGGGCCGGGGTAGCCGGTCGGCGGGTTCCGAGAGCAGGCGTGCGGCCTCGGCCACCGGGTCCGCGAGCGTCGCCCACCGGCGGATGTAGGGCAGCACCACGAGCGCGCCGAGGTCCGGTTCGAGACGCTCCAGGTGTGCCCGGATCGGCCTGCGGGCCGATCGCGCCGCATCGAGGGTGACCGCCAGCACCGGGAACGCCTCCGGGTCGGCGGTCTGAAGGACGGCCGCGGCCCGGCGCAGCGAGTCGAGAGTGCCGCGACAGACCAGGATGTCCGGCCACCACCCCACCGTGACCCGGCCGGCGTCGTGCCCGCGCAGCGCGGCGGCCACGGTCGTGGTGCCGACGCCGCCGCCGACGCCGGCGACGACCGGTGCTCGCATCGCGGTCACCACGCACTCTCCGGCGCACTCTCCGGCGAGGGGTCAGGATCGGCGACGGGGACGGACCCGGAACGCGACCGCTCGGTCGGCGGACCGGCCCGGTCCGCGCCCGGGTCGTCGGCGGCTCCTCGGTCCTCGTCGGGCGGGGTCTCCTCGCGCGCGTCGACCACCAGCCGGCCGTCGTCCCGCACGACGGGCACGATCAGCCGGACCCAGTACGAGGCGCAGCCCTCCCAGCCGCGCCCGATCGGTGCCGGTGCCGCGGCAGGCACCCCCGGGACCTCGCGGTCGGGCTCGGGTTCGGTCTCGTCGGACGTGCGGTCGCCCACGGCCCGGTGCGGCGTGACGCGCACCCGGACATCCACCAGCACCCGGTCGTCCCCGTCCGGGCGGACCGCACCCGGCAGGGCGAACTCCGCCCGCTGCCTGCCGGTCCCGTCCCAGCCGAGCAGCGCCGGATCGCCGGTGGGGGCGGCCAGATGGCCGGCCAGGACCCGGCCACGCCGCCCGGGGTCGCCTTCGTCCCACGACAGGTAGTCCGCGGCGAAAGCACCGGCGAGCGCCGCTGCCTCCCGCGGATCCAGTGGTGGCTCCACCGGGAGGCGGGGCCGCTGCCCCACCGGAGCCGACCAGGCCGGGGCGGGATCGGCGGGGACCGGCGGGAACCCGAACGGGTCGGTGGGCGGATCGTCGGCAGCAGTGGGCGCAGAGCGGCGGCCGGAGGCGGCCGGGGCCGCGTTCCGGCCGCGGTCGGCCGCCGATCGGGTGCCGGGCCCGACCGGCCGCGCGTGCCGGGTGGCCGGTGCGGGATCGCGCGACCACGCACCAGGTGCCCAGGCCACGTGACCGGAGGTGTCGGGTGGGGCGGCGGCGGGCTCGCGCGCGGGCGGTGGGTCGAAGAGGCGGAAGGGTGACATGGAGATCACCAGGAGCGGTTGTGGTCGGGCACGGCTGTTCTCCGTTCGAGGGCGCATGCCGCGGGCGTCGGGCCCTGACGGCACCTCCGACGCTAGGAGCGGGCCCGCCGCTGCGGGCCCGAACCGCAGAACCGTTTGCACCCGTGAACGCGGGTAGCCCGGCTACGGCGGCGCGTTCCCGCTCCGAGGCGGTGTCAGGACGGCAGAACCGTTTGCACTCGTGAACGCGGGTAGCCCGGCTACGGCGGCGCGTTCCCGCTCCGAGGTGGTGTCAGGACGGCAGCGGCCAGCCGTGCACGGGCTCGTTCGCGGCCGAGTGGCTCAGGTAGCGCGCGAACATCCCGTGCAGCGCCGCCGTCCGGCTCGCGCCGCGGCCTTCCAACGCCTCGACGGCCGCGACCTGCCACGCCGCCCCCGTCCGGCGCCGCAGGCAGCGTTGCTCGACGACCGGCAGGTAGCGGTCGCACACCTCCGGGGCGACTCCCCAGCGGGCCAGGCCC
>JAEUJO010000108.1 GCA_016794615.1 Pseudonocardia sp. | reverse complement strand
TGGAGCGGATGACGGGAATCGAACCCGCGTATTCAGCTTGGGAAGCTGATGTTCTACCATTGAACTACATCCGCGTGAGGCAGCCCGAGGCTAGCACGCTCACCCTGTGTGATCGACTTCGGCCGTCTCGTTCCCTCGGTCGGGGGAACCGTTCACGGCATCTGGTGAACCGTCCGGCACACTCACCGTCGACTTCCGATAGTCGGAACCGCAGACTGGCCGGGCTTCCCAGCCATGGAGGGCGCAGCCATGACCGAGTTCGACGAGTCCTCCGAAGACTCGCTGGACGTCGATGACGACTACGACCACGACATCCTGCTCCTGGCCGGGAGCCGTCCGGAGGTCGTGCGCCTCGCTCCCGTCGCCCGGGCGTTCGAGGCAGGCGGCCGAATCCGCGCGGTCACCGTCGCGACCGGCTGCGATCCGATGGCGGTCCACGAGGCGTACGAGGCGCTCGGAGTGCCCGTCGACATCACGGTGCTGCTGCACGAGCCGCTCGGCCCCAACCCCGCGACCGTCGCGGCCGTGCTGCTCACCCGGCTCGACGACCTGCTCGTCGACCTCGACCCGTCCGCGATCATGGTGCACGGCGGGGGGATGACCGCGGTCGTGGCCGCCCAGGTCGCCTTCTGGCGGCAGATCCCGGTGGTGCACCTGCAGGCCGGGGTCGCGACCGACGACCTGCTCTGCCCGTTCCCGCAGGAGGCCAACCGACGGGTCATCGGCCAACTCGCGTCGCTGTTCCTCACCACGGGCGGCGCCGCGCTGGGCAGCCCGATCGGGCCGAACTCGATCCCGGTCGGCGACACGATGGCCGCGAACCCCGAGCCGTCCGACCTCCGCTTCGCCGGTCTCGTCCGGCGGGTCCGGACACGCGGAACACGGCTGGTCCTGGTCGGCCTGGACCATGCCGACTCCCTCGGCGTCCTCGCGAGCCTCCCGGACCTTCTGGACCGCGAGCCGGACATCGAGCTCGTCGCGTTCGGCCGGCTCGCCACACACGGCGCCGCGCACCCGCTGGCCCTGCACGACCGGGCCGTCATCGTCCGCAACGTGCCCGCGTCGGAGCTGCTCGGGCTGATCACGGCGAGCACCGTGCTCGTCTCGGACGACCCGGAGCTGGTGGCGGAGGCACCGGGGCTGGGCACGCCCGCCGTGCTCGTCGACGGCCCGCACATCCCGCAGCCCGGTGACTCGATCCGCAGCATCCTCAGCCCTGCCGTCATGGACACCGTCCGGCAGGTCCTCGCGGCGGCCCCGGGGCCGGCCCCGGGGCTGTCGGACGGGCTCGAGGCGGTGCGGGTCGAACAGGCGGTGGCGTGGATGTTCGGGCTCACGACGTCGCCGCAGCTGGACGCCACGCATCCGACGAACACCGACAGCCCGGGTTAGGGCGGTCGCACTAGGCTCTGCCGCGTGTTGCTCTCGGACGCCGACCTGCGCAAGGAGCTGGAGGCCGGCCGGCTGGTGCTCGACCCGTGGGACCCGGCCATGCTGCAGCCGTCGAGCGTGGACGTCCGGCTGGACCGCTTCTTCCGGGTGTTCCAGAACTCCCGCTACACCCACATCGACCCGATGCTCCAGCAGGACGAGCTGACGACCGAGGTCGAGCCGGACGGCGACGACCCGTTCGTCCTGCATCCGGGCGAGTTCGTGCTGGGGTCGACGTTCGAGACGGTCGGGCTGCCGGATGATCTTGCCGGTCGGTTGGAGGGGAAGGCGCTCGGCGTCGACACACCGGTCCCGACGGTGGCCGGCTGGCGGACCATGGGATCCCTGCGGGTCGGGGATCATGTCTTCGGTGCTGACGGACGACCGACACCGGTCGTTGCCGCGACGAGGATCATGTCGGGTCGACCGTGCCATGAGGTGTGCTTCTCCGACGGTCAGACGATCATCGCCGATGCCGCGCACCTATGGCGTACGACAACGAGATCGGCGCGCAAGCACGGCGGTTCGTCGCAGGTCGTCACCACGGCCGAGATCGCCCGGACACTCAGGGTCGGTGCCGGGTGGAACCACCATGTCGGGCTCGCGGAGCCGGTGCAGTACCCGGAGCGGGAACTGCCGATCGACCCGTACGCCCTCGGCATCCGGCTCGGCGACGGCACCGGCAGCACGGCGGAGGTGCCCGTCGGGTGTGGCGCCGAGCTCGTCCCGCCGCAGTACCTCCAGGCAGCCGAGCACCAGCGGTTGGCGCTCCTCCAGGGTTTGCTGGACTCCGACGGCCATGTCGACGAGTTCGGCCGGTGCGAGTTCGTGAGCATCCGAGAGTGCCTCGCCGACGCCGTCGTCGAGCTGGCGGCGAGCCTCGGGCTCCGGCCGGTCAGGCGGAAGAAGACCGCGACATTCCGAGGTGTCGAGCACGGCGTCGCGTACCAGGTCACGTTCACCCCCCGCATCCCGGTGTTCCGCCTCAGGCGCGAGCTCGCCCGGTTGACGGCCGGGCTTCCGCGTCGGCATCGGGCGATCGTCGACGTCCGCTCGGTGGCGTCGTACCCGGTGCGGTGCATCCAGGTCGCCGCACCGGACGGGATGTTCCTCGTGGGCAGGACCTTCATCCCCACACACAACTCGAGCTTGGGCCGGCTCGGCCTGCTCACCCACTCGACAGCGGGGTTCATCGACCCCGGGTTCACCGGGCACATCACCCTGGAGCTGTCCAACGTCGCCAACCTGCCGATCACCCTGTGGCCCGGGATGAAGATCGGGCAGCTGTGCCTGTTCCGCCTGTCCACGCCCGCCGAGCGGCCCTACGGGAGCCAGGGGGTCGGATCGCGGTACCAGGGACAGCGCGGGCCCACGCCGTCGCGGGCACACCTCAACTTCCAGCGGGCGGACACGCGGCGGCCCTGAACCGGTTCCGACGAGGGGGCCGCCGGTACCCTCGGCCGACGATGGACCTACGCCCCACACCTCCGCATCCTTCCGGGGAATCCGGCGTGCCCGCGGTACGTCCGTCGAACCCGGTCGCCCGGCCCGACGACGCGCGGGCGGCCGACGACCGGTTCGGGCCGCCGCCGGCACCGGAGACCCCCGCACACCGCTGGCGCCGCCTCACCCGCACCCGCAAGGGCGCGGCCGGCGTGGCGATCCTCGCGGCCGCGCTGCTGCTGTGGCCGTTCGCCGGCTGGTTCTGGATCCCGTGGCTGGCCGGGCTCGTCGTGCTCGTGCTGGTCGCCCTGCTCCGGCTGGACCGGCTGCTCCGCGGGTGGGCGTGGCATCTCGGCGGGCTGGCCGTCGTCGTCGGGCTGATGCTCGCCACGGGCCCGTGGGACTGGGCGTTGGCGGCGAGCCTCGGTGTGCTGCTGGCCGGCGTGGTGCAGCTGCCGTGGTGGCGCCTCGCCGCGGTCGGGGCGGTGCTCTGCCTGGTGGCGGGGGTCGGGTGGGGCGTCGACCGCTACCGCGCAGCCCAGGAGAAGGCGGCGCAGGAAGCGCAACGCAGCCAGGAGAACATGAGCCTGCTCGGCGAGAGGTCGCCCGACCGGGTTCTTCCGGCACTTCTGGAGGGCATCGGGCAGGGCGATGTCGTCGGGGTGTGCGGTCTGCTCGCAGGGCCGGCCCGAGATCGATTCGTGCAGGTGGCGGGAACCGCGGACTGTGCGAGCGCGGTGGGGCACTTCCACGCCGCGCTGCCGCGCGTTCCCTCGTCGCGCGACCTCGACGTGCCCGCCGTCGGCGCCGGCAGCGCGACGACGGTCGACGGCTGCCGGTCCGTGTGGGCGTCGCCGGGTCTGGGTGGCCCGGAGCTGGGGATCCTCCAGGTGGCGCAGGCTCCGCCGCCAGGGCGGACCTACTTCATCAGCGAGTTCGGGCCGTGCCCTGCTGATTGAGGTGATTCGGAACAGCGTTTCTCCAGTACCGCCGAACAGGCGACATGCGCGGGTGTGATGCGTCCGTCCAGTGCACCCGCGGTCGCCGTACAGTCGGGTGATCGTTAGCGGTTGTGAACAGTCCGTAGTGCAAGCGCGGCGACACGGCGTCGCGGCCTAGGATTGATCGGGTCACCGTGCTGTACTCGGTGCCGGGGCGTAACCGGTGGAAACGCATCCGCCCGCCTCGGGTCGCCCGTCGCCTTCTGGGCCGGCAACGGGACGGGGACGTGACGAGGAGGAGCAGCCGTGACCGCACGGAACGCCATGGAGCAATCGGCGTTCATGCTCGCCCAGGACCTGAACACGCGCGGTCTGCAGGGGTGGATCCAGGACAACGTCATCCCGCTCGTCCTCCTGGGCATCGCCATCATCCTGCTCTGGATCGGCGGTCGCGGTGACAATGCCGGCGTCGCGCGCCGCAGCGTGGGTCTGCTCGTCGGTCTCATCGCGCTGGGCGTCGCGGTCTCCGGCAACGGCCCCCAGATCGGCGCGTTCCTCGCTCGCCTGCTCACGGGCTGAAGCCGTGCTCGTCCGAACCGACGACGAGGTGTACCGCGTCGACTCCGTGTGGCTCGGTCCGCCACGGGCCACGTTTCCCTGGCGGGCCAGGTACGTGAGCTACGGGCTGGGCCTCGTGGTCATGATCTTGGTCATGTTCGTGCAGCGCCGGGTCGGGATCGGGCTCGACTTCTTCTCGGTCGCCTGGGCGCTGGTGCTCACGATCGTCGTCACCCGGTTCCTCGGGAAACGGATCGACTACGAGCGCCCGCTGGGGCAGGTCGTCGAGATGTTCCGGCACGAGGTGCGCGGGCCGCGGGCTCGCACGGCCGTCGCGGGCGGCCCGGTCCGGGCCGGACACGTCCGTGTCTCGCGTGCCCGCACGCGCCCGAAGCCCGCGTGGGGCCGGAAGAAGGGGCGGGTACGTGCCGCGGCGTGAGAAGCGACCGGCGAAGGGCCGTGATGCCCGCCGCAACGCGCGCCGGGAGATGCCGGCCGAGGAGCCGCGCCGGCGGCGTGGCCGCTACCTGGCGGGCGAGACGAACCTGCCCAAGTACACGCCGGACATCGCGCTGCGCTCGATCGACGGGCACCTGACGCGCACCGGCACCCAGGTCATGGCCTGGTACCGGCTCGCTGCCCAGGCCTGGAGCTTCCGCAGCGACGCCCAGCGCGAGGTGCTGATCCGCCAGATCGCCGCGCAGCTCGGGGAGCTGCAGGGGCGCTGGCTGCACATCCGGGTGACCACGCGGCCGTACCCGGTGCACATGTGGGCCGAGTCGTTCGACAACAACGCTCTCGGCAGGCTTCCCGACGTCCCGGGCGCGCTCGGCTGGGACGGGTTCCTGGAGGGTGAGCAGCGCCACCTCATGGGCCTGTCGATGTCGGACAAGGAGGTCTTCCTCGGCATCGAGGTCTCCGGGCGCAGCATGCTCGACAGGTGGGTGGAGAAGGCCGCGCCGGTGCTCGGCAAGGTGGCGCCCGCCGCGGTACAGGCCGAGCTGGCCGCGCTGGCCTCGGAGGTCGGGCACCTCGACGAGCTCGTCGCCGGCAGCGGCCTGGACGCGGTGCCCGCGACCGGCGACGACGTCGCCTGGCTGATGCACCGCTCGTGCTCGCTCGGCCTGCCCGCGCCACGGACCATCGTCCCCACGAACAGCTCCCGCTGGGAGGCCGAAGACCTCGCGGCGTTCACCGACGGCGTCGACATGTTCCAGGAGCCGTACGCGCCGACGGTCCGGGTCGTGGGCCGGCTGCGCTCGGCGACGGTGCAGCGCAACGTGGCCGTTCTGACCGTCGGTCTGATGGACAGCTTGCGCATCCCCGAGGTCGACGACCCGTGGATGCAGCACAGCGACCGGCTTCCGTTCCCCGTCGAGTGGTCCGCCCGGGTGTACGTGCGGCGCCCCGAGGAGATCACCGGCGAGCTGCAGCGCCAGATGGGCAAGGTGCGCAGCCAGATCCGGCACTACACGCACGACCACGACCTCGACCCGCCGATGTCGTTGGCCCGGCAGGCGGACCGGGTGCTCGAGGTCGAGGACGAGCTGACCACCGGCCTGACCCAGCTCAACACCCGGCTCTACGGCTGGTGGCGGGTCGCGGTGGCGGGCCGCGACGAGGCCGAGGCGGTCTCGCGCGCCCAGCAGGTGCTCGAGATCTACCGGCCGAAGGTGCAGGTCGAGCACCCCGAGGCGCAGTACCGCTACGCGCGCGAGTTCATCCCCGGCGAGCCGCTGGCGTCGACGGCCTACCGGCGCCGCGGCTCGGTGCTGTGGGCGGCGGCCGCCGTCCCCGCCGCCACGGCCAGCGTGGGCGACCGTCGCGGCATCATGCTGGGGGAGACCTGTACGGCGACGCGGCGCCCGGTGGCGTGGGACCCGTGGCTCGCCCAGGAGGTGCGGCGCGCGTCCGGGCTGACCGCGGTGGTGGGCGGGCTGGGTAGTGGCAAGAGCTTCCTGACCGGTCTGGTCGTCTACAAGACGCTGCGCGCGGGTGCCCGCTGGACGGTGCTCGACCCGTCCGGGCCGCTGGCGGACCTGACCCGCCTTCCGGAGCTCGCACCGTTCGCCCGCCACATCAACCTGCTGCGCGCCGAGCCCGGCATCCTCAACCCCTACCGCGTGGTGGCCGAGCCGCGGGCCGACCACTTCGCGGACGAGGACGAGCCCGACCGCGCGTGGCGACGGGAGCGCTCGCTGGCCGCGGCCACCCGGCGCCGGCTGGTGCTGGACGTGCTCACCGGGCTGCTGCCCTTCGACGTCGCCCGGATGCCGCACACCCGGATCGTGCTGCTGCGGGCCGTCCGCGAGGTGGGCGGCGCACCGGACCGGCACCCCGGCCAGGTCATCGACACGCTGCGCCGGCATGCCCGCGACGGCGAGGAGCATGCGGGCGTGGTCGCCGACTTCCTGGAGGAGCGTCGCGAGCTGCCGCAGGCCGCGCTGCTGTTCCCCGACACCAGCCGCGACGACCCCTGGCAGGCCGACCGCGACTACCGGCTGACGGTGCTGACCATGCAGGGCATGACCCTGCCCCGCCCGGGTAGCCCGCGTGAGGAGTGGACGGACGGCGAGGCACTCGCCGTCGAGCTGCTCAACCTGGCGTCCTGGCTGACCCAGCGCACGATCTACGACGCGGACCGGAACCTGCGCAAGGGCGTCGCGCTGGACGAGACCCACTTCCTGTCCCAGGTGCCGACGGGCAAGGTGCTCATCGACCGGCTGGCCCGCGACTCCCGCAAGTTCAACGTCCGGGCGCTGTTCGCGTCCCAGCTCGCCGGCGACCTGCTGCGGGTGTCCGGCTTCGCGTCGCTGGTCAACGCCGTGTTCGTCGGGCGGACGGACGACGAACAGGCCCAGTCCGAGGCGCTGCGGCTGCTGCGCGTCCCGACCGGTGTCGGCTACGAGCAGATGCTCGGCACGCTGTCGCCGCGGCCCCGGCACGACGACCGGCCCGACGACACCCCCCGGCAGTTCGTGTTCGCCGACGGGCACGGGGGGGTCGAGAAGATCCGCATCGATCTCGAAGCGCCGCACCTGGAGCACGTCCGGGAGGTGCTCGACACGAACCCGGACGCCAGCCGGGTCGCCGTCGGCGGGATACCCGGAGGAGCGCCACTGCGCGCCCCGGACGAGCCCGCCCCGCTGGGCGCGGTGGCCGACGAGCGCACCGAGGCCGCCCGCCGCGCGGTCCGCGCCCGCACCGGAGCCGGGTACGTCGCACCGCTGCCTGCCGTGGACGCCGAGCTGCTCGACGACGAGGACCTCGACCTGTTCGACGACCTCGACGACCTCCCGGTCGAGGCCGGCCCGGCGGACGGGGACAGCAACGGGAACGGCTCGGCCGGTGCCCGGCCCCCGGGTGGCGACCGGGTACCCCGGGGGGCCGTGCGGTGACCGGCGGCCTGCCGGTGATGCTGGTGCTGGCGGCGGCGGTGCTCGTCGCGCTCGTCCGATCGCTGCGCACCCGGCGGTCGGCGACGTCCGGGCGACCGCGGCGCGGCGTCGCCCTGCTGGTCGTCACCGGCCTGATCGGGGCGTCGATGCTCATCGGGGCGCCGGCGTTCGCCCAGAGCATCGAGTGCAAGGAGGCCCCCGAGCCGGACCGGCCGGGGACGGGACTCGTGGGGTCGCTGGATCCGCCGACCCTGAGCGCGGGTGAGCCGGGGAGCGTCTACAACGAGGTCGGCTACGCCGGCATGGTCTGGCACAACTACGACCTCGGCTGCGCCGGTACCGCCTTCAACCCGGCCTCCACCACGGACACCTGGCTGGGCAACCAGACCTTCAACGTCGCGAAGTTCGCGGTCGGCGGGGTCAACTGGGCGCACTACCTGATCTCCGGGGGCGGCGACCTGCTCGCGCCGCTCGACGGCGTGATCCGGGACGCGACATCGGCCATGTACCAGGCCGTCTTCACCACGTGGATCGGCCCCGCGCTGGTCGTGCTCTCGGTCATCCTGCTCGTCCTCGCCATTCGCGGTGACCTGGCGCGGCAGGCGCAGCGCACGGCGTTCGCGCTCGCCGCGCTCATGGTCGGGTCGGCCGCCTACCTCACCCCCGTCGACTGGGCCAAGGCCGCCGACGGCCTGCTGCTCGACGGCGTGACGCAGATGCAGGAGGGCTTCCTCTCCCAGGTCGGGCTCGGCGACCGCGACACGCTGCCGACCGTGCTCGTCGACCGGGTCGTGTACGACAACTGGGTGCGTGGCGAGTTCGGCTCGCCCGATGTGCCGCAGGCCCAGCAGCTGGGCAGGAACCTGCTCCGCGCCCAGACGTTCACCAAGCAGGAGGTGGCCGAGGGCCGCGACAACGCGACGCTGGCCGAGCAGAAGCAGACCGACTTCGGTGCGCTGGCCGGGCAGATGGGCGACCGCTACACCTACTTCCAGGGCAAGTCCGGCAGCCGGATCGGCGTCGGCATCCTCGCCGTGATCCAGGCCGCGTGCATCGCGCTCTTCCAGCTGCTCAGCAAGGTGCTCGTGCTCACGGCGCTGCTGCTGCTGCGGTTGATGGTCATGACGGCGCCCGCGATCGCCGTGGTCGCCGTGCTCAAGCCCGAGATCCTTCCGGCGCTGCTGCGCGTCGCAGGCGCGGCGATCGTCAACACGATCGTCGTCGGTGCGCTGGCGGGCCTGCACGCGCTGCTCGTCGTCACCCTCTTCCGGCCCGGCTCGGGCATCGACCTGTGGCTCGCCCTGCTGGTCACCGGGGTGGTGACGGTGGTGCTGTGGGCGGTGGCGCGGCCGTTCCGCCGACTGGTCTCGATGGTGTCGCTGACGAACGAGCAGTTCGGCGGGATCGTGCCCGGGGCGGGTACCGGCCCGATGTCGCGGGTGTGGCGCCGGGTACGCGGTGGCGAGGACGACGATCGGCAGTCCCGGTGGTGGGAGGAGCGGCGTTCCGCGGCCGAGGGCGCCACGGGCTACGACTCCGTGCGGCCCGAATCGGAGCCGGTGGTGGCGCAGGCGTACCCGGCCGGCGCCGGACCGCGGACGCCGCGGCGCCGGACCGAGGTCGACGCGCCCGCGCAGCCGAGCATCCCGGCCGCCCGCCGTCCGGCACTGCCCGGCGGGCCGGGCGGGGTCGGAAGCGGCTGGGGGACCCCGCGTTGGGCGGATCCCGGGGAGATCGACGACCGGGTGATCTACCGCAGGCCGGATGCCGTGCCGCTGCGCCCGGGAGCAGCGCGCCCGGTGACCCCCGAGCTGGTCGACGGCGTGCCGGTCTACCGGATCTACCGGCCCGGCCGCACCCGCCCCGCGTACAGCGGCAGCGAGTAGGACGGTACCGGTGCCGATCAGGACACCCAGGGGCCGCTCGGCCGCCTACCGCGCGCTGTGGCAGTGGCCCTTGCGCTCGCCCGCCCGGCTCGGGCTGACCGTGGTGCTGCTGCTCGCGGTGGTGGGGGGCGCGGTCGCCGGGATCGGCGCCGTGACCGTGCGGGGCGCCGGCACGGCGGGCGCGTCGGGCGGGGCGACGTCGACCCCGCAGCCCGGGCCGGCGGGCCGCCCCGCGGCACCCGCCCCGACCGTCCTGCCACCGGTCCCCGCCCTCACCCCCCGCAGCCTCCCGCTGTCCGCCGCACCGACCCCGGCGCTGTCCGTGGCGGCCCGGTGGGCGGCGGCCTGGGTCGACCATCCGCAGGGCGGGTCCGCCCAGCAGTGGGTCGACGGACTGCGGCCGTTCACCACCGAGGAGTACCTGGGTGTGCTGGTCGGCGTCGACCCGGCGAACATCCCGGCGACCCGCGTGACCGGGGAGCCGCGGGCGACCAAGGTCGCGGCCCGGTCCGTGCGGGTGACGGTCCCGACGAATGCGTTGACCCTGGACGTGCTGGTGGTCCTGACGGATGAGGGCTGGCGGGTCGCCGGCTATGACCGGGTCTGACGGTTCCCGTGAGGCTGCTGCGTCCCCTGCGCCTGCTGGTACCGCTGGTGGCCGTCGGTGGCGCGCTCGTCGTCTTCCTCGTGTTCGGGTTCCTGGCCTACCAGGGCGGCTCGGGTGGTGGAGCGGGGCTCGTCCCCGGCTACTGCGACGCAGGCCTGCGGTCGATCACCCAGTCCGGTGGCCGCGCCGCGGGCGACACCGCGGCAACGCTCAACGACGAGCAGCGGCAGAACGCGGCGACGATCATCGGGGTGGCGCGGCAGAAGGGCGCGCCGCCGCGGGCCTGGCTGGTCGCGCTGGCCACGGCCAAGCAGGAGTCGGATCTACGCAACATCCCCTACGGCGACCGCGACTCGCTCGGGCTCTTCCAGCAGCGGCCGTCGCAGGGGTGGGGTTCCCCGGCGCAGGTCCTCGACCCCGTCTACAGCACCACGATCTTCCTCGACCGGCTGCTGCAGGTGCCGAACTGGGACCGGCTGCCGGTCACCGTCGCCGCACAGACCGTGCAGCGCTCGGCGTTCCCCGACGCCTACGCCAAGTGGGAGGGGCTGGCCGCCGACCTCGTCTCCCAGCTCGCGGGCGTCGCGGACCCGGCGGGGTGTGGGCCGAACTCGTCGACGCTGCCGGCGGGCGCGGCCCGCGGCGCGATCCAGTTCGCGCTCGGCGAGGTGGGCAAGCCGTACGTGTGGGGGGCCACCGGACCCAACACCTACGACTGCTCCGGGTTGATCCTGCGCGCCTTCCAGGCTGCCGGGATCGATCTTCCTCGGGTGTCGTGGCAGCAGTTCGCGGCGGGCGGGCACGTGCCCGTCAAGCAGGCACAACCCGGTGACCTGCTGTTCTACGCGACCGATCCGAGCGATCCCGCGACGATCCACCACGTGATGCTGTACATGGGTGACGGGCAGATGGTGGAGGCCCCCTACAGTGGCGAGTCCGTCCGGGTGCGGTCGGTCCCGTGGGGCTACTCAGAGCTGGTGCCTCTCGCGACGCGCCCGGGGACCACACCCAACACCCGCGCCTGATCAGCCTCGTCGGCAGACTGACAGCCCAATCAGGAGTACCCCAATCAGGAGTACCGATGTCCGACCCGTCCCTGCCGGCGTCCACCACGCCGGTGCAGGACTACCTCGACCGCCCCACCCCCGGTGTCACCGTCGACCACCTGGTCATCCCGCGGTCGCTGGCACAGTCGATGCCGCTGCGGTGGCAGCAGGTGTTCGTCGGGTTGCTGGCCGATCTGCACGACGCCTACGCCGAGCTGCCCTGGCCCGACTACACGGTCGTGCCGAGCCGCTGGGAGCGGCTGGTGGACCTCGACGAGGAGCAGTTGCAGGCGGCCGGTTACGTGACCGACCTCGACGCCGACGGGCAGCTGGAGTACCGCGACGCCACGGACAGCGCCGTCCGCGACCCGGAGCGGCACAAGGTCCTCGCGCCGATCGACGACCCCCTGCCCCGGGCCGCCGACGGGCGCGTCGAGCCCCGTCCCGCGGCGCCCCTCTGACCCGATCGGGGCGGATCAGGCGACGGGTATGCCGGTGAGCGGAACATCCGGCGGGGGTCGTGCGTTGGCCAGGGTGTACAAGTTGAGTGGTGTTGGCTCAGGTTCGGTTGGATCCCTGGTGCCGGTGCCGCTAGAACTTGAGTCGGGTAAGCTCAAGACTCCCCAGCGTAACCACACTGCAGTATCAACGGAGGAAAGCACATGGCTCGTGCGGTCGGCATCGACCTCGGGACCACCAACTCCGTCGTCTCCGTCCTCGAGGGCGGCGAGCCGACGGTCATCGCGAACTCGGAGGGTTCGCGGACCACACCCTCGGTCGTGGCGTTCGCGCGCAACGGCGAGGTGCTGGTCGGTCAGTCCGCCAAGAACCAGGCGGTGACCAACGTCGACCGGACGCTGCGTTCGGTCAAGCGCCACATCGGCACCACGTGGACCACGCCGGACATCGACGGCAAGAAGTACACGGCCCAGGAGATCAGCGCGCGCGTGCTGCAGAAGCTCAAGCGTGACGCGGAGGCCTACCTCGGTGAGCCGATCACCGAGGCCGTGATCACCGTCCCGGCGTACTTCGAGGATGCACAGCGCCAGGCCACCAAGGAGGCCGGTGAGATCGCGGGCCTGAAGGTCCTGCGCATCGTCAACGAGCCCACGGCCGCGGCCCTGGCCTACGGCCTGGACAAGGGCGAGAAGGAGCAGACCATCCTGGTCTTCGACCTCGGTGGCGGCACGTTCGACGTCTCGCTGCTGGAGATCGGTGAGGGTGTCGTCGAGGTCAAGGCGACCAACGGCGACAACCACCTCGGTGGCGACGACTGGGACGAGCGGATCATCAGCTGGCTCGTCGACAAGTTCCGCAGCAGCAACGGCATCGACCTGACCAAGGACAAGATGGCCATGCAGCGGCTGCGCGAGGCCGCGGAGAAGGCCAAGATCGAGCTGTCGAGCCAGAACACGACCACGATCAACCTGCCGTACATCACGGTGGACGCGGACAAGAACCCGCTGTTCCTGGACGAGACGCTGTCCCGGGCCGAGTTCCAGCGGATCACGAGTGACCTGCTCGACCGCACCCGTGCGCCGTTCAACCAGGTCATCAAGGACGCCGGCATCTCCGTGGGCCAGATCGACCACGTCGTGCTCGTGGGTGGCTCCACCCGCATGCCCGCCGTCACCGAGCTCGTCAAGGAGCTGACCGGCGGCAAGGAGCCCAACAAGGGTGTGAACCCGGACGAGGTCGTCGCCGTCGGTGCCGTCCTGCAGGCCGGGGTGCTGCGCGGTGAGGTCAAGGACGTCCTGCTGCTCGACGTCACCCCGCTGTCCCTGGGCATCGAGACCAAGGGCGGCGTGATGACCAGGCTGATCGAGCGCAACACCACGATCCCCACCAAGCGGTCGGAGATCTTCACGACGGCGGACGACAACCAGCCGTCGGTGCAGATCCAGGTGTTCCAGGGCGAGCGCGAGATCGCGGCGTACAACAAGAAGCTGGGCATGTTCGAGCTGACCGGCCTGCCGCCGGCCCCGCGCGGCGTGCCGCAGATCGAGGTGTCCTTCGACATCGACGCGAACGGCATCGTCAACGTCTCGGCGAAGGACATGGGCACCGGCAAGAGCCAGAACATGACCATCACCGGTGGCTCTGCGCTGGGCAAGGACGACATCGACCGGATGATGCGCGACGCCGAGCAGCACGCCGAGGAGGACCGCCAGCGCCGCGAGGACGCCGAGGTTCGCAACCAGGCCGAGTCGCTGGTCTACCAGACGGAGAAGTTCGTCAAGGAGAACGACGAGAAGCTCCCGGCGGACGTCAAGGACTCGGTGAACTCCGCCCTCGGCGAGGCACAGGAGACGCTCAAGGGCACCGACACCGCGGCGATCAAGGCCGCGATGGAGAAGCTCGCCACCGAGTCACAGAAGCTCGGTGCGGCCCTCTACCAGCAGCAGGGCGCTGCGGGTGAGGCCGGCCCGACCCCGGGTGCCGGGCAGCAGCAGTCCGACGGTGCGGACGACGTCGTCGACGCCGAGATCGTGGACGAGGACAAGAAGTGACTCCGGACCCGAACCGTCATCCGGAGAACGGCGACGGCGAGCGGGTCGTGGTGCGGGACCGGCGTCGGGTGGACCCCGACACGGGCGAGGTGCGTACCCCGGATGGGGCGGCAGCCCCGGAGGCCGAGGCTCCCGCCGACGACCCCCGCGTCGCCGAGCTGACCGCGGAGGTCGCGGAACGCACCGCGGACCTGCAGCGGCTGTCCGCCGACTTTGCGAACTACCGGCGGCGCGTCGA
Organism: Pseudonocardia sp.; assembly: GCA_016794615.1. Taxonomy (GTDB): domain Bacteria; phylum Actinomycetota; class Actinomycetes; order Mycobacteriales; family Pseudonocardiaceae; genus Pseudonocardia. The sequence goes on along the minus strand of JAEUJO010000108.1, from coordinate 28,678 downwards.
CCGGGACCGGGAAGCCGTGCTGGTCACCACGCGGGCCCAGTTCGTCGGCGAGCTGCTCACAGTGCTCGACGACATCGAGCGAGCCGGTGCGCACGGCGACCTCACGGGGCCGTTCAAGTCGGTCGCGGACAAGCTCGTCTCCGTGGTGCAGAAGCTCGGGCTCGAGCCGTTCGGCACCGAGGGCGAGCCGTTCGACCCCTCGGTGCACGAGGCCGTCCAGCACGAGGCGGTGGACGTGACCGGGCCGACCGTGACGGTCCTGTCCGCGGTGCTGCGCCGCGGCTACCGCATCGGTGACCGCGTCCTGCGGCCCGCGATGGTGGCGGTGACGGAGCGCGCCGACGACGGGACGGCGATCGAGACCCCGCTCGAGGGGATCCCGGTCGTCGACCCCACCGCCGCGACGGACTGAAACGGGGACGGAGTGAGAAGGAGGGAGGCATCCGTGGCCGACCTTGCGGGGTCACCGGTTGATGCAGCGACCTCGGTCAGGATGCCTCCGACCGCCGGTGAGGAGGTGTCATGACCCAGCGCGACTGGATCGAGAAGGATTTCTACCGTGAGCTGGGCGTCGCCTCCGGCGCGTCCCAGGACGAGATCAAGAAGGCGTACCGCAAGCTGGCCCGCCAGCTGCACCCCGACGCCAATCCCGGCGACGCGCAGGCCGAGGCCCGTTTCAAGTCGGTGTCCGAGGCCTACGGGGTGCTCTCGGACGAGAAGAAGCGGCGCGAGTACGACGAGACCCGCGCCCTGTTCGCCGGCGGCGGCGGGGCGGGGGCGTTCCCCGGCGGGTTCCCGGGCGGCGCAGGCGGGTTCCCCGGTGGCGGGCAGACGTTCGACATGGGCGACCTGTTCGGCAACACCGGCGGCGCCGGCCCTGGCCTCGGCGACCTGCTCGGCGGGATCTTCGGCAATGCAGGCGGCCGCGGCACGCGGGCGTCGGCGACCCGCGGACAGCGTGGCGCGGACGTGGAGAGCGAGCTGCGGATCGACTTCACGCAGGCCGTCAAGGGTGCCGAGGTGCCGATCCGGCTCTCGGCACCCGGCCGCTGCCAGACCTGCTCGGGCACCGGTGCCCGGCCGGGCACCGCCCCGCGGCAGTGCCCGACGTGCTCCGGACGCGGCCTGGTCAGCCGCAACGAGGGCGCGTTCGCGTTCTCCGAGCCGTGCCCGGACTGCCGCGGCACCGGCCGGATCGTCGACGACCCGTGCCCCGAGTGCGGTGGCGACGGGGTCAGCACCCGTACCCGCTCGCTGACGATCCGCGTTCCCGCGGGGGTGGACGACGGGCAGCGGATCAAGCTCGCCGGCCAGGGCGAGCCGGGCCGCGGCGGCGCCCCCGCGGGCGACCTGTACGTCAAGGTGCACGTCACGCCGCACCGGGTGTTCGGGCGGTCGAAGGACAACCCGGACGATCTCGTGGTCACGGTTCCCGTGACCTACCCGGAGCTGGTGCTCGGCAGCACGATCGACGTGCCGACGCTGGACGGCTCGGTCACCCTGCGGATCCCGGCAGGGACCCAGAGCGGCAAGACGTTGCGGGTGCGCGGGCGCGGCGTGCAGAAGCGCACCGGCCCGCCGGGCAACCTGCTCGTCACGGTGTCCGTGGCCGTGCCGCAGCGCCTGGACGACGCCGCGCAGAAGGCGTTGCACGACTACGCCGAGGCGACCAAGGGCTTCGACCCGCGGGCGGACCTGCTGTGACCGATCCGACCGCTGGACCGGACAGCCCGGTGTTCGTCATCTCGGTGGCTGCGCAGCTGTCCGGCCTCCACGCGCAGACGCTGCGCAGCTACGACCGGCTGGGGCTGGTCAGCCCCGGCCGGTCGGCCGGTGGCGGACGCCGGTACTCGGTCCGCGACATCGCGCTGCTCCGTGAGGTGCAGCGGCTGTCGCAGGAGGAGGGGGTGAACCTCGCCGGCATCAAGCGGATCATCGAGCTGGAGCAGCTCGTCGACGAGCTGCAGGGCCGGGTCGAGGAGCTCCTCGCCGAGCTGCAGTCGGTCCGCGCCGCCGCCGAGCAGGCGGCGGCGATGGTGCACCGCTCCTACCGTCGTGACCTGGTGCCGGTCGACCCGCGCCATCACGTGGTGGTCTGGCGTCCGAAGCGCCCGGAGTAGTCAGGTCCCGGTCCCGTTGCCGGCCGAGCGGCGCGTCGTGCGGTACAGGGCGAGCACCGTGGCTACGAACAGCACGATGCCGATGGCGAGGGCCCAGTTCTCGAAGCCCTCACCGACGATGGCGAGCGGGCTGTCGGAGCCCGACGCCGCCACGATCCCGGCGAAGAGCACCCCGAACAGGCTCTCACCGACGATGAGTCCGGTGGCCATCAGCACGCCGAGCCGCTTCTTCAGCGCCACGTCGCCGCCCCGGCGCTCGGCCCACCGGTCGTAGGCCCGGCCGAGAAAGGCGCCGATCGGGATCACCAGGGTCAGCGACATCGGCAGGTACATGCCCATACCCACCGCGAGCGGTGGCAGCCGCAGCGATCCCCTCCTGGCGAGCACCTCGTCGATCACGATCACCACGGCGCCGATGAGCGCGCCGAGACCGATGAGCCCCCAGTTCAGGTCGCCCCCGAACACGCCCTCGGCCAGCGCCGAGATCAGCGCCGCCTGGGGTGCGGCCAAGGCGTTCTCCCCGGCCCCCGGCGCCCCGGCGAAACCGAACGCCGTGTTGAGCAGGTCGAGCACCGGCGCGATCACCAGCGCCCCGAAGACCACGCCGATGACGAGGGCGACCTGCTGCTTCCACGGGGTGGCGCCGACCAGCTGGCCGGTCTTGAGGTCCTGCAGGTTGTCGTTGGAGATCGTGGCGACCGAGAACACCACCGCCGTCGTGAACAGCGCGTAGGCGACCAGGGCCGTGGTCTTCGCCGGGTCGCCGCTCTGCCCGTGCAGCGCCGCCAGGAGCAGGGCGATGCCCAGCACGACGAGGATGCCCACCCCGGAGATCGGGCTGTTGGACGAGCCGATGAGCCCGGCCATGTAGCCGGCGACGGCCGCGATCACGGCGCCGATCACCACGATGTAGACGAGGCTCACCACGATCGTCCACGCCGTGTCGCCGGCGAACGGCGTGCCGGACAGGAAGCCCCACAGCAGTGCGGCGATCGGGATCAGCGACACCGCGATCGTCCCGCCGACGATGCCGATCGGCAGGTCCCGCTCGGTGAGGTCGACCGTGCCGCCGCCGCGCCGCGCCGCGCTCGACGCCGCTGCGGCCCGGATGCCGCGCACGATCGGACCGAGGATCTTGAGCAGGGTCCAGACCGCGGCCACCGCGATCGCACCGGCGCCGGCGAACCGCACCTCGGTGCCGAACGTGCTGGACACGATGTCGGACACGTCGGCGCCGCCCGGCAGGTCGCCCCACGTGAGCGTGGGCAGCAGGATGCCGTAGGAGATCAGCAGGCCGACCAGCATCGCTACGCCGACCGTGACCCCGACGAGGTGCCCGACGCCGATCAGCGCAAACGACAGGCTGGCCCCGAACAGGGTGCCTCCGGAGCCGACGCGGAACGCCGCCGACACCTCGTTGCCGACCACCTTGAGCGCCGCCAGCAGGGAGAACCCGGCCGAGACCAGCGAGCCGACCAGGATCGCCTGCAGCCCGCGCCGGTTGCCGTCGGCAGCCTCCGCAGCACCCTCCGTGGTGTGTTCGGTGGCCTCACCGACCTTGAGCACCTCGGCGGCCGCGACGCCCTCCGGGTACGGCAGGTCCGAGCCGGTGACCAGTGCGCGGCGCAGCGGCACGGAGTACATGACGCCGAGCGTGCCGCCGATCACGCAGACCGCCACCGTCGTCCAGTACGGGAAGCCCTGCCACCAGCCGATCATGATCAGGCCGGGAAGGACGAAGATGATCGCCGCCAGGGTGCCGGCCGCCGACGCGATCGTCTGGACGATGTTGTTCTCGAGGATCGAGTGGTCACGGAAGTAGCGCAGGATCGCCATCGAGATCACCGCTGCCGGGATGGCGGTGGCGAAGGTGAGGCCCACCTTCAGGCCGAGGTAGACGTTGGCGGCGGTGAACACCAGGGTGATCAACCCGCCGAGCACGACGGACCGGATGGTCAGCTCGCGCCTCGTACTGGTGCTGGACGTCGTCATCGGTCCCCCCCGTCGCCACCGGCCGCCGACCGCTCGGCAGTCGATCACCCTACGGGCGCTTCCGTGCGTGGACCAGAGGCGCGGCCGCATCGTCGGGGGCGGCGCGCCGGCACCCCTCAGTCGAGGGTGAACGGGTCGTAGCTGATCCGGTCGAGCGGGGTGCCCGCCACCAGCATCTGCGCCACGGTCGAGCGGATCATGGCAGGTGACCCGCACACCGTGACGTCGTGGTCCGCCCACGAGCCGTAGCGCGTGACCACGTCGGACAGCGTGCCGATCTCCGCGCCGCCGTCGCCCGTGTCGTCGCGCTCCACCACGGGGATGACGTCCAGCCACGGGTTGGCGTAGGACAGCCTGCGCAGGTGCGCGAAGTCGTAGATGTCGTCCCAGGTGCGTCCGCCGATGAAGACCTGGACACGCGGCTGGCCCTCGCCGTACGTGAGGTCGTCCAGCATCGCGCGGATGGGCGTGAGGCCGGTGCCGCCCGCGACCAGCAGCACGTTGCGGCTGTCGTTGCGCGCGATGTGCAGCCGGCCCATCGGCGGTCCGATCCGCCAGGTGTCCCCGACGCGGGAGTGGGCCACGATCGAGCGACTGACCCAGCCCCCCGGTACCGCGCGGACGTGGAACTCCAGCCGTCCGTCGTCGCGCGGCGCGTTCGCCGGCGAGAGGTAGCGCCACAGCCGCGGGCGCTGCGGGGTCTCGACGCTGACGTACTGCCCGGCCCGATACGGGATCGGCTCGCTCACGGCGACCTCGACGATCGCGAGGTCCCAACCGATCCGGCGGTGCCCGGCGACCCGGCCCAGCCAGGTCGCAGGCCCGCGCTCGGCCCGGGCCGCCGTCCGCATCGCGCCGGACACCGTGGCGTAGGCGTCGGTCCAGGCCTTCTCGACCTCCGGTGTCCAGGCCGGGCCCGCGATCGTCGCGATGGCGTCGAGCAGCGCGACACCGACCGCGTCGTAGTGCTCGGCCACCACGCCGAACTTGCGGTGGTCCCGGCCGAGCTGCTCGAGGAACGGCAGGAGCGCGGCCGGCTGGTCCACCATCTGCACGACGTGCACCAACCCGCGGAGCAGGCGGCTGCGTTGCACCTCCATGTTCACCGGGAACAGGTCGCGGGTCTCGGGAAGGCGGCCGAACAGCGTCGCGAAGAAGTGCCGGGCGATCTCGTCGGCGCGGGGGGCGACCACAGCGAAGCTGGACCGGATGAGGGCGGCCGGGCCGTCCGCCTCCACCTGCCGGGCGATCTCGGGCTCGGTCGTGAGGAGCTGCTCCGCGGTCACCGGGACCGCGCCGCGGTACTGGTGGAGCGGTCCCGGCGGACCTGGGTGGGCGATGCGGCAGGCATGGACAATCCGTTCGACGCGCAGCGGCGTGCGACGGGGGTGGGCACGCTGTGGAAGCAGGGTAGCGTGCGCCCCCGGCCGGCCCGGACTCTCGGCGCCAGGTGTGTGCGAGTCGTCTCGACCAGCCTTGAGTCGATACGACTCAAGGGCGACCCAGGAAGATTGGCGTAACCTGAGTGGAACAGACTCAACTTCTCTGACGTTGTGGGTGTGGACGGGCACCCTTTCCTCGCCCGAAGGGAAGAGTAGTGCCCCACGATCTTCGCTCTGGAGGACCCCGGGGAATGGACAGCTTCAACCCCACCACCAAGACCCAGCAGGCCATCTCGGCCGCGGTGCAGGCAGCCTCGTTGGCCGGCAACCCCGACGTCGGTCCGACGCACCTGCTCGGCGCGCTCCTCGCGCAGGGCGACGGCATCGCCGCGCCCCTGCTCGCCGCCGTCGGTGCGGATCCCGCGGCCGTGCGCGCCGAGGTGACGGCGCTGGGGAACCGGCTCCCCTCGGCGTCGGGCTCCACCGTCGCCACCCCCCAGCTCTCCCGTGAGGCGCTCGCCGCGATCACCGCCGCGCAGCAGCTGGCCACGGAGATGGGGGACGAGTACGTCTCCACCGAGCACCTGCTCGTCGGGCTCGCCGACAAGGGCGGCCAGGTCGCGCAGCTACTGCGCCGCCGCGGGGCCACGCCCGACGCCCTGCGTGAGGCGTTCACCAAGGTGCGCGGCTCGGCCAGGGTCACCAGCCCGGACCCGGAGGGCAGCTACCAGGCGCTGGAGAAGTACGGCGTGGACCTCACCGGGCGCGCACGCAAGGGCGAGCTGGACCCGGTGATCGGGCGCGACACCGAGATCCGCCGCGTGGTGCAGGTGCTCTCGCGGCGCACCAAGAACAACCCCGTGCTGATCGGCGAACCGGGCGTCGGCAAGACCGCGATCGTCGAGGGGCTGGCCCAGCGGATCGTGGCCGGTGACGTGCCCGAGTCGCTGCGCGGCAAGCGCGTCGTCGCGCTGGACCTCGGGTCGATGGTGGCAGGCGCGAAGTACCGCGGCGAGTTCGAGGAGCGGCTCAAGGCCGTCCTGAAGGAGATCACCGACTCCGCCGGACAGGTCGTCACGTTCATCGACGAGCTGCACACGATCGTCGGCGCCGGCGCGACCGGCGAGGGTGCGATGGACGCCGGTAACATGATCAAGCCGATGCTGGCCCGCGGCGAGCTGCGCATGGTCGGCGCCACCACGCTCGACGAGTACCGCCAGCACATCGAGAAGGACCCGGCCCTGGAGCGTCGTTTCCAGCAGGTGCTGGTCGGCGAGCCCAGCGTCGAAGACACCGTCGGCATCCTGCGTGGGCTCAAGGAGCGCTACGAGGTGCACCACGGCGTCCGGATCACCGACGCCGCGCTGGTCGCCGCCGCCACGCTGTCGGACCGCTACATCACCGCCCGGTTCCTCCCGGACAAGGCCATCGACCTGGTGGACGAGGCCGCGTCCCGGCTCCGGATGGAGATCGACTCGCGGCCCGTCGAGATCGACACCGTCGAGCGGGCCGTGCGCCGGTCGGAGATCGAGGAGATGGCGCTGGAGAAGGAGTCGGACCCGGCGTCGCGGGACCGGCTGGCGGCGCTGCGGGCGGAGCTGGCCGAGCGGCGCGAGGAGCTCTCGGCGCTGACCGCGCGCTGGCAGAACGAGAAGGGCGCCATCGAGGTCACCCGCGAGCTCAAGGAGCAGCTCGAGCAGCTGCGCGGCGAGTCGGAGCGGGCCGAGCGCGACGGCGACTTCGGGCGCGTGGCCGAGTTGCGCTACGGGCGCATCCCGGCGCTGGAGAAGGAGCTGGCCGAGAAGACGGCCGTGATCGAGGGTCAGGAGCAGGTCATGCTCAAGGAGGAGGTCGGCCCGGACGACGTCGCGGACGTCGTGTCGGCCTGGACCGGCATCCCCGCGGGCCGCCTGCTCGAGGGCGAGACCGCCAAGCTGCTGCGGATGGAGGACGAGCTCGGCTCCCGCGTGGTCGGCCAGGCCGAGGCCGTGCGTGCCGTGTCGGACGCCGTGCGGCGCGCCCGCGCCGGGATCTCGGACGAGAACCGGCCCACCGGGTCGTTCCTCTTCCTCGGCCCCACCGGCGTCGGCAAGACCGAGCTGGCCAAGGCGCTGGCCGAGTTCCTGTTCGACGACGAGCGGGCGATGATCCGCATCGACATGAGCGAGTACTCCGAGAAGCACTCGGTGGCCCGCCTCGTCGGCGCCCCGCCCGGCTACGTGGGCTACGACCAGGGCGGGCAGCTGACCGAGGCCGTGCGCCGCCGTCCGTACTCGGTGGTGCTGCTCGACGAGGTCGAGAAGGCGCACCCGGACGTGTTCGACGTGCTGCTGCAGGTGCTCGACGACGGGCGGTTGACCGACGGCCAGGGCCGCACGGTCGACTTCCGCAACACGATCCTGGTGCTGACCAGCAACCTGGGCAGCCAGGCGATCACGAACCCCGCGCTGGACGACCGCGGCCGCCGCGACGCCGTGATGGCCGTGGTGCGGTCGCACTTCAAGCCGGAGTTCCTCAACCGGCTCGACGACGTCGTGGTCTTCCACGCGCTGTCGACCGAGGAGCTGGGCCGGATCGTCGACATCCAGCTCGACGCGCTGGGCGGCAGGCTGGCGAGGCGCAGGCTCTCGCTGGACGTCACGGAGGCGGCCCGCGAGTGGCTGGCGATGAACGGCTTCGACCCGGTGTTCGGGGCGCGCCCGCTGCGCAGGCTGGTGCAGTCGTCGATCGGCGACCAGCTGGCCAAGGAGCTGCTCGCGGGCGAGGTCCGCGAGGGCGACACGGTCCGGGTGGACCTGGACCCGATGGCCGAGGGCGGCACCGGCGCACTGGTCGTCGGCCGCGCCCTGCCGGTGGTCGCCCGGTAGGACCCGCGACGGCAGAGGTGGCGACTCGCGGGGTCGGGCGACGTGCCGTTGCGCGGTTACCGGTGGTATCGGGGCTACGCTGCGCGCCGTGGGCATCCCCTCGTCGGTGTGGTTCCTCGTCGCGGTCGTCGCGCTCGTGGTCGGCGCGGCGTTGTTGATCGCCGATCGATCGCACACGGGGGGTGGTGGCCGCGAGCGGCGGCGATGGGCGGCCCAGCACGACTGGGAGTTCATCGAGACCGACCCCATCCTGCCCGGACGGTGGCGCTTCGGCACCATCCATCAGGGCGGGCCGGGTGTGGCACGCAACCTCGTCGCGGGCCAGGTGCCCACGCCCGACGGGCCGCGGCAGGGCTACCTGTTCGACCACGAGCAGGCGGGGCGGGTGAGCACCGTGCTGGCCGCCGTGCAGGTCACCAAGCCGCTGCCCGCCGCCGTCGAGCTGCGGCTGCCGTCCGCCCCGCTGCCCGACGACGCCGGGCTCGACCTGCTCGAACCGGTCGGAGCGCGCTACGCCTTCGTCTCGGACGCCGAGGCGGTCCGCCCGCTGCTGACCTCGCGGCTCGCCGACGCCGCGGACGTCATCGGCGACGACGTCGAGCTGGTCTGGGCCGAGGACACCTGGGTGCTGGGCACCGCGCCGGTCGGGTCGACGCCCACCCGCCTGCAGGACCTGCTCGCGGACCTCGCCGAGGTCGCCGCGGCGCTCGAGCAGGGCGTGCGTGCCCGGGACCGCTCGGAGCCCTGAGCCAGTCCGTCGTTCCCCGGGACGGCGCGCGACGTCCTAGGGTCGCGGGTGTGCCCACCGCCATGATCACGGGACCGACATCCGGCATCGGTGCCGCGTTCGCCGCCCGGCTCGCCCGCGACGGCTACGACCTCGTGCTGGTCGCCCGCGATCGGCGTCGGCTCGACGCGGCGGCCACCGAGGCGCGGGAGTCGGACGCCGTCGTCGAGGTGCTCCCCGCCGACCTGGCCCTGGCCGCGGGCCGGGACCAGGTGGCCGCGCGGCTCGCGGACCCGGACGTCGCGCCGGTCGACCTCCTGGTCAACAACGCCGGTCTGGCCGCCGCCGGCTCGCTGCTCACCACCGGTGCGGAGGAGCTGCAGCGCCAGCTCGACGTCAACGTCACCGCCGTGCTGCACCTGACCTGCGCCGTGCTCCCGGGCATGATCGATCGGGGCCGCGGCGCGGTCGTGAACGTCTCCAGCATCGCGGGGTTCCTGCCCGGCCGCAGCCCCAGCTACGGGGCGGACAAGGCCTGGGTGACGTCCTTCACGGAGGGGGTGGCCACATCGCTGCGCGGGACCGGCGTGCACGCGATGGCGCTGTGCCCGGGGTTCGTGCGCACCGAGTTCCACGAGCGGGCCGGGATGGACGTCGGCGCGCGCCGGGGGCCGTTCTGGCTCGACCCGGCCCGGGTCGTCGACGACTGCCTCGTCGACCTCGGGCGCGGCCGGGTGATCTCGGTCCCGAGCCGGCAGTACCGGGCGGTCGCCGTGGCCGCGGACCTGCTGCCCCGCCCGCTGGTGCGGCGGCTGGTCGGTCTCACCGGCAGACGCCGACAGGCCCGCTGATGCTCACGAACACGAGGAGGAACCGTGATAGGCGCCGACAGCGAGCGTGAGGAGCTCGCCGGGCTGGTCCGCGAGCTCGGGGTGGTGCGCGGGCGCGTCACCCTGGCCTCCGGCGCCGAGGCCGACTACTACGTCGACCTGCGCCGCGTCACCCTGCACCACCGGGCCGCCCCGCTGGTCGGCCGGCTGATGCGGGTGCTGACCGCGGACTGGGACTACACGGCCGTCGGGGGTCTCACCCTCGGTGCCGACCCGGTGGCCGACGCCGTGCTGCACGCCGTCGCCGTCGAGCACGCCGCCGACCCGGACGTCACGCCGGTCGACGCCTTCGTCGTGCGCAAGTCCACGAAGGAGCACGGGCTGCAGCGGTTGATCGAGGGCCCCGACGTCGCCGGCCGCCGGGTACTCGTCGTCGAGGACACGTCGACGACCGGTGGTTCGGTCCTGACCGCGGTGCGGGCGGTACGCGAGGGGGGCGCGGAGGTCGTCGGCGTGGCCACGGTCGTCGACCGCGGCACCGGCGCCCGGGAGGCGATCGAGGCCGAGGGCGCGGCGTACCGCTCGCTGCTCGGCCTTGCCGACCTCGGCCTGGCCTGATGGGACCTGCCTGACCCGCCGGGAACGAGCGAAAGCGGCGTTCGCAAGGCCTACCCTTGCCAACGCCGCTTTCGCTCAGATCAGGTGACCGTCAGTTGCCGGCCGAGGTCTCCGCCGTCGCGGCGGGCTGCTCAGCCGACGTCGCCGGGTCCGTGGGTGCTGCGGCGTCGACCGGCGCCGGGTCGGCCGACACGCCGCCGTCCGGCTTCTGCGTGGCTGCGGCCTTCTGCTCGGCCTGGATCTGCTCGGCCGCGTCGGCATTGGCGGCCGCAGCGTCCGCTGCACTCGTCGCCGCCGGCGCCAGCGCGGCGTCCGCCGCTGTGTTGTTGTCGACGCGCTGGCCGCGGCCGACGACGAAGATCCGGACCGAGTCGATGGCGGGGGTCTCGTTGGCCTTGGTCATCATCGGGGTTCGGTGCGACCCGTCACCGGCCCACGAGGTGCACTGCAGAACGCCCGGCGACTTGATGGGGTCGACGTTGATCGTCACGGTGTCCGGCTGGGCCCCGCCGCGGCCGTCCTGGGTCGCGACGAAGAACTCGGGGGCCTTCCCGGAGTCGGGTGCGCTGCGCGTCGACGCCAGGAGGCGACACGCCGTGTGGAAGTGCCCGCGCTGCAGACCCTGCGCGTTGAGGAACGAGCTCTCCAGGTAGTAGCCGCCGACGGCCGCGCCGAGGAACCGGTCGCGCACGAGGTTGCGCGTGCTGACCTTGAGCTGGAATTTCTGCCCGACCCGCACGAATCGCGGCGCGCCGGTGATCAGGAGGGACGGCAGCTGGTTCTCCGCCGCGATCTCGCCCATCGCGGTGCTGACGCAGGCGGGAGAGTCCTGGAAGCCGTCGTGCGGCTTCAGCTTGCTGTTCGAGCAGTCCCGGCCGAGCACCTCCAGACCGTTGTTGACCGCCGCCGGCGCGGCCGGCGCGGCGCTGGCGTCCGTGGTGGGCGCCACCGAGTCCGAGGCGCTCGCGGAGGCGGCGGGATCGGTCGTGGCGCTGGCCGGGTCCGTCGTGGCCGGGGCCGTCGTGCTCGTCGTCTGCCGGTTGCGCCCGCCGCCGCGCCGGTCGTCGCCCGACCGCGCCGCGTCGTCGGCCGCCGGGGCCGCGGTCGCCGGCACCTTGTTGGCGACGGGAACGACCTGGGGCTCCTGCGGTTCGTCCATGTTCATGCCGTCCATGTGCCCCGAGTGGTTGGACATGTCCATCTGGCCGGGGCCGCCGTAGGTGCACGCGGTCGGCGCGATCATGACGGCCACCGCGGCCGCGGAGACGGCGAGGAGGCGGCGGACGCGCCGGGAGCGGGACGTGGGGTGGAGCTGCATCAGAGCCTCGATCGGGGTTGGGGCCTGCGCCTGATGGCACAGGCCTGGGGAAGCGGTCGCTGGGGAGCGAAGTGCGGTGAGTGCAACTGCGTGGAGCGACGTACGGAGCAGGACAGGCGTCAGCGACGGGCGGCGTGGCGCCCGCTGTCGGTGATCCGGGACTTCGGGATTCCGGCGGTCGGGGTCGGGACGTCGAGAACGCCGTCCGGCGACGTCCCCGGTGGCATGTCGGTCGGGGTGAACCTGCCCTTTCGATCCGTGCTGGCCGCCTCGGGCAGCGCGATGAGCGCCGCGGCGGTGGCCACCCGGGGAGCGGACGTGGTCACCATCGGCGGCAGCTTCGCCGCCTTGTTCGCCTTGCCCCGCCCGCGCAGGCTCGCGCCGATCAGGGTGGCGGCCAGCAGGCACGCGATGAGGACGAGGCCCGGCACGAGCAGGTCGGTCCAGTTCGCCGAGCCGGAGAGCAGGCCGGGTGACGGCTGCTCGGGCAGGGCCGAGTAGTCGACGAGCCCCGTGCTCTCCAGGTACGTGATGTGCCGGTCGACGTACGCCTCGGTGTCGGTGGCGAACGCCCGGACCATGTCGTTGCGGGTGCTGACCCGGACCTGGGCGATGACCGGCAGGACGATCCCGTGCGCCTCGCGCAGCCGCTGCACCACGGTCCGGTCGTAGTCCGAGCCGGTCTTGGAGGAGATCTCCTTCATCCACCCGAGCTGCTGGGCGTTGGGGCTGGACGGCAGCGGCACGCCGAGCTTGTCGGCCGTGTCCCGGACCTTCTGGTCGAGGTCGGTGTGCTCGGCGGCGATCTTCCGGGCGGCCTCCTTGACGGCCGGGTTGGTGGCCTGCTGCTCTGCCTGCTGCCCGGTGGACATCTCCCACAGGCAGGCGAGGCGGACCTTCACGAGCAGGTCACGGTCCGCCGGGGAGAGCGGACCCCATTGCGTGGCGACGATCCCGGAGGTGCCGGGCATTCCGGCGGTCCAGGACTGCCAGATGGTCGCGCCGACGGCGAGGATCACCGCCACGATGACGGCGCGACTCAATGTTCGGGACGTACGGCGTTGCATGGCAACCCTTCGGAGAGTGCTTGGGGAGCGAACCGGGGGTTTGTTCGAGCGAGCGTGGTTCTGGGGAGCTGGTCAGGCCATGTCGAACTGTTCGGTGTGAACGCGGGTCTCGGGCACGCCGAGCGCGGCGAGTGCCGCGAGGGTGTCGTGGATCAGCCCGGGTGGGCCGCAGAGGAAGTAGTCGAGCTGCGCCGGCTCGTGGTCGGTGCCGAGGACGGCCGCGAGCATCCCGACGTTGATCTCGCCGGTGTGGCCCTCCCACCCGGGGTGGGGGCGCCGCAGCACCTCGGTGATCTCCAGGTCCAGGTCTTCGCGCAGCCAGCCGAGCTCGTCGCGGAAGAGCAGGTCCTCGTGGTTGCGGGCGACGACGACGAGCCGGTGCGGTCGGGGGTCGCGGCGGTCGGCCGCGGCGCGAACCATGCTCATCATCGGGGTGATGCCGACCCCGCCTGCGATCATGACGACACCCTCGACGGAGGAGACGTCGCTGGTGAACGATCCGTGCGGGCCGTCGACCCAGACCGGCTGGCCGGGCTTGAGCCGGTTGATGCCGCGGGTGAAGTCACCTGCGTTGCGGATGGTGAACTCGACGCGGCCGGGCAGGTGCGGCGACGAGGCGATGGTGAACGGGTGCTCCTCGCCGGTGACCGAACGGGTCAGCCGCAGCCAGGCGAACTGGCCGGGTGCGAAGTCCCAGCTGTCGTCGGGGTGGCCGTTGCGGGCGGCGAGGCTGACCGTGGTGACCGTCGGTGACTCGCGTCGCACCTGGGCGACGACGAACTCCGTCGACGGGTCGAGCAGCGTCCGCCACATCCACCGGTACACCAGCACGCCGATCATCGCGATGGCCAGCAACACGAAGATCGTGTACAGGGCGGGCTCGTTGATCAGGTGGTTGAGCCAGAGCACGTGCAGCGCCGACCCGGTGAGGGTGGTGATCGCCAGCAGGACGTGGATCCAGCGCCACACCTCGTAGCGCTGCTCGAGCCGCCGCCGGGCGGCGGCGAGCACGACGAGCATCACCAGCGCGGCGGTCGCGACGGAGGCGGCCTTGGCGGGCGGCCCGTTCAGCGCCGGGTCGAGCAGCGCCACCTGTGCCGGGTTCATCGCGACGACGCAGGCGAGGTGCAGCAGGACGAGCACGGCGGACGCGACGCCGAGGAAGCGGTGCACGTCCAGGATGTCCTCGATGCCGAAGGCCCGCGTCAGCGACCGTACCCGGGAGGGCAGGACGGCCGCGCAGACCAGGCCGGACAGCGCCAGCAGGCCCGTGATGTCCGAGAGCTGGCTCCACAGCGGGAGGGGGCCGGAGGTGGCCAGGCGCACCGCCACCGGCACGGCGAGGACGACGCCGAAGACGGCCAGCCATCCCGCACGCACAACGCGCTGAGTCATGGCCCGGGACCGTAGGTCGGAGATCACCGACGGTTCCAGAAGCTGAGAGCCGGGTGAGATGTGCGCACTCTGTGAAACGGCGAGTGGCAGCAACCCCGCCATTCGCCACTGAACGTTAGGCCGTTCGCCACGTAACATTCTCAGGGCGGCCGCCGCGATCGCGAAAATGTGACCCACCGTGACCGCTCACCGTCGCCGGGCGGTCGATCGCCGGCTGCCCTACCGCCCGGCGTCGGTGCCGGTCGACGACCGGCACCGCAGCCTCACACCGGCGGTAGGGCGCACCCGGCACCATGGTGCCGCAAGACCGTCCGGATGTCCCCCGAAACGTCCTCGCAAACCATGGCGAGGAGGCTGATGGCTGCGGTCGTGGCGCATACTCGACATCACAGGTCGGTCACGCAGGAGGTCGGATGCCGATCCGAGCACGGCACAGGAGTTCCCCGGTCACCGCCAGGGCACTCCTACTGCTGTCGGCCGCCGCCCTCATGGGGCTGGTGGCCGGTTGCGGCTCACCGGAGTACACGTACGTCACGAACTCGACGGACCGCACCTACCTCAAGGTGCCCGCCACCTGGCGGCAGATCGACGGCAAGGCGATGGACGACGCGATCGGCTTCGACCCGACGCTGACCGAGGAGCAGCGCGGCCTGTGGTTCGAGGCCTACGACGCCGACACCGCACCGTCGCCGGTGCACCTGTTCGGCCCGAGCGCGCCTGCGCCCGCCGCGTTCGTCGGAGTCCAGCAGATCCCGCCGACCGCCCGCGGGCAGTTCTCCCTGGACCGGCTCCGTGACCTGTTCTATCCGGTCTCGCCCTCGGCACGGCAGGCGGCCGAGCTGGACCCGACGTCGGGGGTCAGCAACTTCGTGCTGGTCAGTGACGATGTGCTCACCCCGGGCACGGGGCTGCACGGCGTGCACTCGGTGTTCCGCTACCGCGTGGGTAACGGACCGATGCAGATGATGGATCAGACGGCTTACCTCAACGACGACGCCAGCAAGCTGTACATGTTCTTCGTGCGCTGTTCGACAGAGTGCTACGAGCAGCGCCAGAAGGAGATCGGCACAGTGGTCTCCTCCTTCACCGTCCGGGAGAGCCCATGACCGCCCCTTCCGATCCCACCGGGCCCGGCCCCTCGGGGCCCGCGCCCGTGCACGACGGGCTCGCCCCGCCCTCGGATCCGCCCGCCGCCGCGGCCCCGCCGCCGCGCAGGCCGACGCGGCCGAAGGCCTCGCTGTGGCACCGCATCCGGCTGTTGCTCCTGCTGGGTGTGATCTGGCTCGTCGTCGTCTGGTCGGCGATGGCGGACAACCCGCTGCTGCCGTTCGTCGACGCGGTGCGCCTCCACGTCGAGGAGTCCCAGTGGCTGCTCTGGCTGATGGGCCTGGAGTTGCTGCGTCAGGTGCACTACTTCGTCAGCGAGCGTTCCGCCGGCTACCACCGGTTCTGGTCGTACCGGGTGTTCGGCGGCTTCGACCGGACGATGAAGCGGCGGTTCTCCGACTGGACCCGCTTCCGGCTGGCCCGCCTGGTGAAGATCATCGCGTTCATCGTGCTGTTCGCGGTGGTCGCGGGCCAGATCCTGGAGACCTCGCCGGTGCTGGCGCTGTTCGCGGCACCGGCGCTGCTGTTCCAGGCGTTGCCGCTGATCCTGCAGCTGGCCTTCGCGTTCTTCTTCATCGCGTTCCAGTTCATCGGCCTGTTCTGGCTACTGTCACGCGGCGGTGTCGACACCTACTACCCCGACGACATCAAGACCCGGTTCACCGACGTCTGGGGCCAGGACCACGTCGTCCAGCGGATCCGGGAGAACATCATGTTCCTGGAGAAGCCGGACGAGATCGAGGCCAAGGGTGGCTACGTCCCCGGCGGCATCCTGCTGTGGGGCCCGCCCGGAACCGGCAAGACGCTGATGGCCGAGGCCGTCGCGGGGGAGACCGGCAGGCCGTACGTCTTCGTCGACCCCGGCGCCTTCATCAACATGTTCATGGGCGTCGGCATCCTCAAGGTCAAGTCGCTGTTCCGGAAGCTGCGCAAGCTCGCGCTGCGCTACGGCGGCGTCATCGTGTTCTTCGACGAGGCGGACGCCCTGGGCAATCGCGGCTCGCTCGGCGGGACGGCGCCCGGCGGTGCGCGCGGGATGCACCCCGCTCCGTTCAGCACAGGGGGCTGCCACGGGTTCTCCTACCTCTCGCACGACACGAAGGTGCTCCTGACCCGCGAGGCGATGGCGAGCACACCGGCTGAGGAGCCGGGCGGGCGCAGCCGGTTCGTGATGGGTAGCCGGTTCGTGATGGGTAGCCGGTTCGTGATGGGGGGAGGCCTGAACGGAGGCGGGGGCGGATCGGGCACGCTGCAGGCGCTGCTCACCGAGATCTCCGGCCTGAAGAAGCCGCGGGGCATCCTCAACCGCTGGGGCCGCCGGGCGCTGGGCATGCGGCCGAAGCCGCCGCCCAAGTACCGCATTCTCGTCATGATGGCGACGAACATGCCCGAAGCGCTGGACGAGGCGCTGCTCCGCCCGGGCCGCATCGACCGGATCTACCGGGTCGGCTACCCGAGCAAGGCCGGCCGGATCCGCACCTACCGGGGCTACCTGGACAAGGTGCCGCACGAGGTCACCGACGAGGAGCTGGACAAGCTCGCCACGATCACCCCGTACGCCACCGGCGCGACGATCAAGGACCTGGTGAACGAGGCCCTGATCACGGCGATCCGGGACGGCCGGGAGGTCATCACCTGGCGCGACGTGATGAAGGCCAAGCAGCTCAAGGACCTCGGCCCGCCCGAAGACGTCGAGTACATCGAGCGCGAGCGCCACGCCGTCGCCGTGCACGAGGCCTGCCACGCCGTCGTCGCCTACCGCACCCGCCAGCACATGGAGATCGACCTCGCGACGATCGAGAAGGGCAGCGACTACCTCGGCATGGTCGCGAGCATCCCGCCGGAGGACCAGTTCACCCGGTGGCGCTCGGAGTACGAGGCGGACATCCTCGTCTCGCTCGCCTCGCTGGCCGGGGAGCGGATGTTCTTCGACGGCGACTCGTCGTCCGGCGTGTCGGGGGACCTGGAGTCGGCCACGGCGGTGGCGTCGTTCATGGAGGGCTACTGGGGCATGGGCCACACCGTGTCGTCGTACTCGACGGCGCGGCGGCTCGAGGTCGGCAGCCCGGGTGGCGGCCGCGGCGGCCCGCAGAAGGGCGAGAGCACCGAGACCAAGCTGCGCGCCGCGCTCGCCGACCGGATCGAGGACCAGCTCGCCGAGCTGCTCGGCCGGGCCGAGGCGATCCTGCGGGAGAACCGCTCCTCGGTGCTGGCCATCGCGCACGCCCTGGAGACCCACAAGACCCTCACCGGTGACGACATCGAGTCCGTGGTCGAGGGCCGTGAGGGGCTCTCGGTGGACGGTCGGGTGTACCGCGACCCGGTCTTCGTCAGCAGCCTGGAAGACTACCACGCCGCGGCGGCAGGAGCGCACCGCGGCCACACGTCGGTGAAGCTCGCGCTGCCCGCGGGCGGGCGGCGGGCCCTGCCCTCGGCGGAGGAGGGCGACACGGCGGCCGCCACCCCGGCACCGAACCCCGCTCCGTACGACCAGTCCCGCTGATCGAGCCGAACGCGGCTTCGGCGAGGTCCACCCTTGCCGAAGCCGCGTTCGCTCGTTCGGGGACGATCACCGCGTGAGCGACGAGACCGATACGCCGGGCGCTACGGAGTGGGCGGTGCCCGGGGCCGTCGGCGTCGGACCGTGGCCGGGCACGTGGCCGGCCGACGACCGCTATGACCCGGAGCTGCTCGCCAACGGCGACCGGCGCAACGTCGTCGACGCCTACCGCTACTGGCGCCGGGACGCCGTCGCCGCGGACCTCGCGCGGCGCGCGCACCCGTTCCACGTCGCCATCGAGAACTTCGGCCACGACCACAACATCGGCACGGTTGTCCGCACCGCGAACGCCTTCGCCGCGACCGGCGTGCACATCGTCGGGCGGCGGCGGTGGAACCGTCGCGGAGCGATGGTCACCGACCGCTACGTCGCGGTGCACCACCACGCGGACCTCGCCGGGCTCGCCGCCTTCGCCGCCGCGCACGGCCTCACCGTCGTGGCCGTCGACAACACCCCCGGTGCCGTGCGCCTGGAGACCGCGCTGCTGCCCCGCGCCTGCGTGCTCCTGTTCGGCCAGGAGGGGCCCGGCCTGACCGACGCCGCGCGGGCGGTCGCGGGACTCACGGTGTCGATCGCGCAGTTCGGATCCACCCGTTCGGTGAACGCCGGCGTGGCCGCCGGGATCGTCATGCATGCTTGGGTGCGGGCTCATGCGGACCTGTCCAGCGCGTGGTGACGGCCGTCCGGCGACGCACCGGGATGTCCGGATCGAGCCGCCTTGACGGGCTCGCGACACTGTCCGTCTTGACGAGGGTCTTGAGAACCTCAGGTCCCGCGCCTCGGCGCGGAATATCGACACCCTTGTACGGAGGGGGGCGGCATGGTGAAGAGACAGGTGGGTGCGATGGGCGGTGTGGGCGGCCCGGTTCCGGACCCGTACGTGACCGGTCGCGTCGCCGACGTCGACTGGGCCGCCCGCGCCGGCAGGGCCGAGCGCGCGATCGTCCGTCGGTACCTGCGCCGCCTCGGCGGGGTCGTCCCCGGTACGCGGATCGGGCGGATCCGGTGGCCGCGGCTCCCGCCCGTGAAGCCCTGGCCCTGGCACTACTGGTGGCAGGCGCACCTGCTCGACTGCCTCGTCGACGCCCAGCTGCGCGCCCCTCGTCCGGGGCGGGCCGACACGATCGCGGCGGTCGCCCGCACGGTCCGGCTGCGCAACCTCGGGTCGTGGACCAACGACTACTACGACGACGTCGCCTGGTTCGGCCTCGCGGTGCAGCGCGCCGGCACGCTGGCGCGGCGCTCTGCCCGGCCGGTGCTCGGCGCGGTCACCGTGGCGCTGCGCGACGGGTGGAGCGCGGACTGCGGCGGCGGGATCTGGTGGCGGCGCGGCGACGACTTCAAGAACGCCCCCGCCAACGGCCCCGCCGCGATCCTGCTGGCCCGCGGCGGCCACGTCGGACTGGCGGCCTCCGTCGTCGACTGGATGAACGACACGCTGCTCGACCCGGCGACGGGCCTGATCCGCGACGGGGTGCGGGGCGGGCCGGACGGTCTGGTGCGCGCCGTCGAGGGCACCGTCTACACGTACTGCCAGGGGGTCCACCTCGGGGCGTGTGTGGCGCTGGCGGATGTCGACGGAGACGCGCGGTGGGCGGCGCGGGCGACGGCGTTGATGGACGCGATCGGCAGCCACGTCGTGGGCCCGGACGGTGTCGTCCCTGGCTATGCCGACGGTGGCGACGGCGGCCTGTTCAACGGGATCCTGGCCCGCTACCTGGCAGACGCCGCGCTCCGGCGCCCGGATCTCGCCCCCGCGGCCTCCCGGATCGTGCTCGCGAGCGCCGCGGCGGCCTGGGCGGGCCGGCTGGAGCTCGGCGGGGGCCCGGTGTTCGCCCAGGACTGGCGCTGCCCGGCCCGCTCCCCGCGCCCCGGGCGCGCCGAGGCGGACCTGTCGGTGCAGCTCTCGGCGTGGATGCTGCTGGAGGCCGCGGCGGCGGTGCAGCGCGCCGGCTGACCGTCGGTCGGCGCGCCCGCAGTTGGTTGCAGGAACGTGGCCTTCCTGACACTCACGCCCCCGGGCGCTCGTCGTCGGGCACCGGCCGCTCGCGGGCGGTCGCCTCGTCGCGGAAGGCGTCTTCGGGGTGTGGGGCGTCTTCGTCGATCGGGCGGCGCATCTCCTGCCGGAAGCGGTGCAGGCCCACGGCGCTGCCGAGCACGAACCCCGCCACCGCCAGCACCGTCGCGGTGGTCCGCAGCCACGGCACGGCGTCGAGCAGGCCCGCTCCGTAGTACCCGAGCAGGATCAGCGTGGGCACCCAGCACGCCGCGCCGACCGCGTTCGCCGTGATGTAGCGGCGGTTGTCCATCCGCGCCGCGCCGGCGATCATCGGCGCGAGCGTGCGGATCCACGGGATCCACCGGGCGACGACGATCGCCCAGAATCCCCAGCGCTCGAAGAAGGCCGTCGCACGGGCCAGGTTCGCCCGGTTGAGCACACGACCTTCCCTGCGAGCGAGCATGCGGGTGCCGGTGTAGCGGCCGACGAGGTAGCCCACCTGGTTTCCGGCCACCGCGACGGCCGTGGCGACGCCGCCGAGCAACCAGGCCCCCGACTCGTGCCCGTGCTCGGCCAGCAGCACCCCCGCGGCGATCAGCAGCGAGTCGCCGGGCAGGAACAGCCCGATGATGAACGCGCACTCGAGGAAGACGAACACGAGCACGACGACCCACACCGTGACCGGCCCGGCCTCATCGAGGAACGGCAGCGCCAGGTTCGTCACCGCACCGCTGCCCACACCTGCGAGGGTAGCGATGTCCGGTCAGGCCGCTCCGGTCTGTCGTGCTCGGCCGCGGCGGGCCCGCAGTACCTCGATGATCATCGGCAGCACCGAGAGCAGCACGATCGCGACGAGCATCAGCTCGATGTTGGCCTTGACGACGGCGAACTGGCCGAGCCAGTAGCCGAGCACGGTGACGCCGGCGGCCCAGGCCACACCCCCGATGAGGGAGTAGGTCAGGTAGCGGCGCGGATCCATCCGGCCCACGCCCGCCATGACCGTGATGAACGTGCGGACGATCGGCACGAACCGGCCGAGCACGATCGCCCGGTTCCCGTAGCGGTCGAAGAACTCCTGCGTCTTGGCCACATGATGCGGATTGAACAGCCGCGACTGCGGCTTGTGGAACACCGCAGGCCCCGCGCTACGGCCGATCCAGTAGCCGGTGGCGTTCCCCAGCACGGCGGCGCCCACCAACAGGAGGCACACCGCCCAGAGCGGCGCGCCGATGGCGCCACTGGCGACGAAGAGGCCTGCGGTGAACAGCAGGGAGTCGCCGGGAAGGAAGAACCCGAGCAGCAGGCCGCACTCGGCGAAGATGATCAGTGCGAGCCCGACCAGGGCCCACGGCCCGAGCCATGTCAGGATCGTGTCGGGCTTGAGCCACTCCGGTCCGAGCGCGAGAACGGTCACGGTCGCCCACGGTACCGATGCCCGCGCGGCGCGGTGACTCCGGGCAGAACGGTCATACCGAACACAGGTCGGCGCCGCCGTCGGACGGCGGCAGCCGGTCACCTCAGCGCGAGTACGCTCTGCACCCCGACGGCCGATCCGATGAGCAGGAGCAGCGCCGCGAAGCACGTGGTCAACGTCGCGGCGGACATCCGGTCGCCGACCCGCTTGCCGATCAGCGCGCCGGCGACCGCCGCGACCGTGAACGGTGCGACGACCCGCCAGTCCGGGTGCGCCACTTCGAGGCGTGACACGAAGGAGGCGGCCGAGTTCACTGCGATGATCAGGAGCGAGGTCCCGACGGCGCGGGGCATCGGCATGCGCAGCGCGATGACGAGCGCGGGAACGACGAGAAAGCCACCCCCGACGCCGAGGAACCCCGTGAGGAACCCGATGGCGACGCCGCACGCCACCACCCAGGCGAGCGACCCGATGTGCCGGACCTCGGTTCCCGTCCGCGTCGCGACCGTGGTCACCGCACCACCCGGCCCGACCGGAACCGACGTGTCCCCGCAGCCCGCGGGGGCGCCGTGCCGGCCGTCGAGCAGCAGGGCCCCGGCCGCCGCGAGCGTCAGAACGGCGAACGCGAGCAGCAGGACCGGCTGCGCGACCCGGTGGCCGAGCAGGGTGCCCAGGTAGGCCGCGGGGATTCCAACCACGCCGAAGCCTGCGGCCGTGCGCAGGTCGACGCCACCGCTGCGGATGCGCGCGAGGGCGCCCACCGCGGCGGTCACCCCGACGATGACCACGCTGCTCGTGGTGGCGTCCCCCGCGGTCTCACCGAGGAGGTAGACGAGTGCCGGGACGGTGAGGACGCCACCGCCGCCGCCGAGGCCGCCGATGACGGCCCCGATGACGAGACCGAGGACCGTCGCCAGCATCAGGTCAACTCCCGTCGGTGGGTACGACATTGAATGTACGGTCATTTAAGAAGACCGGCAAGGTCTGGCATTCTGGCTGTTCATCGCGCGTGTCGTAGGTGTGTTCCGGTCGACATCCTCCGACTTGTTCTCATAGTCTGGATCAGCTACCGTATATGTACGGACATATGGACGAGGTGCGCCGGCACCGTCGATCCCGCTCACCGACACGACCAGGGAGTGCCCCGTCATGATCTTCACCCAGTACTACCTGGACTGTCTGTCGCAGGCCTCCTACCTGGTCGCCGACGAGGCGACCGGCCAGGCCGTCGTCGTCGACCCGCGCCGCGACGTCGCCGAGTACCTCGCCGACGCCCGGGCACACGGGCTGCACATCGTCGGTGTGATCAACACCCATTTCCACGCCGACTTCCTCGCCGGTCACCTCGAGCTGGCGACGGCCACGGGGGCGTGGATCGGCTACGGGCGCCGCGCGCAGGCCGAGTACCCCGTCCACCACCTGGCCGACGGTGAGCGGATCGCCCTCGGCGACGTCACGCTCCAGATCATGGAGACCCCGGGGCACACCCCGGAGTCCATCAGCGTCCTCGTCCTCGAACATGCCGGCGACGCGGTGCCCTACGGCGTGCTGACCGGAGACGCGCTGTTCATCGGCGACGTCGGACGGCCGGACCTGCTCGCCTCGATCGGCCACACCGCCGACGAGCTCGCCCGCCTGCTCCACGCGTCGATCGGGCGGCTCCTGGCCCTGCCCGACGGGGTCCGCGTCTTCCCTGCCCACGGCGCCGGGTCCGCCTGCGGCAAGAACCTCTCCACCGAGCGGTGGTCGACGATCGGCAACCAGCGCACCGAGAACTACGCGTGCGCGCCGATGAGCGAAGACGAGTTCGTCGCCCTCGTGACCGCGGGCCAGCCCGCCGCACCGGACTACTTCGTCTTCGACGCCGTGCTCAACCGCAAGGTGCACGACGTGTTCGACCCGTCCCGACACGCGCGGCCCCTGGACCTGTCCGAGGTGCTGGACCTGCAGCGGGCCGGTGCGGTGGTGGTCGACGCCCGTGATCCGCAGGAGTTCGCCGCAGGCCACCTCACGGACGCCCAGAACGTGCCGGCCGACGGGCGGTTCGCCGAGACCGCGGGCAGCGTCGTGCGGCCGGAGCAGCAGATCGTCGTGGTCGCCCCGCAGGACCGCGAGGAGGAGGTCGTCGTCCGGCTCGCGAGGATCGGCTTCGACCGCGTGGCGGGCTACCTGCGGGAGCCCGAAGGCGCGTTCCTCGACGCTCCCGAGCATGTCCGCCGGGCCAGCCGGCTGACCGCCCCGGAGCTGGCGACGGCACTGCGGAGCTCGCAGGCCCCGTTCGTGGTCGACGTGCGCAACCCGGGCGAGGTGCGGCTCGGCACGATTCCCGGGGCCGTGCCCGTGCCGCTCGCCCAGCTGCCCGGGCGGCTGGCCGAGATTCCGCGGGACCGGCCGGTCGTCGCGTACTGCGCAGGCGGCTACCGCTCCAGCGTCGCGGCCTCCCTGCTGCGCCGCGGCGGCCTCGACGACGTCTCCGACCTCCTGGGCGGCTACGGCGCCTGGCTGTCGCTCGCCCAGCCCGTCGGTTGAGCGGGGTGCGCCGCACCGTGGGACAGAATCGCCCGATATCCGCCGGCGGCCGGACGCCGGCTGCTCCCGGCCCGGCCACGGACCCGCGGGCTGCCGGCCATCAAGGAGAAGGCATGACAGTCACGACTCCACCGAGCGCCCGGCTGGACGTGACCGCGCTACGCGCCGCACTCGCAGCCGAGCCGGACACGCTGCTCGTCGACATCCGCAGCCCCGACGAGTTCCGGGCCGCCGGCATCGACGGAGCGGTCAACATCCCGCTCGACCGGCTCGACGCCCACCTGCGGCGGATCGTCCACGACGCGGGCGGCCGGATGGTGCTGGTCTGCCAGTCCGGCGCCCGCGCCGCCCGCGCCGCGGAGAGGCTCGGCCGCGCAGGCCTCACCGACGTCGTGGTCCTGGAGGGCGGTATGAACGCCTGGGTTGCCGCGAACGCGCCGGTCTGCCGGTTCCCGGGAGCGGCCTGGAGCCTCGAGCGCCAGGTGCGGCTGGTGGCGGGCGGCATCGTGGCATCGAGCGTGCTCGCGAGCGTGCGAGCGCCTCGGCTCCGGTTCGTCGCCGGTGCAGTCGGGCTCGGTCTGGTCACCGCGGCGGTGACCGACACGTGCGGGCTGGCCAGGCTGCTGGCGAGGCTGCCGTGGAACCGCAGCAACACCATCGACATCGACGCCGAGATCGACGCCGCGGTGGCCCGCCTTCGCGGTGGCGCCGTCGACTGATCTCGGGAGGTTGCGCGGCGGCATCGCCGGATGGTGCACTGGCGACGTGACCGGAGGTTCGTCGACGCACCACACGTTCTGTGTGTGCCTGCTCGCGACGGACCAGCTCTCGGTCGACGACCGGCGGTGTCGTCCGGTGCTGCGGCGCTCCTGACCGTTCCTCGGTCGGATCGGTGCCGCACACGGCTGCCGACCCGTCGAGCCCGAGGAAACGTCGATGAGTGCGATCCACACCGCTCCGCCCGCGGTCCGACGGGCGGCGGGCCGGCTCTGCCGCCTGCTCTCGAAGATCGGTGAGGCGGTCCGTGCGGCCCACCGGGCGTCCGTACCCTTCTGATGTGACCTCCGCGACCCGGCAACCAGGCCGGCCGTCGGCCCCGACGGGTGCCGCCGTCCGCTTCCCCTTCCCGCCGGCGCTCTTCGCGGTCCCGTTGGCCGCCGCCCTCGTCGCGGAACGCACAGTGGCCCGACTGCCGTTGCCCGGTGCCGGAAGCGCTCCCCTGACCCGCGCCGGGATCGCCGTCGGTGCGGCGGGGACGGTGCTCAGTGTCTCCGGCGTGGCCGCCGTCCTGCGGCAGCACACCACTGTCGTGCCCCACCGTCCGGTGACCCGGCTGGTCACCAGCGGGCCCTATCGTGTGAGCCGCAACCCGATGTACGCAGGGCAGGCGGTCGCCCTGGTCGGCGTCGGTCTGGCCACCGGATCCTGGTGGCCGCTGGCGGCGGCAGCCGTGGGCATGCTCGCCACGACCCGGCTCGTGATCGGGCCGGAGGAGGCCCACCTCGCCGACCGGTTCGGCGACGAGTACGCCCACTACCGCAGCAGGGTGCGGCGTTGGCTGTGACGCGGTCAGCCCAGGGCGGGGAGCAGCCCGGGACCGAGCACCGACAGCAGGGCGAGCGCGGACCCGAGGAGAGTTCCCGCGAGGAGGGCGACGAGCAGCGCCACGCGCAGCCGGACGTCCGGGGCGACGCGGCGTCGGGACGCCGCCGGGTCGACCGGCTCGGGCGGGGCCGAGGTGCTCGGGGGGGCCGGATGGGCGGACGGTTGTTGGGTCGTGGGCGCCGCGGCCTGCCCGGGGTCGGCGGTCGTGACCGTGGTCGGCGGGAGCCGGTCGTCCCGCGGCCGGGTGCGCCGGCCGGGACCGTGCGGTGCACCGTGGCCGGGTCCCGGGCGCGGCGCGGCGTGCTGCGGCCCCGCCTGGCCCTCGCGCCCGTGCGGCCCGGACTGGGCGACCGGGGTCGGTGTCGCCGGGCCCTGGCGGGCCGGCCTGCTCGGTTGCGTCCCATGCGGATTCTGCCCCGCCTGCCTCTGGCCTGCCGGCTTGCGCTCCACTCGTTTCGGAGTCGCGGGCTTGCCCGGTGCGGGCGGCCCCGGTGTGGTGGAGGACCGCGCCCCGAGGGACGCCTGCGCCCGCAGCGCCTCGGAGAGGCGGCGCTCGGCCGCTCCCGCCTCCCCGTCGTGGCCTCGGGCTCTCCGGTTGCGGCTCACCGCACAGCCCTGGTTCGCCCGCTCCGCTCGCTCACTGCTCAGGCCCTCCCGGGCCGGCCGGCCATCGACCGCTGCACGGCGTCCAGCGCCCGGCTCGCGGTCGACTTCACGGTGCCCCGGCTGATCCCGGTCGCGTCCGCGATCTCCGCCTCGCTCATCCCACCGTAGTAGCGCAGCACGAGCACCTCGCGCTGCCGGGGCGGCAGCGCGCCCAGCGCGTCCACCACGGCCTGGTGCTCGGCCGACAGCATCGCGAGCGACTCCGCGGAGCGGGCGTTGACCTGGTGCGGAGGGACGTAGTCGCGCGCGGTGCGCCGGCGGCGCAGCACCGAGCGCGAACCGTTGACCACGGCCGTGCGGAGGTAGGCGACTGCGGCGGCCTCGTCGCGCAGACCGGCCCAGTGCCGGTGCAGCCCGGTGAATGCCTCCTGCACGACGTCCTCGGCCGTGCCGGGGTCGTCGACGAGCAGCACCGCGAGGCGCACCATCCGCATCCGGTGGTCGCGGTAGAGGTCGGCGAGGTTGCGTGGCTCGGCGGGCGCCGGGGCACCGGGCTGCGGCGGCGCGGCGGCGGGCCCGCGGGCGTCGAGTGCCCGCAGCCGGCTGAGCGTCTGTTCCACGGCGCTCTCCGCGCCCTGGAGCGCGCCCGGGTACGCACGGTGATCCGCAGGCCGGCCCGGGCCACCGCCGCTGTCGAATCCACCGCCGATCACCCGTGCAGCCTAGCGCGTGTCCCGTTGATCAACTCCGCAGCGGAGCAAGGCGCAGGTAGCGGCGTGTGCCGTGGTGAGCAATGCTGGGGCAGAGCGCGGCGGTCGCCCGCGCGGGGTGCCGGCGGAGTAGAGGCGAGTGGTCTGGACTCGGGCTCTCCGCGGGCCCGCTCCGGTAGGGACCCCGGTCCCGAATGACTCCCGCTCTCCGGTGGATCGCGCCCGGCGGCGTCGCGGGTGGGACATACTGCGGCTGAGGAAGCCGACGACGTCGAGGAGGGCCCGGCCGTGCCTATCGCGACCCCCGAGATTTACAACCAGATGCTGGATAGCGCCAAGAGCGGCGAGTACGCCTACCCGGCGATCAACTGCACGAGTTCCGAGACCGTCAATGCCGCGCTACGCGGGTTTGCCGAGGCGGGAAGCGACGGGATCATCCAGTTCTCGACCGGCGGTGCGGAGTTCGGCTCCGGCAGCCGGGTGAAGGACATGGTGACCGGCGCCACCGCGCTGGCCGAGTTCGCCTACGTCGTGGCCGCGAGGTACCCGGTCAACGTCGCCCTGCACACCGACCACTGTCCGAAGGACAAGCTCGACGCCTACGTCCGGCCGCTGCTCGCCATCTCCCGCGAGCGGGTCGACCGCGGCAAGAACCCGCTGTTCCAGTCCCACATGTGGGACGGCTCGGCGGTACCGCTGACCGAGAACCTCAAGATCGCCGCAGATCTGCTGGAGCAGGCTGCGAAGGCGCGGATCGTCCTCGAGATCGAGGTCGGCGTCGTCGGTGGTGAGGAGGACGGTGTCGCCAACGAGATCAACGAGAAGCTCTACACCACGCCGGGCGACTACGAGGCGACCGTGGACGCGCTGGGCGTCGGCGAGAAGGGCCGCTACCTGCTGGCGGCCACGTTCGGCAACGTGCACGGCGTCTACAAGCCGGGCAACGTCCAGCTGCGTCCGTCGGTCCTGAAGACCGGCCAGGAGACGGCCGTCGCCAAGCTGGGCCTGCCCGCGGGCAGCAAGCCGTTCGATCTGGTGTTCCACGGTGGGTCGGGCTCGCTGCTCGAGGAGATCCACGAGGCGCTGGGCTACGGCGTCGTCAAGATGAACGTCGACACCGACACGCAGTACGCGTTCACTCGCCCGATCGTGGAGCACATGTTCAAGAACTACGACGGTGTGTTGAAGATCGACGGCGAGGTCGGCAACAAGAAGGTGTACGACCCCCGCAGCTACATGAAGAAGGCCGAGGTGGGCATGGCCGAGCGCGTCATGGAGGCCTGCGAGGCGCTCAAGAGCACCGGGAGGAGCCTCGGCGTCTGAAGGCCCGGCAGGGCCGGGCAGGATGGTGGGCATGAGCCCGCACGGCAACCTGCTCGGCCCCGAGCCCACCCTGCTGCCCGTCGACCTCGCCGCCGCGGAGCTGGCGGCGGGCGCCGACCCGGTCAAGGTCGCCGCCGCCCACCCCGCCTCGAGCGCGGCGTGGGCGACGCTGGCCGAGGTGGCGCTCGCCGACGGCGCACCGGTCACGGCGTACGCCTACGCCCGTACCGGCTACCACCGCGGGCTGGACCAGCTGCGGCGGGCCGGCTGGAAGGGCTTCGGAGCGGTGCCCTGGGCGCACGAGCCCAACCGTGGTTTCCAGCGTGCGCTGGCCGCGTTGCACCGGGCAGCCGCGGCGATCGGTGAGCTGGACGAGGCGGAGCGCACCTCGACGTTCCTGGCCGAGTCCGATGCGGCCGCCCTCGCCGAGCTCGGGCTCGGGTAGCCACGTCGGCGCCGCCGGCGGCTCGACGCAGCGCTGCCGGTCGTGCAGTGCGGGTGACGGCCGG
>JAEUJO010000007.1 GCA_016794615.1 Pseudonocardia sp. | reverse complement strand
CTGTGCAAGACCGCGACCGGACGGGGGGACGTGGTCAGCTTCCAGGGCGGGTTCCACGGGACCACGCACGTGGGGATGGCGCTCACCGGGCTGGTGGCGAACAAGACGCCCGTGGCGAACGGCGTGCCCGGGGTGCACTTCTTCCCGTTCTCCAACTGCGCCGACTGCCCGCTCGGGCTGACCCGGGCCAGCTGTGCAACCAACTGCGCGGAGTTGCTGGAACGGGTGCTGCGGGACCCGAACGGCGGGATACCGCGACCGGCGGCGGTGATCCTCGAGCTGGTCCAGGGTGAGGGCGGTGTGATCCCTGCGGATCCGGAGTTCGTCCAGCGGCTGCGGCGGGTGTCGCGGGAGCTGGATGTCCCGCTCGTGGTCGACGAGGTACAGACCGGGTGCGGACGCACGGGCACGTGGTTCGCCTTCGAGCAGTACGGCATCGAGCCGGACGTGATCGTGGCGTCGAAGGCGCTGTCCGGGATCGGCCAGCCCGTGGCGATCATCCTTTATGACGAGCGGCTGGACGCGTGGGCACCGGGCGCGCACACGGGGACGTTCCGCGGCAACCAGGTCGCGTTCGCCGCCGGTGCGGAGGCGGTGCGGATCGTGCAGCGTGACGACGTGCTGGGCAACGTGCGGGCCCGAGCCGCGCAGATCGCGCAGCGTCTCGACGTGCTGCGCGCGTACCCATGGGTGCGCGACGTGCGGGGCCGCGGGTTGATGTGGGGGATCGAGCTGGCCGACCCGGTCGACGGGCGACGTGCGGGCCGGCTGGCCGAGCGGGTGCAGGCACGTTGCCTGGCCGAGGGGTTGATCGTAGAGCTCGGCGGCCGGGACGACTGCGTCGTGCGGCTGCTACCGCCGCTCAACGTCGTCCCCGAGGTGGTCGACCTCGCCTGCGCGATCCTGCTCGACGCCGTCGACCGGTGCGCGCCCGCCGGTGGCCTGGTGCCGCTGGCCGCCCGGTCGCGCCTGCGGTGACCGCGATGCGCGACGACCCCCGTCGGCGGTGGGATCTGCTCGGGGACGAAACCGTGGTGTGGAAGTTCGGCGGAACTTCGGTAGCAGATGCGGCCCGGCTGCGGGCGGCCGCGGAGCGCATGATCGCCGCGCAGCAAGCGGGGCGACGGGTGGTGGCGGTCCTCTCGGCAATGGGCGGCATGACCGACGAGCTCGTCGGCCTCTCGCGCGCCGTGTCGTCGCGGCCGCCGCCGCGCGAGCTCGACGTGCTGCTGACGGTGGGCGAGGCCATGTCCTGCGCGCTGGCGGCGATGGCCGTCGACGAGCTCGGGTCGCGCGCCGTGTCGCTCACCGGTGCGCAGGCGGGCATCCGGACCGACGACCGGCACGGGAACGCCCGGCTGCGCGAGATCCTGCCCCGGCGCATCCTCGAGGAGCTGGACACCGGAGCGATCGTGCTGGTCACCGGGTTCCAAGGCATCTCGCCGCGCGGGGACGTCACCACGCTCGGGCGTGGAGGTTCCGACGCCTCCGCGGTGGCCCTGGCCGCCGCACTCGGGCTGCGCGAATGTCAGATCTTCACCGACGTCGACGGGGTCTTCACGGCCGACCCACGCGTCGTGCCGGGAGCGCGGCGGCTTCCGGCGATCGGCCGTACGCAGATGCTGCACCTCGCCTCGGCGGGCGCCGCGGTGCTGCAGCCGCGAGCCGTCGAGCTCGCCATCGCCCATGGCATCGACATCCACGTGCGTTCGAGCTTCACCGGCTCGTCCGGCACCTGGGTCGTGGAGGAGACCAGCATGTTCGAGACCGCCGAGGTCGTCGGTGTGGCATACCGCGACCGGGAACCGTGCTACGCCGTGCGGGGCCTGTCCCCGACGGCGATCACCGTCGCGCTGGCCCGACGCGGCAGCGCGGTCGGCACCGCCGTCCGCCATGGCGACGAGGTCCTGTTCACCACGCCGGGGATGACCGAGACGGAGGTCAGCGCCGTGCTGGGCGTCCAGGTCACCGTGCAGGACGAGTTCGGCACGGTGACCGTGGTCGGCCATGGACTCGACCGCAGGCCGGAGATCACCGCTCGGGCGCTGCTCGCCCTCGAGCGCGACGGGATCGACGCGCACCTGGTCACCAGCACCCCCGGTAGCGTGTCCTTCCACATCCCGGCCCCACGGGTCCGTGCGGCCGTCGGGCTGCTGCACGACCTGTTCGCGCTTGCGGACGCCGCGCCCGTGGACCGGCCTCTCGCGGGGGTCGCGGGCCCGTGACCGTCTCGACCCCCCTCGACACGTCCGGCCTGATCCTGACCGGCGCCGGGTTCGACCAGGACGTCCGGTGGTCGCCGGGTGAGCGCCTGGAGGATCTGTTCGCACAGCGGTGCGCTCAGACACCCGACCAGCTCGCCGTGGACGCACCTGGGACGACGCTCACGTTCGCCGAGCTGGACGGGCGGGCCAACCAGCTCGCCCGCCACCTGCTCGAGGTCGGGATCGCGCTCGGCCGGCGGGTGGCGCTGATGTTCGACGACGCCGCGCAGGCCTACGTGGCCATGCTGGCCGTACTCAAGGCCGGGGCGGCGTACGTCCCGCTGGACCCCGGCTTCCCGGCCGACCGGATGGCCTACATCATCGCGGACGCCGAGGTGTCGGTCGTGCTGTCGCTGTCCCACCTGGGCGGCCTGCTCACAGGCGTCGGCGTGCCGGTGGTGTGCATCGACACTGCGGGAGTCGAGGCCCGCGACCCTGGCCCGGTCAGCGCGTCCGAGCGTGGGCCCGCGGTCGACCCGCTCGCCTACCTCATCTACACCTCGGGCTCCACCGGGCGACCCAAGGGCGTGGCGGTCGAGCACGGCGGCATCTGCAACTTCGTGCGGGTGGCGGCCGAGGCGTACGGCATCCGCCCGGATGACCGGATGTACCAGGGGCTGACGATCGCGTTCGACTTCTCCGTCGAGGAGATCTGGGTGCCCTGGATCGCGGGCGCGACGCTGGTCCCCAAGCCGCCCGGTTCGGCGTTGCTCGGCGCGGAGCTGCACGAGTACCTGGTCGCGCAGCGGGTCTCGGCGATGTGCTGCGTGCCCACGCTGCTCGCGACCGTCGAGGACGACGTACCCGGACTGCGCTTCCTGCTGGTCTCCGGCGAGGCCTGCCCCCACGACCTGATCGTGCGCTGGCACCGGCCCGGGCGGCGGTTCCTCAACGTCTACGGACCGACCGAGGCCACGGTGACCGCGACCTGGACCGCCGTCCACCCGGACCGTGCGGTCACGATCGGGGTTCCGCTGCCCACGTACTCCACGGTCATCCTCGACCCCGAGGCGCCGACCCGGGCGTTGCCGCCCGGGCAGATCGGGGAGATCGGCATCGCGGGCATCGGCCTCGCGGCCGGCTACGTCAATCGCCCGGACCTGACCGACGCGGCATTCGTCCCGGACTTCCTCGGGATCCCCCGCAACCCCTCCGGCCGGATATACCGCACCGGCGACCTGGGGCGCGTGAACGACGACGGGGAGATCGAGTACCACGGCCGGATCGACCTGCAGGTCAAGATCCGCGGCTACCGCATCGAGCTGACCGAGATCGAGTCGGTGCTGCTGCAGGTGCCCGGCGTCGCCCAGGCCGTCGTGGACACCTACGAGCCTGTGCCGGGCACGGTCGAGCTGGTGGGCTACTACAGCCTGCGCAGTGACGGCACGGGCCTGGACGCCGAGGTGATCCGGGCGGTGCTGCGGGAGCGGCTACCCGGCTACATGGTGCCCGCCTACCTGGAGCACCTCGACGTCGTCCCCCTGACGACCCAGGGCAAGGCCGACCGCAGGAACCTGCCCGCTCCGACGGCCCGGTGCGCCGCGATGGCGGGTTCGGAGCACGTCGCCCCAGACGGACCGACCGAGACCGCGCTCGCCGGGCTGCTCGCCCAGACCCTGGGGCTGGAGCAGGTGTCGGTTACTGCCCACTTCTTCGACGACCTCGGCGCCAACTCCTTGCTCCTGGCGCAGTACTGCACGCGGATCCGCAAGCACGCTGACCTGCCGGGGGTGTCGACCAAGCAGCTGTACCTGAACCCGACGATCCGCACGCTCGCCACGGCGATTCCGGTCGGTGCCGGGACGGGGTCGGTGGTGGCGGACCCGCCTGCGCAGCCGCGTGCCGGCACTCTCCGCTACCTGGCCTGCGGCGGGCTCCAGGTCCTCCTGGCGGCTGCCACGGGCACCGCCGTGCTCGTGCTCGCGGTGCTGGGGCTGCGGTGGACGGCGCAGGCCACCGACCTGGTCGGCGTCTACCAGCGCTCGGTGGTGTTCGGCCTCGCCGCGTTCGTTCTCGCCCTCCTGGTTCCGGTCACCGGGAAGTGGCTGCTCGTCGGTCGCTTCAAGCCGACGCCGATCCCCCTGTGGAGCCTGCGCTACGTGCGGTTCTGGTTCGTCAAGAGCCTGATGCGCACCAGCCCGCTGGTCCTGCTCGCCGGGTCCCCGCTCTACGTGCTGTACCTGCGCGCGCTCGGCGCGAAGATCGGGCGCGGGGCCGCGGTGTTCTCGACCAAGATGCCCGCCTGCCCGGATCTGCTGACCATCGGGGCCGGGACGGTCGTCCGCAGCGATGTCGCCCTCTACGGCTACCGGGCCGTCGCCGGACGCATCGAGACCGGCCGGGTCCAGCTCGGCCGCGACGTCGTCGTCGGTGACGCGTCCGTGTTGGACATCGACGTCTCCATGGAGGACGGGGCGCAGCTCGGGCACGCGTCGTGCCTGCATTCCGGCCAGGTCGTGCCCGCAGGCCAGCGCTGGCACGGGTCGCCCGCCCAGCCGACCATGACCGACTTCCGCCTGGTGCCGCCGCGGCGGTGCGGTGCCCTGCGCCGGGTCGTCTTCAGCTGCGTCCAGCTCGCGCTCCTGGTGGGCCTGCTCGGTCCGATCGGGCTCGGCCTCGTCGTGCTGCTGCTCACGCGCGTCCCGTACCTGGTCGCGCTCCTGGGCCCGGGGCACGACACGCTCCTCAACCCGGCCGCCCACGCGATCGCGGCATCGCTCGCGGCCGGGCTGCTGGTCGGCGGTCTCCTGCTCGGCCTCGTCAGTGTGCTGACCGTGCCGCGCCTGCTCAACCTGTTCATCCGCCCGGACAAGGCCTACCCGCTCTACGGGTTCCACTACTGGATCCAGCAGGCGATCACGGCCCTGACCAACACGATGTTCACCCGGCTGCTGGGCGACAGCGTCTTCGTCACCGGTTTCCTGGGCGCGCTGGGCTACCGGCTGCGTCCAGTCGAGCAGACCGGATCGAACTTCGGCCTGATCATGAAGCACGCGACGCCGTACCTGAGCTCGATCGGGACCGGCACGATGATCTCCGACGGCCTGACGATCGCCAACGTCGACTACTCCAGCACGTCGTTCCGGGTGGGACGGGTGGCGGTCGGGCGCCGCAACTTCCTGGGCAACCACATCACGGTGCCCGCGAGCAGCCGGGTGGGCGACAACTGCCTCATCGCCACCCGGGCGATGGTCCCGATCGACGGGCAGGTGCGCCGCGATGTCGGGCTGCTGGGCTCCCCGGCGTTCGAGATCCCCCGCTCGGTTCAGCGCGACGCCCGCTTCGACCGGTTCCGGCACCCCGACCAGCTGCGGTGGCGGCTGCGGGCGAAGACCCGCCACAACACGGTCTCCATCCTGCTGCACCTGCTCGTCGTCGGATTGCTGCTCGTCGCGGCGGTCGTCGCGGCCCTCGCCGCCGTGGACCTGTACTCCCTGATCGGTGTCTGGTCCCTGCCCGCGGCGGGTCTCGCGTTGTTCGTGCTGACGTTCGCCACGTTGGTCGTGGTGGAGCGCGCCGCCACCCGTTTCCGGCCGCTGCGGCCGACGTTCTGCTCGATCTATCAGCCCTCCTTCTGGCGGCACGAGCGGTTCTGGAAGCTGACCACCACGAGCTTCTTCGACATCTTCAACGGCACGCCGTTCAAGGGGTTCGTCTGGCGACTGCTCGGTGTGCGGATCGGTCGGCGGGTGTTCGACGACGGCTGCAGCATCCCCGAGAAGTCGCTCGTCACCGTCGGCGACGACTGTGTGCTGGGCGCCGGGAGCTCCCTGTGGTGCCACACGCTCGAGGACGGCACGTTCAAGTCCGACCGCATCACGGTCGGCGACGCGTGCACACTGGGGGTCGGAGCGTTCGCGCTCTACGGGGTGACCCTGGGGGCGGGCAGCCGCCTCGATGCCGACGCGTTCCTGCTCAAGGGCGAGGAGGTTCCGGCCGGCGCGCGATGGTCGGGCAACCCGGCGGCGGAGGTCCAAGGATGACGACCCGAGCGACTCGGCTGATCCTGCTCGTGGTCGCCGCACTGCTCGTGGGCTGCGCGACGGGGTCACCCCGTCCGTCGGGGGGCGCGGTTGCGGCGCAGCTCGTCGCCGGGGTGTCCGGCGACGGCGCCTTCCCCCATCTGCAGGCGTTGCAGGGGATCGCCGACAGCAACGGCGGCAACCGTGCCTCGCCCGGGCCCGGCTACGAGGCGAGTGTCGACTACGTGGCATCGGTGCTCCACGACGCGGGCTACGAGGTCACCACGACCACCTATCCGGTCATCCCCGGCGAGCGACGCGACGACACCCGCCAGCTCATGCTCCGGCAGGTGATCGCCCAGACCCGAACCGGCGACCCCGAGGACGTGGTGATGGCCGGTGCCCACCTGGACTCGGTACCGGACGGCCCGGGGATCAACGACAACGGCACCGGTGTCGCGGCGCTGCTGGAGATCGCGACCAGGCTCGGCGGCTCACCGCCGGTCGACCACGCCATACGGTTCGCCTTCTGGGGTTCGGAAGAGGACGACCTGAACGGCTCCACCTACTACGTGGAAACCCTCCCCGGCCCCGACCGCGACGCCCTCATGCTGTATCTCAACCTCGACATGGTGGGTTCACCCAACGCGGGCTACTTCGTCCAGGGCGGCCAGGGACACAAGCCCTCGCAGACGGGGCCGCCCGGCTCGGCCGAGGTGGCGCGGGTGCTCGCCGACCAACTCGCCACAACCGGCGTCACCGCCACACACACCACGTTCGACCGCGCATCGGACTACACGGCGTTCGTCGCGGCCGGCATCCCGTCGGGTGGTGTCCTCACCGGCGACACCGAGGACAAGTCCGCGCGAGAGGCGCAGAGCTGGGGAGGCCATGCCGGCGAGGCCTACGACCGTTGTTACCACAGCGCGTGCGACCGAATCGACAACGTGGACCGCACCGCGTTGGACCGCAACATCCGCGCGGTCGCAGCCACCCTGGCCCACTTCGCGACGTCGACCAACCCGCGGCTCATGTGACGAACCAGCCGATGCGCTGGTGACAGCGTGGAGCCTGTGAGTGTCAGTTCCTGCACGCTTGGTTAGGCTCGACCCGTGCTCGTGCTCGCTCTCGACACCGCCACGCCCACCGTGACGGCCGGCGTCGTGGAGGTCCCGCCCGACCGGTCGGCGGGGATCACGATCCGGGCCGTCCGCGCCACCCACGACGCCCGCAAGCACGGCGAGCTCCTCCTACCGGGTGCCCTCGCGGCGTGCGCGGAGGCCGGGATCGCGCTGGCGGACCTCGACGCGGTCGTGGTCGGCATCGGACCGGGGCCGTTCACCGGCCTTCGGATCGGGATGGTGACGGCCGCCGCCCTCGGCGACGCGCTCGACCTCCCCGTGCACGGGGTCTGCTCGCTCGACGCGATCGCCGCCGACACCGACGGCGTCGACGGCCCGCTCATCGTCGCGACCGACGCCCGCCGCCGGGAGGTCTACTGGGCCGCCTACGCCGGCGATGCCCGGATCGCCGGGCCGCACGTCGAGGCCCCCGCCTCGCTGGTCGCCCGGATCCCGGAGCTGGGCGCGGTGGCGGCTGCGGGTGCCTGCGCGGGCGGGACCGGCCTGCGGGTGGTGTCGCCGGAGTCACCGGGGCCCGGGGGACTGGTCGCGTGCGCCGCCGACGCGGTGCGGGCAGGCGGCCGGCCCGGCCCGCTCGAGCCGCTGTACCTGCGCCGCCCCGACGCCGTCGCGCCCGGCCCGCGCAAGCCGGCCCGCACCGGATGACGGGGCCGGCGGTGACCCTGCCTCCGGAGGTGGTGATCGAGGCCCTCCGCGTGACTGACGCAGCCCGGTGCGCCGCGCTGGAGGAGGTGCTCTTTCCCGGCGACGAGCCGTGGAACGCCGCCGCGTTCCGGGCGGAGCTGCGCGTCGGCCACACCTACCTGGCCGCCCGGATCGACGGGGAGCTGGTCGGCTACGGCGGGGTCGCCGTGGTCGGTGGCCCACCCGGCGCCGAGGCGGAGATCCACACGATCGGCGTCGACCCCGCGCACCAGGGCCACGGGATCGGCCGCGCGCTCCTGCAGGGCCTGCTCACCGCCGCCGACGCGCTGCACGCGACGGTGTTCCTGGAGGTCCGAACGGACAACGAGCCGGCCCGTGCGCTCTACGAGAGCGAGGGGTTCACGGTGGTCGGCCTGCGGCCCCGCTACTACCGGCCCAGCGGCGCGGACGCGTACACGATGAGAAGGGAGCCTCGGTGACGGGCAGGAGAGGAACGATCGTCCTCGGGATCGAGACCTCTTGCGACGAGACCGGTGTCGGCGTCGTCTCCCTCGACGACGCGGGCGGGGTGGAGCTGCTCGCCGACGAGATCGCCTCCTCGGTCGACGAGCACGCGCGCTTCGGTGGCGTCGTGCCCGAGGTGGCCTCCCGGGCGCACCTGCAGGCGATGGTTCCGGCCGTGCACCGGGCGCTGGCCACGGCCGGGGTGCGCCCGGGCGACGTCGCCGCCGTCGCCGTCACCGCGGGCCCGGGTTTGGCCGGGGCGCTGCTGGTCGGGGTCGCGGCGGCGAAGGCCTACGCGGCGGCCTGGGACGTGCCCCTCTACGGGGTCAACCATCTCGCCGCGCACGTCGCCGTCGACACCCTCCAGCACGGTCCGCTCCCTCCGTGCCTGGCGCTGCTCGTCTCCGGCGGGCACTCCAGCCTGCTCGACGTCCCGGACCTCGCCGGCCCGGTCACCCCGCTCGGTGCCACGATCGACGATGCCGCGGGCGAGGCGTTCGACAAGGTGGCGCGGCTGCTCGGGCTGCCGTTCCCCGGCGGCCCGCACATCGACCGGGTGGGGCGCGACGGCGACCCCGCCGCGATCGCGTTCCCGCGCGGGCTCACCGGCCCCCGGGACGCGGCGTTCGACTTCTCGTTCTCCGGGCTGAAGACCGCCGTCGCCCGCCACGTCGAGGGACTGCAGCGGGCGGGGATACCCGTACCCGTGGCCGACGTGGCTGCGAGCTTCCAGGAGGCCGTCGTCGACGTCCTCACGGCCAAGGCCGTGCGCGCCGCCCGCGAGCGGGGCGCGGAGACGATGGTGCTCGGCGGTGGAGTCGCCGCGAACTCCCGGCTGCGGGCGCTGGCACAGCAGCGCTGTGCCGCGGCGGGGATCGTGCTGCGGGTGCCGCGGCCGCGGCTGTGCACCGACAACGGGGCGATGGTCGCGGCGCTGGGGGCGCACCTGCTGGCCGGCGGCGCGCAGCCCTCCCCGCTGGACCTGCCGGCGGACTCGTCGATGCCGGTGACCGAGGTCCTGGTCGGCTGACGGCGGAAGGGTCCGGGGGTGGCCCCGGCTGCGATCCGGCTGCGCCGGGTCGCAGCAAGGTGGCCCTGCTCCAATCCGATTGCAGCATGGCCACCTTGCTGCGATCCTCGACCGGCTGCGATCCCCGGCCGGCTGCGATCCCCGGTCGGCTGCGATCCCCGGTCGGCTGCGATCCCCTACCGCACCCATCGGGCGAGGGCTGCGGCGGGACTCGTCAGGCGCTCACCTGCGCCAGCAGCCGTACCTCGTCGTCGGTCAGCTTGAGGTCCAGCACCGGCAGCAGCTCCGCCAGCTGCGCGGCGTTCCGGGCGCTCGCAATCGGCGCCACCACCGTCGGCCGGGCCGCGAGCCAGGCCAGTGCCACCGCCGCGACGGTGATCTTGTTTCCCTTGGCTACCTCGTGCCCCGCGGCGATCTCGTCGAGCACGGCGAGCACCGCCCGCCCCCGCTCGTCGAGGTAGGCAAGGGCGCCCGGTGCGCGCGGGCTGTCGATCTCGGGGCCGCCGTCGCGGTACTTGCCGGTGAGGAAGCCCTTCGCCAGCCCGTAGTAGGGCACGCTCGACAGGCCCTCCGCCTCCACGAGCGGCTCCAGGGACGCCTCGAAGTCGGCCCGCTCCATCAGGTTGTAGTGCGGCTGCAGCGCGACGAACTCGGTCAGCCCGTCCCGCCGCGAGATCTCCAGCGCGCTGCGCAGCCGCTCGGCGGTGAAGTTGGAGGCCGCGATCGCCCGGACCTTGCCCGCGCGCACGAGGCCGTCGAAGGCGTCCAGGTACTCCTCCTGCGTGACGGTCCGGTCGTCGTAGTGGGCGTAGTAGAGGTCGATGTGGTCGGTCTGCAGGCGCCGCAGCGAGTCGTCGCACGCCGCGGTGATGTTGGCCGCGGCCAGGCCCTTGCGGGTGGGCAGCGACGACACCTTGGTCGCCAGCACGACGTCGTCGCGGCGCCCGCGCGCCGCGAACCACTCACCGATGATCGTCTCCGACTCGCCACCCGAGTTGCCGGGGACCCGCCACATGTACGAGTCGGCGGTGTCGACGAAGTTCCCGCCCGCCGCGATGTAGGCGTCGAGCACGGCGAACGACGTGTCGCGGTCGGCCGTCCAACCGAAGACGTTGGCGCCCAGGCAGAGCAAGGAGACCTCAATGCCGCTGGTTCCGATGGTTGCCATACCCGGAGAGTAGGGCGCCGTTGAGGGCCTGGCACTCGCATGGGTAGAGTGCCAAGAGCGAGGGCCCGACCGGGCGTCCCGGCACCCGCGACGACGGGGCGCTGCCGGACCGGCTGCTCGCGACACGACATCACGTCAGGACATCGCACGCACCCCAGGGAAGGGGAGGTCATCAAGTGGCGAACATCAAGCCGCTCGAGGACAAGATCGTCGTCCAGGCCAGCGAGGCCGAGACCACCACCGCGTCGGGCATCGTCATCCCCGACACGGCCAAGGAGAAGCCGCAGGAGGGCAAGGTCCTCGCTGTGGGCCCGGGTCGCATCGACGACAACGGCAACCGCATTCCGCTCGACGTGCAGGTCGGCGACGTCGTCATCTACAGCAAGTACGGCGGCACCGAGGTGAAGTACAACGGCGAGGAGTACCTCATCCTCTCCGCGCGCGACGTCCTCGCGGTCGTCAACTGACGCTCGCTCCAGAGCTGTGCACCGCCCCGGCGGTCCGTCGACCGGACGGGCTGCCGGGGCGGTGCTGTTTCCCTGACGTCGTTCCCCTGACCCCATAGGGAGTTCCGAGAACAATGCCGAAGCAGATCAGCTTCGACGAGACCGCGCGCCGGGCGCTCGAGCGCGGGGTGAACCAGCTGGCCGACGCCGTCAAGGTGACCCTCGGCCCGCGCGGGCGCAACGTCGTGCTGGAGAAGAAGTTCGGTGGTCCGACGGTGACCAACGACGGTGTCACCATCGCCCGCGAGATCGAGCTGGGTGACCCCTTCGAGAACCTGGGTGCCCAGCTCGCCAAGACCGCCGCCACCAAGACCAACGATGTCGCAGGCGACGGGACCACCACCGCCACCGTGCTCGCCCAGGCCATGGTCGCCGCGGGCCTGCGCAACGTCGCTGCCGGGGCGAACCCGACGGCGCTGGGCAAGGGCATCGCCGTGGCCGCCGACAAGGTCGCCGAGATGCTCAAGGAGAAGGCCACGCCCGTCGAGGGCAAGGCCATCGCCCAGGTCGGCACCATCGCCTCGCGCGAGGCGGAGATCGGTGACCTCATCAGCCAGGCGCTCGACGCCGTCGGCAAGGACGGGGTGATCACCGTCGAGGAGGG
The DNA here is from genome assembly GCA_016794615.1 of Pseudonocardia sp. Lineage (GTDB taxonomy): Bacteria > Actinomycetota > Actinomycetes > Mycobacteriales > Pseudonocardiaceae > Pseudonocardia. The sequence goes on along the minus strand of JAEUJO010000007.1, from coordinate 4,752 downwards.
CTCCACGCTCGCCACCGAGCTGGAGATCACCGAGGGCCTGCAGTTCGACAAGGGCTACCTGTCGCCGTACTTCGTCACGGACGCCGAGTCGATGGAGGCGGCGCTCGACGATGCCCACGTCCTGCTGCACCGCGAGAAGATCAGCGCCATCACGGACCTGCTGCCGCTGCTGGAGAAGGTTCTCGCCGACGGCAGGCCGCTGCTGATCGTCGCCGAGGACGTCGAGGGCGAGGCGCTGTCGACCCTCGTCGTCAACTCGATCCGCAAGACCCTGCGGGTGGTCGCGGTCAAGTCGCCGTTCTTCGGCGACCGGCGCAAGGCCTTCATGGACGACCTGGCGATCGCCACCGGCGGCGAGGTCATCTCCTCCGAGGTCGGGCTCAAGCTCGCCGAGACCGGGCTGGAGCAGCTCGGCCGGGTGCGGCGCGCCGTCGTCACCAAGGACACCACCACGCTGGTCGACGGCGCCGGGTCCTCGGACGCCGTCGCGGGCCGGATCGAGCAGCTCAAGCGGGAGGTCGAGGCCTCGGACTCCGACTGGGACCGCGAGAAGCTGCAGGAGCGGCTGGCGAAGCTGTCCGGCGGCGTCGCGGTGATCAAGGTCGGGGCGGCCACCGAGACCGCCCTCAAGGAGCGCAAGCACCGCATCGAGGACGCCGTGTCGGCCACCCGTGCTGCGGTCGAGGAGGGCATCGTCCCCGGTGGCGGGGCGGCGCTGATCCACGCGGCCGACGCGCTGGCCGACGGCCTGGGGCTCACCGGCGACGAGGCGACGGGCGTCGCGGTCGTGCGCAAGGCACTCCGGGCGCCGCTCTACTGGATCGCGGCGAACGGCGGCCAGGAAGGTGCGGTCGTGATCGACAAGGTGGCCGCCGCGGGCTGGGGGAGGGGCTTCAACGCCGCCACGTTGACCTTCGGCGACCTGCTCACCGACGGCGTCGTGGACCCGGTCAAGGTCACCCGCTCCGCGGTGGTGAACGCCGCGTCGATCGCGCGGATGGTGCTCACCACCGAGAGCGCTGTCGTCGACAAGCCCGAGCCGCCCGCCCCGGCCCCCGCGGCCGGTCACGGCCACGGGCACGGGCACTGACCGCGTTCGCACTCCGTCCGGTGCGGGTGAGCCGCTCGGCTCACCCGCACCGGCGTGTCCGGCCCCGGTCACTGCCCGGCGACGGGGCGGGCGCGGTGCAGCGGCGGCGTCACGGTCACCCGCAGCCGGCGCGTGCGCCCGCGGATGATCTCGTCGCGTTCGGCCTCCGACAGCCCGCCCCACACACCGTAGGGTTCGTGGACCGCCAGAGCGTGCCGGCGGCACTGGTCCAGGACCGGGCACGTCCCGCAGATCTGCTTCGCCCGTGCCTCCCGGTCGGCCCGAGCCGGGCCCCGCTCACCCTCGGGGTGGAAGAAGAAGCCGCTGTCCATCCCGCGGCAGGCGCCGTGCATCTGCCAGTCCCAGATGTCAGTCACCGGAACCGGAAGCCTTCGGATGTCCGCCATCCCACTCACCCTGCCCGTCCAGCCAGGTCCAGCCCATCAGCCGCGGAGATGCCCGCCGTAGAACCGTGTCAAACCTTGTTCAAGGATATCGGGCGCACCGCTTTCGACGGAGTACCCCGATTGCGTGCGCCGAGCCTCCTGCCGTGCTGTCCGACGCGGCGGGGGCGCCCGCGGCCGATCGTGTCCGCACCTGAACGTCGCCTCTGTCCGCAGATGGCTCGACGACCGTCCCTGCATCCCCGCGGGGCAGGGGCCGACGGCCCGGTCCGGCACACCGGACCGTGACATGCGGCGAGGACGATCGCTGCCGTATGGTGATCCGGCGCCGATCGCAGCGCGGATGGCAGCGCTTGCAGAAGATCCGCCCGCAGGAAATCGAGGCCTCGGTGGAGATGTGGACGAGCCCCACCTGACTGTCTCCGGGGCGGCCCGCAGGCTCGGCATCGCGCCGGCGACCCTGCGCACCTGGGACCGCCGGTACGGGATCGGGCCCAACGGGCACGCCCGTGGCCGGCACCGCCGCTACTCGGCGGCCGACATGGCCCGCCTGGAGCTCATGCAGCGCGCCCTCATGCAGGGGGCCGCACCCGCCGAGGCCGCCCGCTACGCCCGCACCAGCGTGTCGGTGCTCGCCCCGCCGGCGACCGTCGAGGACGGGATGACGACACCCGATCGAGCCGATCCTCCCGAGGTGCTCGGTGCGGTCGTCTCGTTGCCGCCGGTGCTCCTCGGCCGGGGTGGGGGCGGAGCGTCGCTGCGGATGTCCGGTGCCGGGCCCCGCGCCCGCGGGCTCGGTCGGGCCGCGCTGGCGATGGACCCGACGTCGGTCAACCGGCTGGTCGAGGACTCGATCGCCACGGACGGGCTGGTCGCCACGTGGGACGAGGTGGCACGCCCGGTGCTGGCCGCGATCGGGGACCGCTGGGCGGCCACCGGCCGTGGCGTGGAGGTCGAGCACCTGCTCAGCCAGTGCCTCATCGGGGTGTTCAGCACCCGGACGGCCGCCGCGGCCGAACCGGCCGACCCCCTTCCCGCCCCGGCACGCCCGGTCCTGCTCGCGGCGATGCCGACCGAACTGCACGTCGTCCCGCTCGCCGTGCTCGCGGCACTGCTGGCGGAGCGGGGGATCGGCTGCCGCTCGCTCGGTGCCGCCCTGCCCGCCGACGCCCTCGCCGCCGCCGTGCGCCGCACCGCGCCCGCCGCCGTCGTGCTCTGGTCCCAGGCCCCTTCGACGGCCGACCCGACCGTGGTCGCCGGGCTGCCGGTGACCCGCCCGCGCTACCGGATCTTCGTCGCCGGCCCCGGCTGGGACGGCGCTGCGCTACCGGCGGGGGTGGGCACGCTGCGCTCCCTCGTTGATGCGGGCGACCGGATCGGCGCCGCTGTACTGCGGTGATCGAGCGTCGCCGGCGTTCGACGAACCCTGCCCGACGACACACGTACCTTCCCGGGGAAGGTCGTCGGACGGTGGGTTTCACCGCGTTGGCTGACCTCGACCGGAGCAGAGATATCCGCCAAAAGCGCCAGATGGGGGAGTCCCCTGCGCGGCCCCGTGTGGCACTCGATAGTCTGGCTACTCCATTCGACGTGCTGTCACCCACATGACAGGCGCCGTTCGGCGCTTCGCTCTTCGAACGGGCGCACAAACCACCCTGATCGTGTCAAGGTGAGGTGGTCACTTGCCGATGCGTGGGTGACGCATCACCCGGCTGCAGGAAGCTGCAGGAAGGAATCGTCGTGACGACGGTACTGATCTGCGACGATCGTCGCAGCGTCCGCGAAGGCCTGACGCGCGTGATGTCGGCAGTCCCCGGAGTCTACCGGATCGACTGCGTGGCGCACGGCGACGAGCTGCTGGCCCGGTTCTCCCGGCAGTCGGTCGACGTCGTCCTCGTCGGCACCCAGCGTGCGGTGCCGACCGGGGTGGAGGCGACACGCCGCCTCGTCGCGGCGCACCCCCAGGCGAACGTCATCGTCTTCGGCGCCCCGGACGACGCGGGCAGCATCGCTGCGGCGATCGCCGGCGGTGCCCGTGGCTACCTGCGCTGGGACGCCTCGCGCCCGGAGCTGGTCGCCGCACTGGCGCACACGCTGGCCAGTACCGCGGTGCCGACCCCGCGCACGCCCGCCGACCCCGGCGTGCAGCTCACCGAACGGGAGCTGCAGGTCCTGCGCGGGATGAGCCAGGGCAAGAGCAACGGCCAGATCGGTCGTGAGCTCTATCTCTCCGAGGACACCGTCAAGACCCACGCGCGCCGGCTGTTCCGCAAGCTCGGTGTGCGCGACCGGGCGCAGGCGGTCGCCCACGGTTTCCGCCGCGGCCTGGTGTCCTGAGACGGCACTTTCGGAACCCCAGGGCGGGCACGCACGCGGCCCGGGTTTCGAAACACCCACTGCGAACCGGCGCCGTCCGCCCCCCTGCGCCCCGAGCCGGTACTCCGGTTCGGACGTCGTGGTGGCCCGGCCCGCGCACCGGGCGGAAGGTCGTCCGGATCGTGTGCCGTGTCCGGCCCGGTGCCGTCGCCCGCTACTGTGGCGAGAATTCCGAGGCGCAGAAACGTTACTCTGCGTGGTCGGGCTCACGATCGGACGACAGCCACGATGCCTGGTAACGCTCCCACAACAGTGCGCGATGAGTGACACGACAGACGTTCCCGACGACCTGGTCGCGGCCGCCATGACCGGCGACCGGGAAGCCGTGGGACGTGTGCTGGCCATCATCCGGCCGCTGGTCGTGCGCTACTGCCGCGCCCGCCTCGGCGCGCCGGACCGGTCGTCCGCCTCGGCGGACGACGTCGCGCAGGAGGTGTGCTTGGCCGTGTTGACGGCCCTTCCCGGGTACCGCGTCCAGGGGAAACCGTTCCTGGCGTTCGTATACGGGATTGCGGCGCACAAGGTGATCGACGCCCACCGGGCGTCGACTCGTAACCGTTCGGATCCGGTCGCCGACGTCCCCGACGCGGTGGAGGTCGCCGACGGCCCGGAGCAGCGGGCGCTGCGTGTCGAACTGTCCGGCGAGATGGGCAAGCTGCTCGACCAGCTGCCGGACAAGCAGCGTGAGATCCTCGTCTTGCGCGTGGTGGTCGGCCTGTCGGCCGAGGAGACGGCTGAAGCGGTGGGCTCGACACCGGGTGCGGTGCGCGTGGCCCAGCACCGGGCACTGGCTCGGCTCCGCAAGAGCATGCCCGAAGGGAGTGACCTGCATGCCTGACGACGGGAACGACACACCTGCGGGACCGACTCCGCTCGGTCGGG
>JAEUJO010000105.1 GCA_016794615.1 Pseudonocardia sp. | reverse complement strand
TGCACACGTCGTGTTGCCGTCGCACGGCCCGCCCGGCCGGCGCACCCTGCCCGGCAGGTGCGCCGGCCTCACCCGCTGTGCGACAACACGGGCGGGGTGCGACAGCGGCGCCACCTCACCCGGGGCATGACGAGGGCTGAGCTGCGGCGTTGATCAACGGGGCAGCCGTCAGCGCCCCCGCCACTCCCGGTAGCGCCCGATCAGGGCTGCCGTCGAGGCGTCCAGCGCCGACATGTCGGGATCCCGATCGGTCAGGGCCGGGCCGAACTGCTTGGCCATCACCTTCCCGAGCTCGACACCCCACTGGTCGAACGAGTCGATCCCCCAGATCACGCCCTCGACGAACGTCACGTGCTCGTAGAAGGCGACCAGCTGGCCCAGCGTCGACGGGGTCAGCTTCTCGGCGAGGATCGTGGTGCTCGGGCGGTTGCCCGGCATCACCTTGTGCGGCACGAGCGCGGCCGGCGTGCCCTCCGCCGCGATCTCCTCGGCGGTCTTGCCGAACGCCAGCGCGGCGGACTGGGCGAACAGGTTGCTCATGAAGAGGTCGTGCATGTCGGTCTCAGCGTCCACCGGCAGCTCGTGGTTCGGCTGGGCGAAGCCGATGAAGTCGGCCGGGACGAGCCGCGTGCCCTGGTGCAGCAGCTGGTAGAAGGCGTGCTGGCCGTTCGTGCCCGGCTCGCCCCAGAAGATCTCGCCGGTCGTGGTGGTGACCGGCGAGCCGTCGGCGCGGACCGACTTGCCGTTGCTCTCCATCGTCAGCTGCTGCAGGTAGGCGGGCAGGCGGTGCAGGTACTGGCTGTAGGGCAGCACCGCGTGGGTCTCGACGTCGAAGAAGTTCGCATACCAGATGTTGAGCATGCCGGCGATGACCGGCAGGTTCTCCTCCAGCGGCGTGCTGCGGAAATGGCTGTCCATCGCGTGCATGCCGGTGAGGAACTGGCCGTACTGGTCCGGGCCGATCGCGACCATGAGGGAGAGCCCGATGGCCGAGTCGAGCGAGTAGCGGCCACCGACCCAGTCCCAGAAGCCGAACATGTTCGCCTCGTCGATACCGAACTTGCGCACCTCCACGGCGTTCGTCGAGACCGCGACGAAGTGCTTCGCGACGGCCGACTCGTCGCCGCCCAGGCCGTCGACGAGCCACTGCCGCGCCGCGCGGGCGTTCGTCAGCGTCTCCAGGGTGGTGAAGGTCTTGGACGAGACGATGAACAGCGTCGTCGCCGGATCGAGGTCGAGCAGGGCCTCGGTGACGTCCGTCGGGTCGATGTTCGAGACGAACCGGAAGGCCAGCGTGCGGTCGCTGTAGGCGCGCAGCGCCTGGTAGGCCATCACCGGGCCGAGGTCCGAACCGCCGATCCCGATGTTGACCACGGTGCGGATGCGCTCGCCGGTGTGCCCGGTCCACGTCCCGGTGCGCACCGCGTCGGCGAACGGCGCCATCTTGGCGAGCACGGCGTGCACGTCGGCGACCACGTCCTGGCCGTCGACCGTGAGCGACGCGTCGTCGGGCAGCCGCAGCGCCGTGTGCAGCACCGCGCGGTTCTCGCTGGTGTTGATGTGCACCCCGGTCAACATCGCCTCGATGCGCTCGGGCAGCCCCGCCCGCCGGGCGAGCGAGACGAGCAGGGGGACGGTGTCGCGGGTGATCCGGTGCTTCGAGTAGTCCATCACCAGGTCCGCGCCGGAGGTGGTCAGCGCCTCGACGCGCCCGGGGTCGTCGGCGAAGAGGTCACGCAGGTGGCGCGGGGCCACTGCGGCGTGGTGCTCGGCTACGGCGGCCCACTCGTGGGTCCCGCTGATGGAGGGGGCGATGCGTTCGGTGTCGGCCACGGGGTGATCCTTCCGCATGGGACGAGGAAAGGGGATGCAGCGGCGAGCCGGTCATTCACGCGCTAGGACTTCGCGGGTGCGGGGACCTCGCCGAGCGCACTCGCAGCCACGGCACGTTCCCACAGCTTGATGCCGCCGAGCAGCCCGGAGATGTTCGGGACGACGGAGCGGTTCGGGCCGAGCGTGTCCGGGTCGAGGCGTTTGGCGTTGCCGCCGCCGATGTGGATGTGGTCGGGCAACACCATGGCCTCGAAGGTGTCCAGGGCGTTCATGACGAGCTTGCGCCACGCCTTGTTGCCGATCTTCTCGCGGTTGTGGTCGCCGCACGCGACCTCGATCGACAGGCCCTTGGCGAAGCGGCCGTGCGAGAGCTCCATGTGCGGCAGGAGCGCGCCGTCGAAGAACACCGCGCAGCCCACACCGGTCCCGAGGGTGATCACGAGTTCCATCCCCTTGCCGGCGGCGACGGCGCAGCCCTGCACGTCGGCGTCGTTCGCGACGCGGGTGGGGTGGCCGAAGCGTTCCTGCAGGGCGTCTTCGAGCTCGAAACCACTCCACGCCGCGACGAGGCTGGGGTCCGGTTCCAGGCCGGGCCCGCGCCGGGAGAACGCGGGCACCTCCCGCACCCGCCCGCGCCGGATCGTGCCGGGGAACCCGACCGAGGCGCGGTCGTACCCCGGCTGGGCCGTCGCCAGCTTGTCCAGCTCGTCGAGGAGTACCGGTGGTGGACACGGGTACGGCGTCTCGACCCGGAGCCGTTCCGAGATCATCTCCCCGTCGGGGTCGAGCACCACGGCCTTGAGGCCCGTTCCCCCGACGTCGATCGCCAGCGTGCGCGGACCGCTGTCGCCCATGACCCGTCCCTTCCGCCAGGCCCTACCGCGAGCCGTCGCGGCGCGACGCTAGTCGCGGGTACCGGCCCGTGTCATCCATGAGTGGCCATTCGCCGCCCGCCGGCCACAGATCGTCGACCGGCCCTCGCCCGGGTGAGCCGCAGCCCGACGTCGTTCCCGATCTCCGGGTTGGCACCGTGCGGATCGCTTCGATCCGGTGACGTCACGGCCCGGGCGCCTGTTCGAACAACGGCGCACCGCACTCCGCTGCCGGAGTGAACCTGCTGGTCGACGGGCGCGCCGCCGACCTATCGTGAACTGCCGGGCCGAATGCGGCTGGGCGGGGGGTGCGTCGGTGAGGAGCCCGTCCCAGTGTGTCCGGTGTGGCCGCACGCTGGTCGTCGCCCAACTCCGGAACCGGTCCGCGTGCTCGCGATGCGTCCGGCTGATGCGCGGCGATATCGAGCGGTTCATCCCGCTGGCACGGGCGCTTCTCGGCGGAGCCGACTTCGACGACGGGCAGTTGCGGAGCCTCCTCGCGGACCTGCAGGCGGCCGATGTCCCGCAGAGCTACGCGTTGGAAGCCGTCCGGACGGAGGCAGGCGCGCATCTCCGACGGTTCGTCACAGCCGCGATCGTCGACGACAACGACGTCACCCGCGGCACCATCGACACGTTCCGGGCGCGGGTCGCCCTGCTTGAGATACCCGACGCCGTCAGCACCGAGATGCTGGTCCGGCTCGAACGCGGCCACCGGCTCACCGAGGTCCGCCGCGGCCACCTGCCCACCGCCCCACCCAGCGAGGTGATCCTCGACTCGGACGAACGCTGCCACCTGCATGTGTCCTGTCACTACGAACGCCAGCTCACGAGACGGGTCTCCGCTCTCGCCGGTGACCTGCTGTTCACCAGCACCAAGCTCCGGTTCGTCGGCTACGGTGACGGTTGGGAGCTTTCGTGGCACAAGATCCTCAACGTCGATGCGGACGCCGACCGCGCCATCGAGGTCGTCGCGACCCAGCGGCGGGGCACCGGCCGCTACTACCTCCACGACGCGGAGTACGTCGCCACCGTGGGCAGGACGCTGGCCCGGATGGCCAAACGGCAACTCGTCGGGCGCCCAGACACGATCGACACCGCCGCCGTCCCGCAGCATGTCAAGAGCGCGGTCTACCAGCGCGACAGCGGCCGGTGCTGCGAATGCGGGGCGCGGAGCTACCTCGAGTTCGACCACGTCATCCCGCGCAGCAAGGGCGGCGCGACATCGGTGAACAACCTGCAGCTGCTCTGTCGACGGTGCAACCTCAGGAAGGGCGACCGCCTCTGATGCGCTGACCACCGCGACCTCCGACCGCACCTGGCGCAACGTCAACATGCTGCGCCGGCACGGTGCGCTACCGGGGTGCCCGGGTGCACCTCGAGCGCCTGCTCACCGAGCTCGTGCCCCCCGTCCGCGGCTGACGGCGGCGCCGAGGGTCACCGGCATCGCGTCGAAACCCCGCAGCAGACGGGTCGGGCGCCGGTTCGGGGGTGCGGCGAGCGCGAGGTCCGGGAACCGCTCGAACAGCGCCCGCAGCCCGATCTCGCCCTCCATCCGGGCCAGCCCGGCGCCCAGGCAGTAGTGGATCCCCTGGGAGAAGGCGATGTGCCGGTCCGCGTCCGCGCGGGTGACGTCGAAGTGGTCCGGATCCGCGAACACCGCCGGGTCGCGGTTCGCCCCGCCGAGGATCGTCACGACGAGCTCGCCTGCGTGCACCGCCGTGCCCGCGACCTCGGTGTCCCGGCGGGCCATCCGTGCCGTGCGCTGCACCGGGGAGTCGAACCGCAGCACCTCGTCCGTCGCGGTGGCCCATGACGCGGTACCGGAGCGCAGCCGGGCCAGCTGTTCCGGGTGCCGCACGAGCAGCGCGGCACCGTTGCCGAGCAGGTTCTGCGTGGTCTCGAAGCCCGCGGCGAGCAGGAGCATCGCGATGCTGGTCAGCTCGTCGTCCGTGAGCCCCCGGCCGTCGTCGTGGCCGGTGTCCTCGTCGTGGACGGCGACCAGCGCCGAGAGGATGTCGTCGCCGGGGGAGCGGCGGATCCGGTCGAAGTGCCCGACCATCCAGCGCTGCAGGGCGAGCACGTCGCGCTCGGCCCGGCGGAAGTCGCGGTAGGGCAGGCCCGGGTCCAGCGCCAGGCCCGCGCCGGCCCCCCAGCGCAGGAACTGCCTACGCATCGTCACCGGCGCGCCCAGCATCTCGGCGATGACGGTCGCCGGCAGCAGGCTCGCGTAGTCCGCGACAAGGTCGACCGTGCCGCCCGCCGCGGCCTTCGCGGCCATCGCGTCCAACAGGTCGTCCGCGATCCGGACGACCCGTTCACGCAGCGCAGCGATCGCGCGGGCGCTGAAGGCGCGGGTCACGAGCTTGCGGTAGCGGGTGTGGTCCGGCGGGTCGACGGCCAGCATCGAGGGCGGCTCGCCCGGGCTGAGCGGGCCACCGGAGGACAGGCGCACCGCCGTCCGGGCGAGGGCGGGCAGCTCGCTCGGGGCACGGACGCCGGTGCCGAAGTCAGGGCTCCGCAGCACGGCCGTGCACACGCCGTGGTCCACCGTCGTCGGAGCCAGCCCCGTGACCACCAGCCTGCCCCGGGCGCGCAGCTGCTCGTAGTACGGGTAGGGGTCCTCGCGCAGCTCCGGATCGATCATGATGCGGGCACCGACGTCCCCGGAGCGGGCGCGGCGCACCAGGAACCGTCGCAGGATCCCGTGCCGCAGGCCCCACCGCACGAACTGCTGCGCGCCCGCCGTCCCCACCATCTTCCTCACGGTACCCAGCGGAACGGGCCGTCGACCGGTAGGAACAGCAGACGATGCCCGCCCCCCGCCTGCTCGCCGTCTCCGACCTGCACGTGCGCCACCCCGAGAACCGCGCGATCGTCGCGGGCCTGCGGCCGGCGTCCGACGACGACTGGCTGATCGTCGCGGGCGACGTGGCCGAGCGGGTCGACGACGTCGTCGGCACCCTGACACTGCTGCGCGAGCGGTTCTCCGTGGTCGTGTGGGTGCCCGGCAACCACGAGCTGTGGACCCGGGCGAAGGAGGGTGTGCTGCTGCGTGGCGAGGAGCGCTACCGCCACCTCGTGCAGGCCTGCCGCGCGGCCGGCGTGCTCACCCCCGAGGACCCGTTCCCGGTGTGGACCGGCGACGGCGGGCCCGCGGTCGTCGCGCCGCTGTTCCTGCTCTACGACTACTCCTTCCTGCCCGACGGCACCGCCACCGCGGCGGAGGGCCTGGCGACCGCATACCGCGCCGGCGTGGTGTGCACCGACGAGCACCTGCTCGCGCCCGACCCGTACCCCGACCGCCCCGCGTGGTGTGCCGCCCGCGTCGCGTACTCCCGGTCCCGGCTCGACGCCCTCGACCCGGACCTGCCGACGGTGCTGGTCAACCACTGGCCGCTGACCCGGATGCCGACGCGGGTGCTTCGGTACCCGGAGTTCGCGCTGTGGTGCGGCACGACGGCGACCGCCGACTGGCACGTCCGCTACCGCGCCGCCGCGGTCGTCTACGGCCACCTCCACATCCCGCGCGAGAC
>JAEUJO010000083.1 GCA_016794615.1 Pseudonocardia sp. | reverse complement strand
TAACCTGGTTTTGAGTTTCAAGAACTGAACTGATACCGTTCGGCTCGTGATCGACACCGCCGCACGCTGCGGCTACAGCCGTTGCCGGGCCGAGCTCCCCGCTCCTGGACCCCAGGGCGGCCGCCCGCGCGCGTTCTGCCGCGACACCCGCTGGGAAGGGGGCCGCACCTGCGCGCAGATGGCGCGCACCGAACGCGACGCCCTCGACGCGCTCGGCCTCGACGGCGGCGGCACGGCGTTCCGGCTCGACGCCGACCGGTTGCGCGAGCACGTCGACGCGGTACAGGCCCCGGTGGCCGAGCTCGCCGCGGCGCTGGACGCGGTGACGGCGCGGCTGGACGAGGTGCAGCGCGATGCCGTCGCGGCCGTCGAGGTCGCGCACCGACGGGCGGCGGAGTCCGACGCCGAGCGGGTGGCGGCCGAGGCCGCCCGGGAGCGGGCCGACGAGCAGGCGCACCACGCACGGACCGCGACCGATCAGGCTGCTCAGGACCGTGACGACGCCGTGCGCCGGGCTGCGGCTGCGGGCCGGCAGGCGCTGGAGGCGACCGAGGCGCTGGGGGCCGCCAAGCAGGCCGCCACGGAGGCGGTCGACGCCCGGGCCGCGGCGGAGACGCGGGCCGCGGCGGCGGGGGAGCAGGTGACGGCCGCGGGCGTGCGTGCCGAGCGGGCCGACGCCGAACGCGACGCCGCGCTGGCCCGCTCGGCCGAGCTGCGCGCCGAGCTCGCCGGCCTGCGCGCGGAGAACGATCGCCTGCGTGAGCAGGCGGGTGAGCTGCGCGCCTCGGCAGCCGCCGCCGCGGCCGACGCCCGGGACATGGTGGCCGCAGCGGTCACGGCCCGCGACGACGCCGACCGCCGGGCCACCGACGCCGCCCGCGCCGGAGCGGTGGCGGAGGAGGCCCGGCGCGCCGCGGAGGGCGGCCTGCGGGCGACCCTGGAGCGGGTGGAGTCGGAGTCCGCGCTGCGCGCCCGCGCCGATGCCGAGGCCGGCCGGTTGCGGGCAGAGCTGGAGACCGCGCGGGCGGAGCTGTCCGCGGCTCGCCTGCGGTCCCTTCCCCCGGAGGAGCTGCGGGCCCTCCTCGTCGACGCCCTGGCGACCCCGCCCGCGAGCTGACCTTGCGTCAGCCGCTTGCCTGCGCGCCCCGGGGGCGGCGCGCCCTGCTCATCGACGCCCTGCTCATCGACGCCCTGCTCATCGACGCCCGCGAGCTGAAACCGCTTGCCTGCGCGCCCCGGGGGGCCACGCGCCCTGGCGACCCCGCCCGCGAGTGAAGGCACTTGCCTGCGCGCCCCGCCGCGTGACGCGCCCTGCTCGTCGACGCCCTGGCCGCGCCGCCCGTGGTCGGAGCCGGCCGATGTGGGCGCAATGATCAGCGGTTGGGTGACAGGAGCTGCACAGGTGCATCTCATGTCACCCAACCGTCGATCACGGTCCGCCCCGCCCCGCTACGGCCCGCCCGGGCGACCGATCATGACGGATTCGCCTCGACTCCGGCCCGACCGGGCGCGCAGGGCTGCACTGTGGGCCGCGGACAGGCACCATCGCAGGTGAGACCTGTGCGCATGTGTGCAGGCAGGCGTGCAGGGGAGGGGCGTCATGCCCGACAAGCCGTTCCGCGAGGGTGACCAACCGTTCGGCGGGGCGTTCGGGCCGCTCGAGGATCTCGTCGGCCGGCTCGTCGCGGGCCTGGAGCAGGGGCTGGGGCAGGACGACCGGGGCCCGGCCGCGAGGCCCGGATCACCCCGTACCGGCCCGCGCCATCGGGCGCCGACACCCCGGCTGGACCGCCACGGCCGCGATCTCACCGCGGCCGCCCGTGACGGCGCCCTGGACCCGGTGGTGGGGCGCGCCGACGAGATCGACGCCGTGCTGGAGGTCCTGGCGCGGCGGACCAAGAACAACCCCGTGCTGCTGGGCGACCCGGGGGTCGGCAAGACCGCGATCGTGGAGGGCATCGCGGCGCGGATCGTCGCGGGCGAGGTGCCCGAGGGGCTGCGCGACCTGCGAGTGGTGGCCCTGGATCTCGCCGGCATGGTCGCCGGGACGAAGTACCGCGGGGAGTTCGAGCAGCGGCTGACCGCGGTGATCGACGAGGTGGTGGCGGCGCGGCGGTCGGTGGTGGTGTTCGTCGACGAGCTGCACGCCGTGGTCGGGGCGGGCGCGGCCGAGGGCGGCGCGATGGACGCCGGCACGATCCTCAAGCCTGCGCTGGCCCGGGGCGAGCTGCAGATGATCGGGGCGACGACGCTGCGGGAGTACCGCCGCCACATCGAGCGCGACCCGGCGCTGGAGCGGCGGTTCGAGCCGGTCCGGGTGCCGGAGCCGACTCCTGCGCAGGCCGTCGCCATCCTGCGGGGGCTGCGGGAGCGCTACGAGCGCCACCACGGCGTCGTGATCTCCGACGGGGCCATCGACGCGGCCGTGGTGCTGTCCGACCGTTACGTGCACGACCGGTTCCTGCCGGACAAGGCGATCGATCTGATCGACCGGGCGGCCGCCCGGGTCCGGCTGCGGGCACCCGCGGGGCCCGCGGTCGGGCTGGAGGAGCGGTTCGACCAGCTCACCCGGGCCCGCGACATCGCCGTGGACGCCGAGGACTACGAGCGGGCCGAGGCGCTCACCCGCGAGCTGGACGCGGTGGCCGCGCAGCTGGCCACGGCCCGGGACGCGCCGCCCGACGCCGGAGCACGGCCCGAGCTCACCCGCGCCGACGTCGCCGCCGCCGTCTCCCGCGCCACGGGCATCCCGGTGGCCCGGGTCGACGCGGTCGACGCGGGGGACCGGGAGCGGCTGCTGGACCTCGAAGCCGAGCTGGCCCGTCGGGTCGTCGGCCAGGACGCGGCGGTGGAGGCGGTCGCGGACGCCGTGCGGTCCGGGCGGGCCGGCCTGGCGGCGCCCGGGCGGCCGACGGGGTCGCTGCTGTTCGTCGGGCCGCCGGGAGTGGGGAAGACGGAGCTGGCGCGGGCCCTGTCGGAGGCGTTGCACGGTGGCGAGCCCGTGCGGTTCGACATGGGCGAGTTCGCCGACGCCGCGAGCCTCACGCGGCTCCTCGGGGCGCCGCCCGGGCACGTGGGGCACGACGAGCCGGGTCAGCTGACCGAGGCGCTGCGCCGTGACCCGTACGCGGTGCTGCTGTTCGACGAGGTGGAGAAGGCGCACCGGGAGGTGACCGGCGCGCTGCTGGCACTGCTGGACGCGGGCAGGCTGACCGACTCCCACGGGCGCAGCGTGGACGCCACGCACGCGGTGGTGGTGCTGACCAGCAACCTGGGTGCGGAGCTGATCCTGGCCGCGCCGGGCGGGGACGTCGAGGCGGCCCGCGAGCCGGTGCTGGCGCTGGCGCGGATAGTGCTGCGCCCCGAGCTGGTGAACCGGGTCGACGAGGTGGTGCTGTTCGCCCCGCTGTCGCCTGCCGCGCTGGCCGCGGTCACCGGCATGGTGCTGGCCGAGACGCGGGGCCGGCTGGCGGCGCAGGGGATCGGCCTCGTGGTGTCCGACGCGGCCGTGGCGTGGCTGGCCGGGCGCGGGTCCGGTGGTCCGGCGCTGGGGGCCCGGCCGTTGCGCCGCACGGTGGCCCGCGAGGTGGACCGGCGGCTGTCCCGGATGCTGCTGGCCGGTCAGGCGGCGGCCGGGGACGAGGTGCGCGTGGACGTCGACGGGGCGGGCGGGCTCACCTTCACCCGGCACGGGCGGGCCGGGAGCGATGACCGGGCCTGAGCAGGTGCCGACGGCGCGGGACCCGGACCCCGGCGCGTCCGGTGGTTCGCCAGGATCGCCGGAGCCTTCAGGACCCGCCGAGCCGGCCCCGCCGGCCGGCCGGCACCGCGGGCGCAAGCTCGTCACCCGCACGCTGGTGCGGGCCTGGGACGACAACATCTTCAGCGAGTCCGCCGCGGCCGCGTTCTGGCAGACCCTGTCGCTGCCGCCGCTGCTGCTGGGGCTGTTCGGGATCCTCAGCTACGTCGGCGACCTCTACGGGCCCGACACGATCACCGCGGTCCAGCAGCAGGTCGTGGAACTGGTCGGGCCGGTGTTCAGCAAGCAGGCCGTCGCGGACATCATCGCCCCGACGGTGTCCGACATCCTCACCAATGCGCGCGCCGAGGTCGTCTCCATCGGGTTCGTGATCTCGCTGTGGTCGGGGTCGTCGGCGATGTCGTCGTTCGTCGACGCGATCACCCGCGCGCACGAGCAGTACCTGCTGCGCAACCCGGTGTGGCAGCGGCTGCTGGCGCTGCTGCTCTACGTGGTCGGGCTGGTCACGGGGATCGTGGCGCTGCCGATCGTGGCCATCGGGCCGGAGCGCCCCGCCCGGTTCCTGCCGGAGTCCTGGCAGCCGACGGCGCGGCCGCTGCTGGACTTCGTGCTCTCCCCCCTGGTGATCGGGTTCGTGCTGCTGCTGGCCCTGACCACCCTCTACAAGATCGCCCTTCCGCTCAAGCCGCCCTGGTACCGGGGTCTGCCCGGCGCCCTGCTCGCAGCCGCGGTGTTCCTGGTCGGCGCTTCCGGGCTGCGGGTGTATCTGGACTGGCTGACCAGCACCGGCTACACCTACGGCGCCCTGGCCGCGCCGATCGCGTTCCTGCTGGGCACGTTCTTCATCGGGATGGCGATCATTCTCGGCGCGCACTTCAACGCGTCGATCCAGTCCCTGTGGCCGGTTCCGCTGCGCGATCGGCGCCACCGGCTGGCCCGGGTGGCGGAGAAGGTGAGTGCAGTGCCGGGTGACCGTGCGGCGGCGACCGGATCCGTGGTGCCCGACGAGGTGCCCGACGTCCTGCTGAGCCCGGACGTCGCCGTGCTCGAGCGGGCCGTGCGGGAGCGGCCCGACGTCGCCGCTGCGGTGCTGGACCAGATGCGCTACGGGCAGCGCTCCGCCGTCGCGCCGCACGACGACCAGGCGGGCGCCCGCAACGGTGCGGCCGAGCCCCGCGACGGGCAGGAACCGGATGACCCGGCGGGCGGGGAGCCGGGTGACGGGCGTCCCGCCCACGACGGGGGCCCGGACCGGGTGGGTGGCGATCGCCGCTGACGGCCGTCCCGGTGACGCCCGTCGCGGTGATGCCATAGTGGGAACACGGGCCCCGCAGGACGTCAGAAGGGCCACCGCGGGGGGAGGGCGGAGTGGACGCGCTCACCGCGCTTGTCGCGACACTGCTCGCCAGGCTGCACGGGCTGACCGTGGACGCGGTGTGTCCGGGCGGGTGGCCGTGGGCGGTGTCGCTGCTGGGTGTGGTGGTGGGCCTGCTGCCGGCGGCCGGCGCCGCGGCGGTGGCGCTGTGGAGGCGCCGGATCGGGTCGCGGTACGGGCCTGCCGAGTCGGCGGTGCTCGCCGGAACCGGGCTGCTGACCTGCGGGGTGCTGCCGCTGCTGGTGTTCCTCGCCACGGGCCGGGTCTTCGCCGCGGCGGCGGGCACCGGTCCCGTACCGGGGCTGACGGCCCGGCAGCTGCGTGGTCTGGACTCGACGGTGTGTGTCGTCGGCGCCCAGAGCAGCTACCTGGGACGCGGCACCGTGGCCGCGGCGTTCACGGCGGCCGGTCCGGTGCGCTCGGGGCTGGCGCTGCTGGCGCTCGTGGGTCTGCCCGCGGTGGCCGCGCTGTTCACGTCGGCGTCGGCGCGGCTGGCGCTGCGCCGCGGCCCGCGCTGGCCCGCCCGGTTCTTCTGGCTGCCGGTGCTCGCGGTGGCGGCGCTGACCACGACGGTGCCGGCCGGTTCGGCCGCGCACCTGTGGCTGGGCGCGGCGGCGGGGGCGTTCCTCGGGATGCCGGCGGTGCTCTCGCTCGGCACGCCGAGCTGGGCGGTGGTGCACCGGTCCCTGACGCCACGACCGGCGGCTCGGCCCGCGGCCCGCCCCGCACCGCGGCCGGCGGGCCCGGCCGGCGGTGCGCCACGACCGGTGTCGGCCGCGGCGGGTGCCGCCGGGTCGGCGGGCCGGCCGGGCGGGTTCGGTGACCGGCTCGCCGCCCGGTTCGCCGCCCGCGCCCCCGAGCCCGTGGTGTCGGCGCACTCCGGTCCCGGCGCGGTCGTCCCGCGCCCGACGCGGGCAGCGGGTCCGACACCGACCCTCGTCGCCCCGGGCGTCGTCGGGGCGAACGCCCCGGTGGGGCCGCGCCCCACCGGCCCGGCCCGGTTCCGGCTGGTGCGGCGCCTGGGCTCGGGCGGGTTCGGGCGGGTGTGGCTCGCCCACGACGCCCGCCTCGGGCACACGGTGGCGCTCAAGGCGGCTCACGTCCGGGACCCCGAGACCGAGGAGCGGATCCGCCGCGAGGCGCAGGCGCTGGCGACCGTTCGCCACCCGCACTGCGTCCAGATCCAAGACCTGGTGGCCGCCGACAGCGACCCGGGGCTGGCCGAGCTCGACGGCATGGTGATCGTGATGGAGTACGTGCGCGGCGAGCCCCTCGGCGAGCTCGTCCGCACCCGGGGGCTCCTGGACGACGTCGCCGCCGCCCGCGTCTGGTCGAGCATCGCCGGTGCCCTGGACGCGGCGCACGGGCACGGGGTGCTGCACCGCGACGTCAAGCCGGGCAACATCGTCCTGGACGCCGACGGGCTGGCCCACTTGATCGACTTCGGGATCGCCCGCAAGACCGGCGACGCGACGCTGACCGCCATCGGGTTCGTGCTGGGCACTCCCGATTTCCTGCCCCCCGAGGTCGCCGCGGGTGGCCGGGCGACCCCGCAGTCCGACTCCTGGCAGCTGGCCGCCACCGTCGGGTACGCCCTGTGCGGGCAGCCGCCGCGCGGCCACCACGCGGACGCGGTCTCCGGGCTGCGCGCCGCCGCGCTCGGCGGGCCGCCGACGCACCTGCCGCGCCGGTCGGCGCACCTGGCGCTGCTGTCCGCCGCGCTGCACGACGACCCCGCCCGCCGGCCGCCGCTGCGCGAGATCCACCGGGCGCTCGACGACTGGCTGCGGTCGGTCGGAGCCCGCCCCGACGGCCCGGTGACGGCCGGCCCGGCGGGCCGGTGACGGCACCGCGGGAACCGGGTCGGCCGTCACCGGTCGCCCCCGGGGACGGCGACGAGTCGGCCCGACGTCGGGGCCTGACCGCGCCGGCCGCCCCGATGGACAGCACCCCCGAGCACCGGGCCCCCGAGCACCGGGCATCCGAGCACCGGGCATCCGCCGCCGTCCCGATACCGCGTGGCGGCGTCACGCATGCTCGGGCCGCGCATGCTCGGGCCCCGGGCTCTCGCTCCGGAGACCGGACCACGACACGGCGGCGGCTCGACGGGCTGGACGCCGCACGGGCCGTCGCGCTCGTCGGGATGGCATCGGTGCACATCCTGCCCGTGATGACCGCGGGCGGCGCCGAGACCCTCGCCGGGGCGGTCGCGGCCGGTCGGGCGTCGGCGCTGTTCGCGGTGCTCGCCGGGGTCGGGGTGGCGCTGAGCACCGGGGGGCGGACACCGCCCG
>JAEUJO010000067.1 GCA_016794615.1 Pseudonocardia sp. | reverse complement strand
CCAGGCCCACCAGATCGCGAAGAACACCATGGCGTAGGAGGTCAGGCCGTCCACGACGTGGTTCTCGGAGAGTGCGTGGTGGAGCTGGACCGCCGCATTGCTGACCGCGACGACGAAGACCAGGTCGAAGAAGAGCTCGAGCGTGCTCGCCGTCCGACCCGGCTCGTGGGGGTCGCGGGGCCTCATCGGGACGAGGCGTGACCTCGTGGTCGACGTCGCTGGGGCGTTCATCGATCTCCCTCGCTGGGGCGCTGTGACACCGGGCCCTTCGCAAGCTCGCTTCGGGGACGGAGCTCGCCGACGGCGAGCATGTCACGATGCTCGGTCGTCACCGATGACGCGGCCGACCCCGCGAGGGAGGCCGGCCGCGTCGGCCTCGTCGAGGTCGACGATCGCGAGGTTTCAGCCGGCGGTGAGCGCGTGGGCGGTCGGGGTCGGGGTCGGTGCCGCGCGGTCGATGCCGCGGTCGGTGCCGCGGTCGGTGCCGCGGTCGGTGCCGGGATTGCAGCAAGGTGGCTTTGCTGCAGTCCGGTTGGTGTAGGGCCACCTTGCTGCAACCCCCGAGGGACGCCGGCCGTGCCGTGAGGTGGAACTCAGATGGTCGGCGGCGTGGGGTCGGAGGACGCGCTTCCCGGCGCAGCGGTCGGTGCCGGGATTGCAGCAAGGTGGCTTTGCTGCAATCCGGTTGGTGTAGGGCCACCTTGCTGCAACCCCCCGAGGGACGCCGGCCGTGCCGTGAGGCACGGGGCGGGGTGCAGGTTCGGACGGTGAGTCGTTCGACGGGTGTGATTTCCGGCCGCGGTGGTCCGTGAACGGCGAACCGCCGCGACGGACAGCCATCCGTCGCGGCGGTTCGCCGGATGGCCCTGCTATGCCCAGAACACGTAGTTGGCCGTGTAGTTCACTGCCAGCGCGGCACCACCGGTGCAGGAGGCGGGAGGCTGGCCGCCCTTCGTGTCGATTCGCTGGATGAACTTGACGTTGGTGAAGACGCCACCCGTGCCCTGCGGCGGGTTCACCGCCGTGAGTTTCAGCCAGGGAACGTCGTTCGGTGTGAACCCCGGCGGGGTTGGGTTTGCCTGTATCGCATCCTTGCCCTCCACGCGTGAACCGTCGAAGTTGGTCCAGAATGGGCCCTTCCCGTGAATCCCGGCCGGGATGCCGCGCAGGGTGAACAGGCCGGCCGCCGGCTCGCGGAACACGTACTTGGCGCCATCGCAGTCGTAGATCTGCTTGCCGACGCCGCGCAGCGTCGCGACGATCTTGACGCCGGTGTCCGTGACCTGGATGTTGGCGGGAAGATCCTTATTCGGGGAGACCCGCGCGCTCTGTGCGTTCGCCGTGGACACCTCGGGGGCGGCGGCGGAATCGGCTGCAGCGGCCGGTCCCGCCGAACTGATCAACAATGAGGTCGCAACGGCTGCGGTCGCGGCGAGGCTTGCCAGAAGGCGTCGCTTCATGGCTTCTCCAATTTTCTCGGGTGCTGGGGAGCGCCGCAGAACGTACTGGATGGCAAAGGCGCGAAAAAGTGCACCCTGCAGGAGTAGTGTGATGCATCCGGTGGCCGATTGTATTTGACTCCAGCTCGACCGTATTTGTCCGATTCGGCGAGTAGTGAGCGGGGGAATGCGGCCGATGGGTCCTCGCCGCTGCATCACCCGGTGGTGGGGTTGAGTTCGGGCTACTGTTGCTTCCCATGACAACCCCTGTCGACGACATCCTGTCCCGCATCCCGCTGGCCGACCTCGCCGCTCGCCTCGGCGTGGACGAGAGCACCGCGGAGGAGGCCACCCGGCAGGCGCTGCCAGCCCTGCTCGGGGGGATCCAGGCCAACACCGCCGATCCCGGCGGCGCGGCCTCGTTCGGTTCCGCCGTCCGCCAACACGACAGTGGCCTGGTCGAGGGCGGGGTGAACCTCGACAACGTCGACGAAAGAGACGGCAACCAGATCGTCGGCCACGTGTTCGGCGACCAGCGCAGCCAGGTCGTCCAGCAGCTGGGCACCACCGGAGGTGCCTCGACGACCTCGGACCTGATGGGCAAGCTCCTGCCGATCCTCGCGCCGATCGTCATGGCCTACCTGGCCAAGCGACTGAGCGGAGGGGCGGGCGCGGGCGGGCAGTCGGGTGGGCTCGGTGACCTGCTCGGCAGCGTTCTCGGCGGGATGCCCGGCCAGCAGGGCGGGCAACAGCAGGGAGGTCAGCAGCAGGGCGGGCTGGGCGACCTGCTCGGCGGCCCCCTCGGCGACCTCCTCGGCGGCCTGCTGGGCGGCGGCCGCCGCGCCTGAACCTGCATCACATACCGGTCATGCTGACGCACACCGAGTGCGACAGTCAGGCGCTGCATGCGACGGCCCGACGGGGCACGTGGCAGGGCCACTCGGCTGCCGCTCAGCAGGTCAGCAGCCACTCCCACCACACCGGTTCCACGAGGTCCGTGAGCAGGCCGTACCCCGCCGCGGCGGGGTGCGAGCCGTCGCCCGCCGACACCTCGTCCATCCACCGGGGCTCGCTCCGCAGCGCCGCGAACACCGCCACGTACGGCGCCCGGGTCTCGGCGCAGGTGCGGCCGAACCGCTCGTCGAGCGCCGCGATCCGTCGGTTCTGCGCGCGGTCCGCGACCGGCGGCGGTCCCACCACCAGTGCCGGCAGGCGGGCCGTCGCGGCGTCACCCAGGAGCGTGCGCAGGTTCGCGACGCTGCGCTCGGCGGCGACGCGGGTGCCGTGGCCGAACCGGCTCGTGTCGTTCACCCCGAACGAGACGACCAGCCGCTCCTGCGCGCCTGCCCCCCGGCGTACCGCCACCTCGTCCGTCCACCGGCGGCAGATGTCGTCGCTGGTGTCCCGGCGGACGCCCAGGTTGTAGGCCGTGATCGGGGCGCCGGCCCGCTGCGCGCGCTCCGCCAGACGACCGACCCACCCGCGGTGCTCGGGGTCACCCACGCCCGCGACGTAGGAGTCGCCGACGAAGAAGATGCGCCGATCCGCGTTCGGGCCCACGACCGGCATTGTGACAAGCGGTTCACAGCTTCGTCATGTGAGAAGCTCGGCAACCCGGACGAGCCGGTCCCGCCACCAGCGCTCCCGCTCGGGGCCGGCGGCGTGGGCGTCGAGCAGGGCCGGGTCCGGGACCGGGGGAGTGCGGGGGATCGGCAGCCGCCCGTCGACCGGCCGCAGGCCCGCTGCGTCGGGCACCAGATCACCGTCGAGCAGCGCCAGGGTGTCCAGTCCGCACGCGAAGTCCAGCTCCGGCAGCGCCCCGGCCAGCGCGAGCTCGGCCGCCAGCCCGACGCTGGTCTCCAGCGCGGACGACACGACACACGGCAGCCCGGCCGCCTCGGCCACCCGCAGCGCGCGCGTCACCCCGCCGAGCGGCGTGCACTTGAGCACCGCGACGTCCGCGGCGCCGGCGACGGCGACCCGCAGGGGGTCGTCGGCGCGGCGGATCGATTCGTCCGCGGCGATCCGCACGTCCACCCGTCGCCGGACGGCCGCCATCTCGTCGATCGTGCGGCAGGGCTGCTCGACGTACTCCAGGCCGCCCGCGGCCCGGTCGAGCGCGCGGACGGCCGCGACGGCCGTGTCGACGTCCCAGGCCCCGTTCGCGTCGACCCGCACCGCACCGCCGGGGCCCAGCGCGTCGCGGACCGCCTCCACCCGGGCGACGTCGTCGTCGAGTGACCCCGGGTGGTCGGCGACCTTGACCTTGGCGGTGCAGCAGCCGGACCGGACGACCGCGGCGTGGGCCTCGGCCGGGCCCACCGCCGGCACGATCGCGTTCACAGGCACGGAGTCGCGTACGGGTGCCGGCCGGCTCGTGGTCGCCTGCTCGACGGCCGTGGCGAGCCAGGCCGCCGCCTCCGCGTCGCCGTACTCGGGGAACGGGCAGAACTCGCCCCACCCTGCCGGGCCCTCGATCACCATCCCCTCGCGGACGGTGATGCCGCGGAACCGGGTGCGCAGGGGGATGGCGTAGCACCGCGCGGAGACCAGGTCGCCCGCGCCGCTCCCACCCATCCGAAGGTCGATGTCGCCGAGCGTACCGATCGGCACTGCCGACGGGCGTCTCGCTCGTCGGACGCGCATATCGGGGTCGCAGCGGGTGGGGGAGCGTGACATGAGTGTCGCAACGGTCCAGGCACCCCAAGTGGGAAACGCGGTGCAGGCCGTGATCTGGCTCGTGGCCGGTCAGCCGGGCGGGGCTCGCCGGATCCTGCTGGTACACCACCGCCGTGACGACGGCCAGTGCGCGGGCCGCCTGACGGTGCCGGTGTCGTGGCGGCGACGTCCACCCCGTCAGCGGTGTCGACCTCCAGCACGGGCCGGCCGCCGGCGACGGGGGTGCCGACCTCGGCGTTCCGCAGCTCGGCGGGGCGAGGTCGACGTAGCGCTCCGGCAGCCGGGCAGGGGGCACCGGCAGTACGCCTCGACGGCGGGGCCGGGTGCCGTGAGCGGAGCGCGGGAACGGTCTCCGTCCCGCCGGCGGGCGGCCCGGAGACCGCCACGGACCCGCGGAAGGCCCGCCGCGTGTCAGCCGTCCAGTGCCGTGGGCAGGTCCGGGTAGAGGCGGAACCGGTCGCCCAGGTGCATCGCTGTCCAGGGGCGCGTGACGGCCTTGTTCCCGCCGGCGACGAGCCGCAGCACGATCCCGTCGTCTCCCAGCCGCGTGGCCAGCGCCACGAGCGTGCCCAGCCCGGCCGAGCTGAGGAACGCGACCTCGGTGAGGTCCGCGACGACGGACTCGACGGGTGTGCCGGCCGGCGTGCCGCCGCCCGGCGGGTGCAGGGCGGCCACCACGGTGTCGACGAGCTGCGGTGCGGTGTACAGATCGACCTCGCCGCCGACGGTCAGCACGACCGCCGACCCGACGCGCGCAGCGGCAGCCGACATCAGGGGTCCGTCGGTCATGGGCGCCACCCTAACCGGGAGCGTAATCCGGTCAGCCTTGGCCTGCCTCTGCGGGAACACCTCGCCCAGGGCGGCCTCGTCGGCGTCGGACCCGCCGCCCGACGCGGCGTCGGTCCGTCTGTCGTCACCCGCATGGGGCAGCCCGACGTCGGAGAGTCGGGGTCCGCGCCGGCGAGCCGACGGCCCGGCCTGCGACCGCACGGCCGGTGAACGCCAGCGGCAGGGCGGCGATCCGGGCCGTCCGCGCCGTGGTGCCGCGAGGAAGCCCCTCCCGGCCACCGTCGCCGGGCCTGTCGCCACGATGTGCGTCCACGTACGCGCCCACCATCGTCGTCGCCCTCTCCGACGCACCCCGCCGCCGCGCACATGCTCGCGGGTCGCCGGGCCGGGCCCGAGTCTCGCGAGTGGCGCATCGGTCGGCGACACGCCGCCGCGCCGAGACCGGAACGCGATCCCGTACGTGCACGATCGGGTGAGGGAGACGTCAGGGGGAGCCGTGTCCGCGTTCGACGAGCCCGTGTCCCGTCGAAGGGCGCTGGGCCTTGCCGCGGCCGCAGTGGGCGTGGCCACGGCGGCGACAGTGGGTGGAGCTCCCACGGCCGAGGCGGCACCGGCGAAGGCCGCCGCCTCGTCGGTGCGCGAGGTGCTCGGCAGGGGGCGGAAGAACGCTGTCGCCCTGACCATCGACGACGGCCCGCACCCGACCTGGACGCCGAAGGTCCTCGACCTGCTCGCCGCGAGTGGGGTGCGTGCCACGTTCTCGATGATCGGGCAACAGGCGCAGGCCTACCCGAAGCTGGTGCGGCGCATCGTCCGTGCCGGGCACGCGCTGTGCAACCACTCGATGACCCACCCCCAGCCGTTCGGCGCCCTCGACACGGCCGCGATCCACCGCCAGATCCGTGACGCACAGTCGGCCATCTCCGACGCGGCGGGGACGCAGCCGAACCTGTTCCGCGCACCGGGCGGGAACTGGACACCGGCCGTGCTCGACGCCGCCGACGAATACGGGCTGACGCCGGTCGGCTGGAGCGTCGACCCGCGCGACTGGACCCTGCCCGGCGCGTCGGTGATCGAGGAGAGCCTGCTCACGGCATCGGCGGGGGACATCCTGCTCTGCCACGACGGTGGAGGGAACCGGGTGCAGACGGTCACGGCGCTCGCGGCCGTGCTGCCGCAACTGCGGGCCGACGGGCTGCGGTTCGTGGCGCTCTAG
>JAEUJO010000049.1 GCA_016794615.1 Pseudonocardia sp. | reverse complement strand
CGAAGCCGGACAGGGTCCACATGAGGTGCTCTCCTCGTCTCGTCAGACCGTGCCGTGGTCGCCGAGCACGGCGTGCTCGCGCCCGCGCTTGCGGGCCTCGGTCTCGTCGCGGACCTCGCGGACCTCGCGGAACCGCTGGTCCGTCGGGGGACAGGTGCTGAACACGATCATGGCGAGGACCGCGGCGGTCGCCGGCACGAGCCCGACGACGACCTCGACCGCCGTCGGTGCGGGCTCCGGCTGCTCGGGGGCGGCGACCTCGGTCGTGGCGGAGACGTGGCAGGGGTCGGTGGAGGTGTCCCGGAGCCGTAGAACGGCCTCGGTTGTGGCGGCGGAGATGTGGCGGGGTCGGTGGAGGTGTCGCGGAGTCGCACGGCGGCCTCGGTTGTGGCGGCGGAGATGTGGCGGGGTCGGCGGAGGCGTCCCGGAGTCGCACGGCGGCCTCGGTCGTGGCGGAGACGTGGCGGGGTCGGCGGAGGCGTCCCGGAGTCGTACGGCGGCCTCGGTCGTGGCGGAGATGTGGCGGGGTCGGTGGAGGTGTCGCGGAGCCGCACGGCGGCCTCGGCCGTGGCGCCGTCGTCGCACGCCCGGAGGGTTCGGGGTGAGCGTGACCTGCCGCCGGCCGCCTCGCCAGACCTGGGACCATCACCCCACACCGGAGTACGGCGGTGCTCCGGACCCGTCCTCCCCCGGCGCGCCGGGCCGGAGCCCGGCGGCCTCGGCCGCGGCGCCCGCCTCGGCGAGCACCTGCCGCACCGGGACGCCGCGTCCTCGAACTCCGCGGTGGCCACGATGATCCGGCCCGCTGGCAGCCCCACCGTGACCCGGACCTCGCCGCCGGTCAGCGCGACGGGCGCGCCGGCCGCGGGCCGGCCCGACGCGGGACACCGGCGTCCCCCGCACCCCCGGCGTCGGGGTCAGCACGAAGATCGCGTCGCGGAGCGCGGCCCGCTCCGCGACCGCGGTGAGGACGCACAGCGTGTGGGCCGGGCGGCCCTTCTTCATCAGGATCGGGACGAGCCAGGCGTCGGCGGCCCCGGCCGCCGGCAACGCGGACAGCACCGTCGGCCACAGCCGGGGTCCAGGTCGTCGACGTCGGTCTCCAGCACCCACATCGGCGATGTCGTCGGTGCCGCCACGTCCGGGGCGCCGACCACCACGCGGACGACGTCGGCCCGTCCCGCGGTGTCGCGCGGGCCCGCCGACCGCCGGCACCGCGTGGGGGTCCGGTGCGCGACCTCGGTGCCGGGGCCGGTGGTGCGCGACGGCACCACGTACGAGCCGCGCGGCCGAGGTGCTCAGGCCTCGTGCGCCTTCGCCGCCTCGATCCAGCCCTCGACCGCCTTCTCGGACAGCCCGACGACCTTCCCGTGGCGGGTCTCGATCATCTCCTTGAGACTGGCGGCGTTGCGGTGTCGCAACTCCTTGATCGAGTCGACGCCGATGTCCTTGAGCATCGCCGCGTGCTTGGGGCCGATACCCTTGAGCTCCGCGAGGTCGTTCTCCACAGCCACGACGGTCGTCCTTCCGATCGACTGCTTCCCAGGGAGATCAGCATGCCCGCTCGGGCGGGTGCCTGCCACCTTTGAGGGTGCGTCGGCGTGGCGCCCGCCGTTCATCCCCCATCCGTGCTGCCTGCCCACCGGCCCCTCCGAAAAGGCTGTTGGCCCCCTGCCCGCCCGCGGTGGAATCGACGATGCTCGGTTGTCACAGGGCGAGCCCACCTGCTGACGGAGGCGAGCGCGATGCGGGGTGAACGGCGCAGGCAGCCGCGCCCGGAACCGCTGCAGCGACGGTCCGTCGACACCATCGAGGAGCTGGTCGACTGGACGCTGATCGCCCTCGCCCTGTTGATCGCGGTGCTGGCGGCCACGGTCGCGGCGCGCCGCTACGGCGAGTGGATGCACCGGGCCGAGATCGAGACGCGGGAGCGCACCCAGGTGCAGGCGGTGCTGCTCGAGCCCACTCCCCAGGTGTTCGCGGTCGACAGCCACGGGCGAGCCGGGCGGCAGCTCCCGGCCCCCGTACCGGTTCGCTACACGGCGCCGGACGGCACCCAGCAGCGGGCGCAGGCCGACGTGACGGGACCGCGTCCCGCAGGCGTCACCGTCCCGATGTGGCTCGACCGCTCCGGCGAGCTCACCGGCGCACCCACGAGCCGCCTCGACGCCGTGTGGCACGCGGCCGCGGGCGGTCTCGGCGTGCTGGCGATCGGAGCTGCCGTCCTCGTCTGCAGCGAGGCGGCGTTCCGCAGCGAACTGCAGCGGATCACCATGGCCCGCTGGGAGCGGGAGTGGGCGCGGGTCGAGCCACGGTGGAGCGGGCGCGCACCGTCATGAAACCCCCGAGGTGGATGGCCGCCATCGGGATGACGTGCAGGACGGTGACCACCAGCACCGGCCGGACCGGGGACACCGCGTGAGGACGGCTCGTGCGGGCGAACCGGTCGCGGACCGGACTCCGCAGGCGAGCCGGACCTGCGTGTCAGTGGTCCTGCTCGACGGTCGCGATGTCGGCGAAGGACCTGCGCGGGGTGGCGGGCAGGGGCGCCCCGACGGGCGGCCAGCCGAGCCGCAGCACGATCTGGGGGCAGAGCGTCCCGGACAGCACGTCGTCGCGCAGCGTCCGACGCGTCACTCCGACCTCGAGCGGCTGGCTGAGCGGACAGGTCGCCAGGCCGAGTGACGTGGCGGTGAGCAGCACCGCGCTCAGTGCCTCCCCCGCCCGAAGCCGGGAGAGCGCGTCGTCGGAGGCCGTGCCCAGCACGGCGAGCTCCGCCCCGTCCTGCCGGCCGAGGGGGTACGGGCCGATGTCGCCCTCCGGGAAGTCCCGGGAGGCGGGCATGCCGGTGGTTCTCGCGTTCAGCAGGTTCGCGGCGGGGACGCCGTCGTCGCCGGCTCGGCGGCCGGTCCACATCGCCAGCTCCGTCGCGTATCCCGGCCGGTCCTTCTGCTGGGCCCCGGCCTCGCGGATCGCCTCCAGCAGCACGGCACGCGGCCCTCCGACGCTCACGATCCGGAGGATCGCCCCCTGCCCGACGGCGGCGCTCTCCAGCCGGCGCCACGAGTCGCCGGGGATCTGCCAGTCGCTGAAGGGGCGCCGGTCGGTCCGCCTGCCGGTGATGGCACCGGCGAGCTCGAGGTCCGCCTCGGTGGTTCTGCCCGGAGCCAGCTCGAGGGTCGCCAGCCGGTCCGGCTCGCCGGGGTTCGGGATGCGGTGGACGGCCGCCCGGATGCCCACCGCGGCAAGGGCGATGCGGACGTGGTGGAGCGCGGCACCGCAGCTCACGGTCAGGTCCCTGCCGTCGGCGTCGGTGGCGGGCAGCCACCGCGTCCGATCGGCGTTGAGGTGCACGACGCGCCGGCCGACCGTCCATTTCCACGGCTGGCCGTTGTGCACCGACGGTGCATGGGACGCGAGCTCGATCGCGCTGCGAACGGCCCGCTGGTCGACCTTGTCGGTAAGCATTCCGAGTCCCGTCGTCGGGCCGCAGCGATGCGGGCGGATGGCTCCTTTCCGGCGAGACTGCGCTCCCGGTGCCCGGCGGGGCCACGGCCGCTCGGCCCGTCTCCGCGGTACCGTCGGCACCGGTCGCCGAGCGGTCGTGCGCCCCGTCCTCCGCTCGGTACCCGTTCAGTCCTGGGCGGCCGGCGGGCTGTGCCGGACGACCGTCACCGGCACGTAGGCGTGCACGACGCACTGCAGGCCGACCGAGCCGAGCACGGCACTGCGGAACCCGCCCCGCCCGCGGTGGCCCACGACCAGCAGGTCGGCGTCACGGGACTGTTCCACCAGGACGTGGCCCGGCGAGCCGCCGATGGCGTGGACCTCGATCGGGATGTCGGCCGAGGCGCCGCCGCGCGCGCGGACCACGTCGTCGACCATGTCCCGCCCGACCTTCTCGAGGCCGGTCGACAGCTCCTCGGCCAGCGACGGGGACATGCCGTACGAGGTCGCCCAGTAGTCGACCTCGGGCATCGCCAACACGACGCGCACGGCCGCCCTCCGTCGCGCGGCTTCGTCGAGCGCGAACTCGAGCGCGGCGCGCGAACCGTCCGACCCGTCCACGCCGACGACGATCGTCCCCTGCGCCGTCATGGCGAACCTCCAGCTCTCTCATGATCGCTCTGCGCTGACGCTGTCGATGTTGCGCGGTCGCGGTACCGGCCCACGAGGGCCGGACGTCCCGTCCGCACCGGTCCTCAGCCAGGGCTCTTGGGCCTTCCGGCACCTTAGACCGGCCGACGTGACGTCCGACACTTTCTCCCAGTCGACAGGGAAAAGGGTGGGAACAGCGATGGACGGGACGGCACTGGGACAGATCATCGAGGCTCTGCGCAGCACGCCGGCGCGGCCGGGCCCCGGCGGCGACGCCGCCGCCCTGGCCGAGCTTGCCGACCTGGTCGCGCTGACCGGACTCGTCGAGCAGCTCAGCGAGCAGGCCAGGCTGCACCTCGCGCCGCGCCCGACCGTCGCCTCGCATCTGGTCCAGGCCCAGGAACACCTCGCGGGCCTGCGCCGCGAGCTGACCCACGCCACCGAGATGCTGGCCTACAACACGGCGCAGCGCTCCCCGCTCAGTGCCGTGAGCTGAGACCGATCGCATCCGGCCGGTGACCCCGGTGACCGGGTCCTCCGGCCCTACCCGGGACCGGGGCTGAGCAGCGACGCTGTCGGCGGCACGCTCAACGGCGAGGTGTGCAGGAGAACAGGACTCGGGAACCGGCTTCGGGCAACGGCGCCCTGCCGGGGCCTGGTATCGGGCCGTGGCCGGCGTCGAGAGACCGGCGGCCACGGCCTCTCCCCGCCGGGGTGTCGGCGGACCCGTGTCTCTGGACCGTGCCGCACCCCCACCAGCCCCGAGGAACGTGAGCCGCCGTGTGCGTCGACCCCCGACCGGTCCGAGCGCTCCTCGTCGACGGCACGATCATCCGGGTGCGGGCGCTCGACGAGGCCGACGCGCAGCTCGTGGCAGGGTTCTACCGAGACCTTCCGGTGTACGACCGGTACCTGCGGTTCTTCAGCGCGGGCGCCGTGCCGCCCGCGGAGGACCTGGTCGCGTCGCGGGGACCGACCGACCTGTCGCTGGGGGCGTTCCGCGGTGACGAGCTGATCGGCGTGGCGCAGTGCTGCGGCACCCGTACCGATCCCTCGACGGCGGAGGTCGCGCTGGCCGTGGCCCACGGCGAGCAGGCACTCGGCGTCGGAACGCTGCTGCTGGAGCACCTGGCCTCCCGCGCCCGGCGCAGCGGTGTGCGCCGCTTCGTCGCGGACGTGCTGCCCGAGAACGAGCGTGTGCGGCAGGTGCTGACCGACGTCGGGCTGCCGATGTGGCGGTCCGGCGACGGCGGCGAGGTCTCCGTCGAGCTCGACCTCGCTCCCGCCGGCGGGTACCCGGCCGCACTCGCGGCACGCGAGGAACGGGCGGACATCCGCAGCCTGGCTGCGGTTCTCGCGCCGCGGTCGGTGCTGGTCGTGGGCGCGGGCCGCGGGTCGGACTCGGTGGGCCACGCCGTACTGCGCAACCTCGTCCGGGCCGGTTTCGCGGGTCGCCTCCTCGCGGTGAACCCGCATGCGACGCAGGTGTGCGGCGTCGACTGCCTCCGGTCGGTGAACGAGCTGACCGAGCCGGTCGACCTCGCGGTGCTCTGCGTTCCCGCGTCGGCGGTACCGAAGGTGGCCGAGCAGTGCGGGCGCAGGGGGGTGCGCGCGCTGCTGGTGATCAGCTCGGGGCTGTCCGGTGTGCCCGCGCTGGCCACGGGCCTGCTCGACGCGGTCCGTCGGCACGGCATGCGGATGGTGGGGCCCAACTGCCTCGGCGTCGTCAACACCGACCCCGCGGTGCGGCTCGACGCCACGTTCGCCGAACCGGCACCCGCCGGCGACGTCGGGCTGGTCACCCAGTCCGGCGGGGTCGCGGTCGCGGTGCAGCACGAGCTGGGCCGGCTGGGTCTGGGCGTGTCGACGGCGGTGTCGACGGGGGACAAGTACGACGTCAGCGGCAACGACCTGCTGTTGTGGTGGCACGGCGACGAGCGCACCCGGGTGGCGGTGCTGCATCTGGAGTCGTTCGGCAACCCGCGCAAGTTCTCCCGCTTCGCCCGACGGCTCGCCGAGCGCATGCCGGTCGTGACGGTCCGGTCGGGCAGCTCCGCGGCCGGGCAGCGGGCCGCGGCGTCGCACTCGGCGTCCACGGCCACACCGCGCGTGACCCGTGACGCGCTGTTCCGGCAGGCGGGCGTGCTGGCCGTCGACCGGATCGACGAGCTCACCGAGCTCGTGGCGACCCTGTCCTGGCAGCCGCTGCCGGCCGGCCGACGGACGGCGATCGTCGCGAACGCCGGAGGGATCGGGGTGCTCGCGGCGGACGCGTGCGAGGCGCACGGCCTGACCGTGGCGCTGCTGTCCGACCGGACGCAGCGGAGACTGCGCCGCCTGCTGCCGCAGGGTGCCGCGACGGCCAACCCGGTGGACACCTCCGCGGTGGTGTCCCCGGACGCGTTGGCCTCCGCGGTGTCCGCCGTCCGTGCCGACCCGGGCGTGGACGCCGTCCTCGTGGCCACGGCGGCCACCGTGCTCGCCGATCCCTTCCCCGGCGTCGCCTCCGCGGCGGCCGAGAAGGGCATCCCGGTCGTCGCGGTCCGGCTCGGCCAGGCCGAGCACGTGACCGGGCTGTCCGTGCCCGGCACGGGGGCGACCGTTCCCGTGTTCGCCGACACCGCCGCCGCGGCCACGGCGCTCGCGTGGGCGGCCACGCGGGGGGAGTGGCTGGCCCGGCCGCGGGGCACCGTGGGACCGCTCTCCGGGATCGACGACGGCCGGGCGGGTGGTGTCGTGGCCCGCTTCCTCGCCGGGCATCCGGAGGGCGGCTGGCTGGAGCCCGCACAGGTGCAGGACGTTCTCGAGGCGTTCGGGCTCCCGGTCGTCCGGAGCACACTCGTCGACGGGCGGGCCGAGGCCGTTGCGGCGTACACCGCGGCAGGCCGCCCCGTGGCGATGAAGGCCGTCGCGGACGGTGTGCTGCACAAGGCCGCCGCGGGCGGTGTGCGACTGGGGCTCGACTCCGTCGATTCGGTGTGCCGCGCGGTGGCGGAGTTCTCCGCACTGTTCGGGCCACGCCTGCGCGGGTGCCTGGTGCAGCCGATGGTGCCGGCAGGTCCCGAGCTGCTGGTGGGGGCGACCAGCGATCCTTCCTTCGGGCCGCTGGTCACGCTCGGGTTGGGCGGAACGGTGACGGACCTGGCGGCCGACCGCGCGCACCGCCTCGTGCCGCTGTCCGACGTGGACGCCGAGGAGATGCTCGTCGCCTTCCACGCCGGGGCCCGGCTGTTCGACGGGCACGGTGACTCCGCGGCGGCCCGCGCGGCCGTCGTCGACGCCGTCGTCCGGGTCGGACATCTGGCCGAGCAGCTTCCCGACGTCGCCGAACTCGACCTCAACCCGCTGGTCGTCGGTGCGGACGGCTGCGTGGTCGTCGATGCCCGGATCCGGGTGGTGCCTGCCGTGGCCACCGACCCGATGCTCCGCGCACTCGGCTTCTGAACCGGGGGACCCGTGGCGGACAGGGGGACAGCACCGGGCGGGGTCGACGGATCGGCCGCCGACACCGCCGCCGTGCGGTGGGCCGGGCAGGCGGCGCTGTCCGCGGCCCTGCTCCCCGCGGCTCGGGCCCGCTGCGCGGCGGCCGGATCGCGTTCGGTTCAGCGGGAGACGTCGACGACGACCTTGAGGCCCTCGCGGCGGGCGGCGGTTGCGAACGCCTCCGGCGCGGCGTCCAGCGCGAACCGGTGCGAGGTCGACCACGACAGGTCGACGGCACCGCGGACGGCGAGGGCGATCGCCCGTCGGTAGGCGTCGGCGGTCATGCGCCGGGCGCTGGCCAGCGTCAGGCCCTTGCGGCGCATGGTCGAGGCGGTGAACGTGGTGGAGTCCTGGTCCGGGATCCCGACCAGCACGATCCGGGCCCCGGGCCGGACGAGGTCGGCGGCGCGGGCGAGCCCGTCGTCGGCGCCGCTGACCTCGAACGCCGCGTCACAGGTGCTGTCGAGGCCGGCCCCGCGGACCACCTCCTCCGGTGCCACTGCGGTCGAGGCCCCGGCACGCAGGGCGGCTGCGCGACGGTGGGGGAGCGGTTCGACCGCCACCACGTCGCAGCCGGACAGGGCCGCGAGCTGGACGAGCAGCAACCCGATCGGCCCGCAGCCGATCACCGCCACCGCCCAGCCGTACCGCAGATGGGCCAGGTCGGCCGCGTGGACCGCGACGCCGAGGGGTTCCAGCAGCGAACCGGAGGCCGGGTCGTACCCGTCGGGCAGCACGTGCAGCCCGTGGTCCGGCCAGGCCAGGAGCTCGCGCAGGCCGCCATCGGTGTCGCCGTGGCCGGCGAAGCGCATCCGGGTGCACAGGTGCTCCAGCCCCGAGCCGCACTCCCGGCACCGGCCACAGGGCAGGGCGGGATCGAACCCGACCGAGCGGCCGGCCAGCGGGCCGGAGACCACGACGCCGGCCATCTCGTGCCCGAGCACCAGCGGTCGGGAGATCGCGGCGTCGCCGATCGCGCCCGCGGCGAACCAGTGCAGGTCGGAGCCGCACAGCCCGACGGACGTCACGCGGACCAGGCTCTCCCCGGATCCGACGACCGGGTCGGCCCGCTGCTCGACGCGGATGTCGCCGGGCGCGTGGAGGACGGCGCAACGCATGATCGGGCCGGTTCGGCCGTCACCCCCAGACGTCTTCGGCGACCTGCACGACCAGCCGCAGCTTGTCGACCTCCTGGTGGGGGTTGAGCACGTTGCCCTCGACGGTCGAGGAGAACCCGCACTGCGGCGAGAGGCAGAGCTGGTCCAGCGGGACGTACTTGGCGGCCTCGTCGATCCGGCGCTTGAGCACGTCGGGGTCCTCGAGGCGGCCGCGCTTCGTCGTGACCAGCCCGAGCACGACCACCTTGCCGGGCGGCACGAAGCGCAGCGGGGCGAACCCGCCCGAGCGCTCGTCGTCGAACTCGCAGAAGAAGGCGTCGACGTCGAGCTCGCCGAAGAGCTCCTCCGCGACGAAGTCGTAGCCGCCCTCGGCGATCCAGGACGAGCGGAAGTTGCCCCGGCACATGTGGGCGGCGACGCGCATCCCGGCGGGCCGGTCGGCGATCGCGGCGTTGATGGTGCGGATGTTGCGCTCGTGCGTGTGCTCGGCGTCGTCGCCCCGCTCGGCGAGGGCGGCGCGCTGGACGGGGTCGTTGAGGCAGGCGAGGCTGGTGTCGTCGAGCTGCAGGTAACGGCAGCCCACCGCGGCCAGCGCGCGGATCTCATCGGCGTAGGCCGCCGCGAGGTCGGCCCAGAACCGATCCAGGTCGGGGTAGACGGTGCGGTCGACGGCGGCGGTGCCGCTGCGGAGGAGCACCATGCTCGGTGACGGCAGGGTCA
Source organism: Pseudonocardia sp. (assembly GCA_016794615.1). Classification (GTDB taxonomy): domain Bacteria; phylum Actinomycetota; class Actinomycetes; order Mycobacteriales; family Pseudonocardiaceae; genus Pseudonocardia. The sequence goes on along the minus strand of JAEUJO010000049.1, from coordinate 12,964 downwards.
TCTTCGGCGTGGCCGTCCGCACCTGCCCGGACAGGAACCGGAAGTCGTCGGTGAAGATCGGCTCGTCGAGGTGCAGAGGCGTGCGCACGGCCAGGCCGGCGGCGATGAACTGGCCTGTGCCTTCGTCGTTGCGGAACTGCACCACGAGTTCCTCGTCGGTGTGCACGACGCCGCCGAGGCGGTAGACGAAGTCCATGTGCCACGACGTGCGGCGGAACTCGCCGTCGGTGGCCGAGCGCAGGCCGATGTCCTCCTGCAGGGCGACGACGTCGCGGATCGCCTCGTCCTCGACCGCGCGCAGCCGGGCGGCGTCGATCCGGCCCGCCGCGAAGGCGTGGCGGGCCTGCACCAGCGAGCGCGGGCGCAGCAGGCTCCCGACGTGGTCGGCCCGGAACGGCGGCTCGGTGCGGGGGCCCATAGGCGTGCAACCTAGCGCCCTGCCCGGCAACATTCACGGCCTCTCGGCGGCCCGGTGCCGACGGACCCCGCGCGCCGTCCCGGGCTTCGCCCGAGTTCCGGGCGTCGCGCGGCCCCGGACGCCGCGCGAGGTGACGACGATCACGGTCGATCCACCGCTGCGGTGGCCGCGGCCTGCGCGCGCAGCGCGCGTTCGCGGTCGTCGAGCTGCTCGATCACGATGCGCCGCAACGCATGCGGGGCGTCGTCGTGGTCACGCAGCCAGGCGCGGGCCTGCCGCACCACCGGGTGTTGCTCGGGCTGCGCACCCGCGTCGAGCGACCCGGCGGGGAACAGGCCGCGGGCGAGGATCGTGGCCATGGTCTGGGTGCGGCCGGCCCACCAGCCGGTGAGCGAGGCGAAGTAGCGCTCGGCGTAGCCCGGGTGCCGGCGGGTCGGCGTGCTGGGCGAAGCCGCGGACGAGCGCGCGCAGTTGATCGTTCGTGACCGACTCGTCCGTGGTGGCGCGCTGCCAGGTCGCCTCGCGGGCGGCGGCACCGGGACGGCTCGCGACCGCCAGCAGGTGGGCCCGCCGCCCGGTCATCGTGTCGTCCGCGGCCAGCGCGGCGTCCAGCTCGGCCGGGGACGTCGCGTCCTGCGCGGCCAGCGCCACCCAGCAGGCCCAGCGCAGGTCGGGGTCCACCGGCAGGTCCGCGGGCAGCGCGCTGCCGTCGAGCAGGCTGCGTACGGGGGCGACGCCGTCCGCGCTCGTGGCCGCGGCCCGGGTGAGGTGCCGGGCCCAGGTGAGCTGCGCGTCCGATCCCGCCGCCGCGTCCTGCAGCCCGCCGCGGCAGATCGCGACGAAGCCGGAGCGGGCCGCCGCCCGCTGCGCCTGCGGCAGGAAGTCGTCGATCGCCGCACCGATCTCGCCCAGGACGGTGTCCAGCAGGTCGGCGGCCGGCTCCCGGCCGACCTGCCCGAACGCGACGTCCAGGTAGTCGGACGCGGGCAGCTCGGCGTCGCGCACGGCGTTCCACAGCGCGGACCAGACGAGCGCGCGGCTCAGCGGCGACGGGATCGCGGCCAGCTGCGCGCGGACGGTGGCCAGCGAACCGGGGTGGAGGCGCACCTTGGCGTAGGTGAGGTCGTCGTCGTTGACCAGCACCAGCGCGGCCGGGCCGCCGACGGCCTCGGGCACCTCGGTCCGCGGGCCGGCGACGTCGGTCGCGATCGACCGGGCCCGCGCCAGCCCGTCGCCGCTGCGCTCGTACAGGCCGATCACCACGTGGTGCGGGCGGTCGACGGGGGTGCCGGTCATCGCGTCGACGGCGTCCTGCACGACCGCGAGCCGGGTGATCCGGCCGTCCCCGCCGGTCTCGACCACCGGGTCGAGCAGCGAGATCCCGGCTGTCTCCAGCCAGGCCCGCGACCAGGCACGCAGGTCCCGGCCGGACGAGCGCTCCAGGCAGTCGAGCAGGTCGGCCAGCTCGGTGTTGCGGTACGCGTGCCGGGCGAAGTAGTCACGGGCGCCCGCGAAGAACTGCTCCTGCCCGACGTAGGCCATCAGCTGCTTGAGCACCGACGCGCCCTTCGCGTAGGTGATCCCGTCGAAGTTCTGCCGCGCCGCCTCCAGGTCGTCGACCACGGCGACGATCGGGTGCGTCGTGGGCAGCTGGTCCTGGCGGTAGGCCCACGCCTTGCGCCGGCCGGCGAAGGTCGCCCACGCGCCGTCGAACTCGGTCGCGGTCTCCGTGACGTGGTAGCCCATCAGGTCGGCGAACGACTCCTTCAGCCACGTGCCGTCCCACCAGCGCGGGGTCACCAGGTCGCCGAACCACATGTGCGCCATCTCGTGCAGGATCACCTCGGCCAGGCGGGCCCGGTCCGCCCGCGTCGCGGCACCGCGGTGCAGGTAGCCCTCGGTGAAGGTGACGAGGCCGGGGTTCTCCATCGCGCCGATGTTGAACTCGGGGACGAATATCGAGTCGTACTTGCCCCAGGGGTACGGGAAGCCGAAGGCGCGGTCGTAGAAGTCCAGGCCCTGGCGGGTGACGGTGAAGATCGCGTCGGGCTCGAGGTGCTCGGCCATCGACGCCCGGCAGAGCACCCCGAGCGGCACATCCCGCCAGGCGCCGTCGACCCGGTGGTAGGGCCCGGCAGCCAGCGCGGTGAGGTAGGTCGGCTGGGGCGGTGTCGGGGCGAACGTGGTCGTCGCAGCCCCCGCGCTCGCGGTCCGGTCCGACGCGGGTTGCCCGGACAGCACCTGCCAGCGCTCCGGTGCGGTCACGACGAAGGTGAAGCGCGCCTTGAGATCGGGCTGCTCGAGGTTCGCGAACACCCTGCGGGCGTCGGTGGGCTCGAAGTGGGTGTAGAGGTAGGTGGCGCCGTCGACCGGGTCGACGAACCGGTGCAGACCCTCGCCGCTGCGGCTGTAGCAGCACTCGGCCTCGACCACCAGCTCGTGGGGTCCGGCCGCCAGGCCCGGCACGGCGAGCCGCGCGCCGTCGTACCCGGTGACGTCGAGCTCGCGGCCGTCCAGCCGGGCCGTGCCGACCCGGTCGGCGATCAGGTCGACCCAGGTCTCCCCGTCCCGCGCGGTGAAGGCGATCGTGCTGCGCGAGGGGAAGGTGGCGGCGCCCGGGTCCGCGGCCCGGCTCAGGTCGAGCTCGACGCGGTAGCTCTCGACGCGGAGCGACTCCGCGCGCGTGCGGCACTCGGCGTGGGTCAGGTTGGTCGAGGGGGCCGAGGGGGCCGAGGGGGTCGAGGGGGTCGAGGGGGTCGAGGGGGAGGCCACGCCGAACATCATCCAGGAGGCGGGTGGCCCGGCCTCAGAGGAGCGGGGTCGTCGCCGCGGCGAAGTGGCGGAGCGTCGCGTCGACCGCGGCGGTGAACCGGCCGAGTGCGGTGCGGTTGACGTTGTCGAGGCGGTCGCAGGCCGCGTGGTAGCAGGGGTCGAACTCCTTGCCGGCCCGTCCGCCCCACGTCTTCGCCTGTGCGGTGGTCTTGTCGTACTCGTCGCCCGCGAGGACCCCGCCCGTCGGGATGCCTGCGGTGACGAAGGCGTCATAGTCGGACTCACTGTCGAACCCGGTGCGGTCGGCGACGGCACCGACCCGGGCGAGCTCGTCGACGAGCACCTGCGCCACGGTCGCCGAGCCGGGCGGACCGGCCTTCTTGGGTCGGCCGGTGCCGCCCTGGACGAAGTAGCCGGCGTTGGGCGAGGCGACCATGTCGAGGTTGACGTAGAGCGCGATCGCGGAGCGGCCGGGCCGGTCGAGCCCGTCGACGTAGGCGGCCGAGCCGTTGAGGCCGTCCTCCTCGGAGCCCCAGAACGCCAGGCGGACCGTCGAGGGGAAGCCCGGCGAGCCGCCGATCTGCTCGGCGATCTGGAGCAGGGAGGCCACCCCGGAGCCGTTGTCGTTGATCCCCGGGCCCTCGGGGACGGAGTCGAGGTGTGCGCCGGCCATGACCACGTGTTCCGGGTCGCCGGTGCGGGTCTGGGCCACCACGTTGCGGTAGCCGCTGCCGGTCCTCCCCGCGACCCGGTAGGTGGGGGTGTCGACGTCCCAGCCCGCCGCGCGCAGGACCCCGGCGACGTGGTCGACAGCGGCGTCGTAGCCGGGGCTCGGGGTGGAGCGGGTGCCCCCGGCGGCGTCGGTGATCCGCTGCAGCTCGGCGAGGTGCGCGTAGGCGTCGGTAGCGGCGGGCCTGGTCGGGCCGGCGGTAGGGCTGGTCGGGCCGGCGGTGGGGCTGGTCGGGCCGGGTGCCCGAGCCGGCGCCGCGCAGCCCGCGAGCAGTGCTGCGGCCAGTACGGCCGTGACCAGCCGTCCGATCGCCCTGCCGTGCATGCCGTCCCTTCCGATCGCCGAGCCGTGCCCTGGGGACGGTACAGCGCTCCGCTCACCGGTGATCGCCGGACCGTCGACGAGCGGCCGGATCGGCCGTCAACCGCCCCAGATGTCCTCCACGAACCGGTCGGTCGCACGCAGGCCGGCGAGCCAGGCCCGGGCGTCGGCCTCGCCGGTCCCGGTCTTGTCCCGGAAGATCCGGGTCAGGGCGTTCCGGGCGCCCGGTGCGATCGTCGAGGCGTTGCCGCACACGAAGACCGCGGCGTCGCGGCGGAGCAGGCCCCACACCTCGTCCGCGCAGTCGAGCACGGCGTCCTGCACGTAGCGGCACGCGCCGTCGGTGGCGCGCGAGAAGGCGTTCTCGACGCGCACGAGGCCGCGCTCGGAGTAGCCGCGCAGCTCGTCGTGGTAGAGCAGGTCGACCTCGGCGTTGCGGCAGCCGAAGAACAGCAGCGACGGGCCCACGGGGACGCCCTGGTCGCGCAGCGCGGCACGGTCCTGCAGGAAGCCGCGGAACGGCGCGAGCCCGGTCCCCGCCCCGATCATGATCATCGGGGTGTGCGGGTTCTCCGGCGGGTGGAACGCGATGCTGGGCGAGCGGACGAAGGCGAAGACGGTGCCGTTCTCCGGCACCCCCGACAGGTATCCCGAGCCGATCCCGGTGAACGTGCCGGTGCCGGAGCGGGCCGGGCCACGCAGCACGCCGACGGTGATGCTGCAGGCGTCCGGGTCGGCCAGCGGCGAGGAGGAGATGGAGTAGTAGCGCGGGCGCAGCGGCGGCAGCATGTCGAGGAACTCCGCGAACGGCAGTGCGCACGCGGGGAAGGCCTCGAGCAGGTCGAGCAGCGACCGGTTCGGCTGGTACACCTGCTCCGGGTAGTCGTCGCCCGCCAGCGCCTCGAGCGCGGTCCGCCGGCCCGGGTCGGTGGTGTGGCGGGCGAGGGTGGCGATGTCGTCGCGGCCCGCGACGTCCTGCAGCTCCACACAGCTGCCGAGTACCCCGAGCAGCGGTGCGGGCTCGTCGATCGGCAGGTGGGTGTGCGACCCGCTGTTCGGGATGATCGTGACGTACTGACCGGCGTCCAGCCCGAACCGGGTGATCACCCGCCGGACGAGCTCGACGCTGTTGCGGGGCAACACGCCCAGGTGGTCGCCCGTGCGATAGGCGGCGCCGCCGGTCAGGGCGATCTCGATGTGCCGCGTCGACCGCTCCGCCGGCGTGCCGTTCGTGTCGCCGAGCAGTTCGCGGTTCGCGCGCACGGTGGCGGGCCGCGCCTCGTAGGAGACGACGACCGGGTTCGTGACCTGGCGGTTGGTCAATGTGATCGACAGCCGCGGGCCGGCCGGTGCCGTGGTCTGGCCCACCTCGGCGGGCAGGTCGAGGGCGGTGGCCAGGTCGGACCAGAGGCCGCCGCGCCAGTCGCGGTAGGCGGCGTCGAAGTCGCCCGCCGCGTTGCCCTCGCCGCGGTCGCGGATCCGGCGGCCGCCGTGGGCGGTGAGCTGGTCGTCGAGAAGCGTCGGGACGGCCTGGTAGGTCGCGGCCCACTCGGTGTTGCCGCAGCCGAAGACCGTGTAGGCGACCCCGTCGGCGGCGCCGTCGGCGGCGCCGCGGATCCACGTGCAGAACGCGGCGGCGTTGTCCGGCGGCGTCCCGTTGTAGGAGGAGCAGACGATCAGCACCGCGCCGTCGTGGGGGAGGTCGTCGACGTGGTCGTCCAGCGCGCCGAGGGTGACGGCGAAGCCGCGCTCGGCGCCCTCCTGCGCGAGCTTGGCGGCGATCGACTCCGCGGTGCCGAGGTTCGAGCCGAACAGCACCGACAGCGGCGTCCCGTGCCGGGCGACCAGAGGCGCGGCCGCGGTCGCCGGCACAGTGGCCGGCCCGCGGTCGGCGGTCGTCGGCTCGGGCGCGGTCCGGTCGATCAGTACGCCCGGGCGGGGGCGGACGAGGATGTGGAAGTCGTCGGGCTTGACCGTGAGGGTGGACTTCGTCGTGAGCTCGTAGTGCAGGTGGTCGACGAACTCGAAGCGCTGCACCAGCATGCCGAGCACCAGCAGGGCCTCCTGGATCGCGAACTGGCGGCCGATGCACGCCCGCGCGCCCGTCCCGAAGGGCTTGTAGCAGTTGGGCGGCAGGGTGGCCATCCGCTCGGCGGCGGTGTGATCGGGGTTGAACTCGGCCGCGTCCGGGCCCCAGACCTCGGTGTGCAGGTGCAGCGCCTGGCTCAGCACGAGGAGCGGCGTGTGCGCGGGGATCGCGTACCGGCCGCCGATCACGGTGTCCTCGCGCGGTTGGCGCGTGAAGCCGGGCGCCGTCGGCCACAGGCGCAGGGTCTCGTCGAGGATCTGCCGGACGTAGCGCAGGCGGTGGACCTGCTCGAACGTGGGTGCCGCGGTGGTGCCGAACACCTCGTCGACCTCGGTGCGGGCGCGCTCGAGCACGTCCGGGTTGTTGAGCAGGTAGTAGATCGCGAACGACAGCAGCCCCGAGGTCGTCTCGTGCCCGGCGATGAGGAACGTGATGCACTGGGCCCGGATGTTCGCGTCCGGCAGCATCTCCCCGGTCTGCGTGTCGACGCCCGTGAGCATCCGCCCCAGCAGGTCGGTGTCGTCGCCTGCGGCGCCCTGCGCCTTGCGCTCGGCGATGATCTGGTCGACCAGCTCGTCCATGAACTCCTGGTCCTCGTCGAGCTGCCGCTTCGCCCGGATCCGCAGGCGGGTCTGGACGGGCAGCCGGCGCATGCGGCTCTGGGACTCCTCCAGCACCCGGACCATCGCCTCGACGAACGGGTGCGGCGTCTCGCGGTAGAAGGAGTTGAACCGGTAGCCGAACCCGCACAGCGCGATCGTGTCCAGCGTCAGCCGGGTCATGTCCGCCGGGACGTCGACCTCCTCGCCCGGGTTGACCCGGGACCACTTGTCCATCAGCTGGTCGGCGAGGTCGAGCATCTTGGGCATGTAGTCGCGCATCGACTGCAGGCTGAACGGCGTCATGAGGATGTTGTGCGCGCGGAGCCAGAGCGGGTCGTCGGTGTCGGAGGTGAACAAACCCGACCCCACGGCCCCCGCGCGCAGGGTGGCCAGGCCGCCGGTGACCAACTTGTCGAACAGTTCGTCGTCGCAGACCTCGTTCACCAGCTCCGGTCCCGACACGAACAACCGCACGCCACCCGGCGTGACGATCTTGAACAGCGGCCCGTACTCCTGGGCCATCCGGACGAAGCCGCCGAGCGGGTCGGCCCGGTCGACGTCGAAGGCGTTGCCCACCAGCGGCAGGGGCCGGGGCCCGGGGATGTCCTCGAAGGGATCGGCATCGGTGCGCGTGCTCGTCATGTGGGCTCCCGGTCGGTCATGTCCGTGTCGTCGGGCGCGGCCAGGTCGATCTCCTCGAGCACCCGCAGCAGGTCGAGCACCCCCGTGAACGCGGTCGCGTCGGCGCCGGGTGCGTGGACGACACCCTCCAGGCGCCCGTCGACGGTGCGGAAGAGGTCGATCAGCAGTCTCACCGGCCCTCCACTCACGCGGTTCGGAGGCGTGCCCGAGGGTGCCGCGCCCGGGGGGCCGGGAAACTGTCAGGACCTTCCAGCGGACCTGCCAGTCGCGCTGTCGAGCCGCGCCGCGAGCTCGCGGCGGGAGGAGACGCCGAGCTTCGCGTAGATGTTGCTCAGGTGGAACGCGACGGTCCGGCCCGTGACGAACAGCGCGGTGCCTGCCTCCTGGTTGGTGCGGCCCGCAGCGACCAGGCGGGCGACGGCGAGCTCCTGCGGGGTGAGGTCGAAGGTCCCGCCCGCGGCCGGGGGGTGCAGCCCGGCGGCGCGCAGCAGGGCGTCGCACCGCTCGAGGTACGGCGCCGCGCCCATCCGTCCCAGCCGGCTGTGCGCCGACCGCAGGAGGTCGACGGCCGGCCGCCGCTCACCCGCGGCGAGCAGGCACCGGGCGTGCGCCATCTCCAGGCGGGCCCGGGGCAGCTCGGCGGGTACCCGCTCCGCCAGCGCCGCCGCCCGCTCGTGGGCCCGGCGCACCTCGGCGCCGGCCGCGGAGACCTCGGCGATCTCGCACCGCAGCCGGGCCGCCTCCAGCGCCGACCAGCCGGGCGGGCGCCCCGCCACCCGCTCCTCCAGCTCGGCGAGCGCGGTCCTCGCCTGGTCGATCCGGCCGAGCCCGAGCAACGCCTCGACGCGCAGTGCCCGCCAGGGGAGCACCCCGACCCGGTCGACGGGGTCGCGGACGGCCGGGTCGGCGTAGCTCGCCAGGGCCCCGATCATCGCGGCGTGGTCGCCGCGGGCCTGGGCGAGCACCGCCCGGGCCGTCGCGGCGTGCGCCCGGGCGCCCCACCACGGCAGGACCTCCGCCGCCAGCGCCGCGGTCGAGACACGTTCCTCGGCGGTCTCCCAGTCGCCCCGGCCCGCCGCGACGTGCGCCGCCAGGGCGTTGGCGACGCCCGCGCCCAGCAGCACCCCCGCGTCGCGGACGAGCGACACCGCGAGCGCGCCGTTCGCGGCGGCGGCGTCCCAGTCGCCCAGCCGGTACTGCGCCTCCGCGAGGTGGCCGAGGACCATGATCCGCCCCTGCACCGACATCGGCGGTGCGCCGTCCCGCCCGACCCCGGCCAGGTCCACCGCCGCGGCCGTGACGTCGTCGGCCCACAGCGCGAGGATGCCCGACAACGCACGCGCCTCCTCCGCCTCGGCCGGGTCGGGCCCGGCCCGCCTGCGCGCCAGCTCGGTCCTCGCGTCGGCGTGTCTGCCCTGCACGGCGAGCCCGAGGACGTGCACGAACCGCGCCAGCCCGGCGACCTCCGGCGGTGCGTCCGGCGGCGGTGACTGCGCGGCCGGCCCCGCCGCCAGCCCGGCCGCGGGGCCGGGGTCGCCCTCGAGCAAGGACACCAGCGCGAGGTGGGCGGCGGCGACCGCGCGCCGCCCCGGGTCCGCGTCGGCGGTGTGCAGCGCGGCCGTCAGCGTCTCCCGCGCGGTGTCGAACCGCCCGGTCAGCGCTTCGAGCCGGCCGAGGACGCCGTCGAGCCCCGGCGTCGCGGGGCCGGCGCGCAGGTCGGCCTCCGCGCGCATGGCCCGGGCGAGCTCGCCGCCTGCGAGCATCGCCCCCACGGCGAGGACGAGCCGGGCACCCCGCTCCTCCGGCGTGCCGCTCAGGTCGGCGGCCGCCGTGAGCCGGTCCGCGGCGTGGCGCCACCGACGCGCGCCGACCTCGGCCCGCCCGAGCGAGGTGAGCTCGGCGGCGAGCGCGGGATCCGGCCCGACGGCCGCGGCGACCCGGTGGTCCATCGCGGCGTCGCCGCCGAGCAGCCCTGCCGCGGCCCGGTGCAACGCGTGCCGGCGGCCGGGCGCCAGGTCGGCGTACACCGCCGCCCTGACCAGCTCGTGCGGGAAGGCGACGTGGTGCGCGGCCCCGGTCAGCACCTCGTCGAGCAGCCCCGCCCGGACCGCCTCGTCCAGCGCCGCGAGCGGGTCGGCCGGCGCGGCGAGCGCGACGACGTCGGACAGCGGCGAGCGCCGCCCGAGCACGGCCGTCGCCACGACCAGGTCCTGCGCCGGCCGCGTCAGCTTGGCCACCCGGACCAGCACGAGGGCGGCGAAGGAGCGGGGTGCGGGCAGGATCCGCGACGTGTCGGCGAGCGCCTCGGCCGGGAGCTCGGTCAGCAGCGCCGTGGCGTGCAGCGGATGGCCGTCGGTGTGGTCGCGCAGGCGCCTACCGGCCTCGGGGGTCAGCACCGGGCCGCCGACCGCGCCCGACAGCGCGACGATGTCGTCGGCGTCGAGCCCACCGAGCCGGATGCGGTGCACGAGGTGGTCCTGCGTGAGCCCGCGCTCCCACCACGCCGCCTCGGGCGGTGTGTCGTCCCGCGCCGCGACCACCACGAGGACCTGGTCGCGGTGCAGCCGTCGCCCGACGAACACGAGCGCCCGCGCCGTCGCGTCGTCGACCCACTGGGCGTCGTCGACCACGACCACGACCGGGCCCGAGGACTGCAGGGCGCCCAGGACGGTCAGCAGCTCGGCGCCCACCGCGAGCGGGTCCGCGTCCGGCGCCGGCCCCGCGGCGAGCAGCGGCCCGAGGTGCCGGCGGGGCACGTCGCCGACCAGCTGGCCCAGCACCCCGAACGGGAGCCCGGCCTCACCCTCGTCGCCGTCGCCGCGCAGGACGCGGCCGTCGGCGCGGTCGTCGAGGAGGCGGCGGACGAGCGAGGTCTTCCCGATACCCGCCGGACCGCTCACCCACAGGACACGCGGGTGCCCGGTCCGGACGCGGTCGAGCTCCGCGCTCATCGTGGCGAGCTCGCCGGCGCGCCCGACGAACGTCTCCTTGCGGGACACGACAAGCAGTCTGTCGGCGCGACGGCGCCAGGGGAACGGGCGTCACCGCGCGGAGAACGCCTGCCACCCGGTGTCACCGTCGAACAGCGGCCCCGCGCACCGGAGGGCGGACTCCGTCCGCCGGGTCACACCGCGGCGACGCGACACGGTGCGCCGCGGCGCCGCCGATCACGCGGCGAGTTCCATCCCGACCAGTGTCCGGTGCAGTCGCTTGAGCGTCCGGATCCGGGTCGGACCGATGCTTCCCACCGGCAGCCCCGTTCGGCGCGCCACCTCGTCGTAGCTGATGATCGGCGACTGGTAGAACAGCGCGTTCACGAGGCGCCGCTGCCGGTCGTTGAGCCCGCCCGCGGCTCGCCGGACCCCGGCGGCGGTCTCGGCGGCGACGACGACGTCTTCGGGCGAGGGATCCCCGGCCGCGACCCCGTCGCCCACCGACTCCGACGCCACCTCCGGACGGGACCGGCGGAGGAGCGCGGACGCCTCCCGGCGCGCGGTGGTGGCGAGCCAGGAGCCGAGCTTCTCGGGATCGCGGATCGTTCCCCCGTACGCGAGGAGCCGCAACCAGGTGTTCTGCGCGACGTCCGCGGCGTCGGATTCCTGGAGCCGGAACTCAGCGGCGATCGATCGCACGAGTCGCGCGTAGCGTTTGACGATCTGCTCCCAGGCCGATCGGTCGCCGGAACGGGCGGCGAACAGCAGTTCGGTCGTGGTCGACTCGTTTCGGACGTCGGTGGAAATCGACATCGACTGCTCCTCGGTCATTTCACGTTCCGGTCGTGCGGTGCCGGGAAAAGTGTCCGGCGAATACCCGAGGGAGGGCGAGGGTGACGACCCCAGAATCGGGTGGCGACACCCCTACGACACGGTAGGGAACGCCCTACTCCGGGCTGCGGCCATCGGGGCGGCGCGGCTCCGCAGCGGCGTACGACGTGAGCCGGTCGGGCCGTTCGGGAGCGCGCCGCGGTGCGTCCGGCACTGCCGCCGCCGCTGCCGGGGGGACGAGCCTGGGGGCATGGCCGGGTTGGACCGCCTGAGCGGGCCGGACCTCCTGATGCTGCAGTCGGAGGAGGCGGGCTGGCCGATGCACATCGGTGTCGTGGCCGTGCTCGACGGCACTGTCGCGGTCGACGCGGACGGCCGGTTCGACATCGAGGCCGCGCGGCGGGCGGTGGGCGGGCGGCTGAACCGGGTACCGCGCTTCCGCCAGGTGCTCCACGTGCCGCCGCGCCTGCTGGGGCCACCGGTGTGGGTGGACGCACCCGCCGTCGACCTCACCCGGCACGTGCACGTCATCCCCCTGACGCCGCAGGCCGACACCGCGCAGCTGGTCCAGGCGGTGGAGGAGCTGTGGAGCCCGCGGCTCGACCTCGCGCGTCCCCCGTGGGAGATGTGGTTCCTGCCCGGGCTCGCGGGCGGCCGGGTCGGGATGCTCCTGAAGGTGCATCACGTCGTCGCCGACGGCGTCGGGGGCATGGCGCTGCTCGGCGCGTTGCTCGACCGGGAGGCGACCGGGGAACCCCGTGGTGCGGATCGGCCGCCCGCGCCGCCGCTGTCGACCTCGGCGCTGTTGCGTGATCAGCTCCGCCGGCTGCGGCCCTCCGGGAGAGCTCTCGCCCGCCCGGTCGGCCTGGTGGGTCGGGCGAATCGAGCGTGGTTCGCGCTGCGGGAGCTCGACGCGGTCCGGCGGGTGCCGCCGACGAGCCTGGATCGCGTCGTCGGGCCGGGGCGGCGGCTGCGCGTCGTCGACGGCCGTCTCGACCTCGTGCGCGACGTCGCGCACGCACACGGTGCGACGGTGAACGACGTGCTGCTGGCGGCCGTCGCCGGCGGCCTCCGGGCACTCCTGCTGAGCCGGGGGGAGGACGTCCGGGATCGTCACTCGCTCGCCTACGAGCCCGTGACGCTCCTGCTCCGACGCACCGCGGCAGCCCGCCCCGACGCCGGTGGCATGATGTTCGTCCCCCTGCCCCTGGGAATCGACGACGCCGTCGAGCGGCTCCGCCGGGTGGCGGTGGCTGCCGCCGGCTGCAAGCAGCACGTCATCCCCGCCCCGTCGGGCGGGCCGAACCGGAGCCGGCTCGTCCGGCGGCTGATGATGCGTGTCGCGGCCCGGCAGCGCTGGGCCGACGTGTACGTGGCCGACGTCCCCGGTCCACGGGCGCCGCTGTACCTGGCCGGCGCGCAGGTCCACGAGCTGTACCCGGTCGTGCCGCTCACCGGACGGGTGCCCGTCGGCGTCGGTGCGTTGTCCTACGCCGGCCGCCTCGGCATCACGGTCGTCGCGGACCGGGACGCCTGCCCCGACATTCAGGTCTTCGTCGACGGCCTGCGCGCGGCGCTGACCGAGCTGGAACACGCCGCGCGGCCGCGGGACCTGCCCACTGCGGC